>CAZXLA010000192.1:0-7213 GCA_964641895.1 uncultured Tepidisphaeraceae bacterium
GGGTGCGGGCTTTCTCGCTCGACCCTCCCCCCGGCCCCCTCCCTGAGCACAGGGCGGGGGAGTAATTTCGACTTCCGAAGACACCGTAATAAACTGCCACATCCCCGCCCATCGCCCCGTCGCCGGGCGTTGCTCGATCAGCACTTCAATCGTTTTCTGATGTTGACGCAGCGCACAGATCACAGTGCGACGGTTCAGTGGCGTCGGTTTGGATTTCCTGGGCGGCGGAATGTGCTGCACCTTGCCCGCCGCCAGAGCGCCGCACAGGTCGCGCACGGGACAGAGCAGGCACTTCGGTTGCTTGGGCGTGCAGATCGTCGCTCCCAGTTCCATCAAGCTTGAGTTGAACGCCGCGACGCGTTTGGTGGGAAGCAATTCGGCGGAGCGCGACCAGATGTGGTCGATCACCGCGCGGTCGCGCGGGTCGTTCTCAATGCAGTCGAGCCGACAGATCACGCGGACGATGTTACCATCGACAATCGGCTCACGGCGCCCGAATGCCAGGGAGGCAATCGCACCGGCGGTGTATCGGCCCACGCCGGGCAGCCAGCGGAGCGATACGATGTCGCGGGGAATAATGCCGCCGAACTCTTCTAGAACCATGCGCGCCGCACCGCGCAGATTCCGCGCTCTGCTGTAGTAGCCCAGGCCCTGCCAAAGCCGCAGCACGGCTTGTTCATCCGCGTGGGCCAAGTGCCGAATCGTCGGAAATGCCTTGATGAACCGTTTGAAATACGGAACGACGGTCGTCACCTGTGTCTGTTGCAGCATGGCTTCGCTCACAAGAACGAAGTATGAATCCGGCAGGGTATCGGGGTACGAACCTACCGGAACACGCCACGGAAGGTCGCGGCGGTTTCTGGAATACCAGCGGCGCAACTTTCGATGTAACTCTTGTGGCGAGCCAATCATTCTACATATGTTGGACAATTTCGATTGACGTTCGAAATATTATTGGCATCTTATGATACTGTGATAAGTGGGGAAAGAGACGCGCCGCCGCGGAGTTCGGCGAGCACCGTTCGGCCAGGATCGGCCGACCACAAAATTTTTCGTTCCTGCTCGGCATGGAGGCAGCTATGCGCAATCCGATAATCGATGACACCGTCATCCTCACGCAAGATATTCCCGAGCTAATGCTCAGCCGGGGAATGAGTGGCGTGGTGCGATCAACCTGGTGCGCGCCCTGGGTGGCGTATGAGGTGGAGTTTCATGTGGAAGGCAACACCTACGAAACCCGCGCGCTGCTGATGGCCGAGCAGGTCGAAGTGGATGAACACGATGAGTCGGCCGAACTCGTTCAAAGTTAGGCATTGGGAAAGTTAAGCACTGGGCCAGTTAAGCACTGGGACATTCGACCAACGCACATCATGCCGCAACGAAGTGCCGCGGGTTCTTATTGCGATTTACTTTCATCCCGAAGCGTACTCGCGAGTGACCTACCGGTCGGAGTGCGCTACTTCGCCGAACCGGGTGACACCTACATCGCAAGCTTCAACCGCAACAGCGCGATCGCCGCCGCGGGCTGGGGCCAGTCGGTGGTGTTTTTTTGAAGCGTCGTCCATTCGTGGGTCGCCTGTTCATAGGACTCGGTGGCGGCGGGGCGGTTGGATTGGGCGATGGCGATGTCGCCCTGCAACTCTAAAGCTGTCGCAAGTACCGATCGAAACTCAACCGCGGCGGGGTCGATGGCCACAAGCCGCCGACCGCAATCGATCGCGTTCCGGGCATCGCTCACGTTTTTGTCTAAAGCGCAATCGGCGTTGGGCAACCACCCACAGTCCCTCGACACGCTTCGTTCACCAGCGCCGTCGGCTGCAGCGTGTGATCGCGCCGCTTGCCGCGCATCAACCGCCCGGCGCGTTGACGCAGCTCGTCATAGATGTCGTACCAAAGTAGTAATGTCCGGTCTTATCCAAGTAGAAGTGTCCGGTTTCGGCTCCACTGTTTGGACAGTACAGGACAGCCACCTATTTCGAGGCGGAAGTATTGAGGTATTGTGTTCCATGAGGTCGCAGGGCACCATGCGCTCATGCCGCGTGTTGCACGCATCGTCGTTCCGGGCGCCCCGCATCATGTCACGCAGCGGGGGAACAATCGCCAAGCCGTGTTCTTTACCGATGACGATCGGCGGCTCTACCTGAACCTGCTGGCGGAGGAGTGTACGCGACATTCCGTGACGGTGCTGGCGTATTGTCTCATGACCAATCACACGCACCTGATCGCCATTCCCAGGCAAGCTGCATCACTGGCCAAAGCGCTTGGCCGCACCCACTGGCGATACACGCAGATCATCAACCGCTTGCACCGGCGCAGCGGCCATCTGTGGCAGAACCGCTTTCATTCCGCCGCGATGGACGACCACCATACCGGCCTGGCGATGCGCTACATCGAGCTCAACCCGGTTCGCGCGAAAATATGTCGGCTGCCGTGGCGGTACGCGTGGTCAAGCGCCGCAGTTCACTGCGGCGATGGCCGCGCACACGCCGTGCTGGATATGCCCGACTTTCTCCGCCGCGCCACGCCGCACGAGTGGCGTGACGTGCTGCAGCAAAGGCTGGATAAAAAGCAGGTCGACCAAATCCGCCGTGCCACGACCACCGGCCGCCCGCTCGCCGGCGACAGTTGGCTGTCGAAGGCCGAAACAAAGCTCGGCAAACGCCTGCGCCCCCTGGCCCGAGGCCGCCCACGAAAGCAGAAGAATACAGTGACTCGGCGTGCATCTGAGAAACGGAAGCGAACGAAGAAAAAACGGTGACTGCCCTGAAGCTCGTGACTGCCCCGAACGCTCGAACGCTCAACGCTCGAACGCTCCCGAACGCTCCCGAACGCTCCTAACTTTGCAATAAATAAGTTCGGACGCACGGCACAGAATCGAAAACGCCCGACCCCACTTCGCCCCTTCAATTGGGTGTTTGTCTAGGAAACAAGCGTGCGACACGCTCGGTCGCGCCGCGGTGAAGTTCGTCGCAGACGAGGTCGCACAGCTTGAAGACCAGCCGCATCCGAATCGAATACCGAACGAGGTTGCCGTCCCTTTCTCGCTTGAGCAGGCCTGCCTGATAGAGAATGCCAAGATGTTTCGAGGCATTGGCCTGCCGGATACCCAGTGCATCGACGAGACCGCTGACCGTCGACGGACCTTGTTGAAGGTGCTGAAGAATGCGCAATCGCGTCGACTCGGAGAGGACGCCGAACAACTCTGCAACGGCATCAAGATGAGGCGACTGCTGATCCGGTGTCTGCTTTCTTTGGACAGGGCTTGACTTCTGCTTGATCATATTGCTAAAGTGTAGTATAGTGATATTCGCCAGTCAACTCGATAACCTCGGAGGTCGCCATGACTCAGGGTGTTGATTTCAAGTCAGCCTTTCTGTTTCGGCCACGCTGGAATCCGTACGTGGTGGGGGTGGGCATCGGGCTTTTGAGTTGGGTTGTATTCGCAGTGGTGAACGCTCCGCTGGGCATCACGACCGCCCTATCCGCCTGGTCGGGTGCGGTCGCGGAGCCGGTGATGGGCGTGGAGGGTCTGAAAGCCAATTCATACTGGGCTAAGAACATGCCGGCATGGGACTACGGCACGCTCTTTATCGTCGGCACATTTATCGGCGCACTTGTCGGTGCACTGCTGAGTCGCGACTTCAAAGTCGAAGTCGTCCCGCAGGTGTGGAAGGACCGATTTGGCGCATCGCCTGTCAAACGCCTGGTCGTCGCGTTCGCCGGCGGCATCCTCACGATGTATGGAGCCCGCATGGCAGGTGGATGTACCAGCGGCAATGGGCTGAGCGGGTCACTGCAACTGGCCGTCAGTGGGTGGACGTTCTTTCTCACGATGTTCGTCTCCGGTGTCGTGACGGCGTTCCTCCTGTTCGGCCGCCGCACTGCGTCTCGCTGATCGATGATCGACTTTAACAGGTGGTAGGTGTTTCATGACGCTCCCGATTACTGGTACGCCCGCGTTAGTCCTTGCCGTCGTGTTCGGATTCCTCTTCGGCCTGCTTCTGCAGCGCGGAAGGGTGGCCAACTATGCGACGATCGTGAATCAGTTCCTACTTAAGGACTTCACGGTGCTGAAGGTCATGTTTACCGCGATCATCGTCGGCGGGATTGGCGTACTCATCCTCCATCAACTCGGGCACGCCAACTATCACATCAAGCCGGCCAACATGCTGGGCGTCGTGCTCGGCGCAAGCATCTTCGGCGTTGGTATGGTCACGTACGGCTATTGCCCAGGCACTGGCGTGGCTGCAGTGGCGACGGGCAGTGTTCACGCGCTGGTGGGCTTTGCAGGTATGCTGGTGGGTGGGATTCTCTATGCGATGAGCTTCAAGTGGGTTGAAGCTCACATTCTCAATGTTGCCGCACTGGGGAAGGTCAGACTGCCAGACGTAACGGGCATGTCTGACTGGGTGTGGTTCGGCATTCTTATTGTTGTTGCGGCCGTCGTGTTCACACTACTTGAACGCGGATCGTCGAAGACCAAGAACCCGTCACTTGCCTGATGAGAACCTGCTTCAGGTCTGACCATTGAGGAGTCATCGACGTCTGCTGTCTGAGCCATTTCACCCTCTCCGGGACAGTCACCGTTTTCAAGATTAAATGGTAAAAGGTAATTGGATCGTGCGTTCACGGGCCTCCAATCGGCAAAGTGCGATCGATGGTGCATCGCTTCTTTCGCCCGTTCCGGGCTGGTGTTCGCTTCATCCAACCCGGGGCTGACGCCGCCGAAGGAGACCTTGACCCCGCCGGTCGCCGGGAAGATGGAGATGTTGTCCGCGCCTGGTGTGCCGTTTGACGATAAGTGCCGTCTTGCCCGGGTTGCAGGCGTCGGGGATCAGATAGACGCTCCCGGCCGACGCCGGCGTGACGGTGATCGTCACCGTCGCGACGTTCGATTCGGCTCCATCATCGTCGCTTGCCTTGTAGGTGAAGGTGTCAGTGCCGGAGAAGCCGGTGTTGGGGGTATAAGTGAACGTGCCGGTCTCCTCGTCCAGCGTCAGCGTCCCGAAACTCGGACCGCTCACCAGGATCGCGTCGAGGTCGTCGTCAATGTCGGTGTCATTAGCGAGCACGCCGTTGTCGTTGAGAGTCACGCTGCCGGCACCGTCGCGTGGTTGGCGACGAGGGTCTGGTCGTGACCAACCGTGTAGTGGTCATTGACTGCGACCGGCGGACTGTTGACCAGGATGGCGGAATACTCCCACGTGTTTCCCGCCGAATCGGTGGCGGTCGAGGAGATGACTTCGCCCACCGGCACGGCCGGTACCGACAATTCGAAGCGCGCGTTCGGCGGGAATGGTGCCGACTTGCTCGCGGGCAGCGCGGGAACCGATACGTCGGACAATGATCCGACCGATACGGGGGTTTCCATCGAATCGATCATCTGACTCGGCCCTGCGCGACGAGGAACGAATTGAGTGTAGTATAGTAAGGAGGTGTTCCGATTGAATTTTTTTGACAGCATCAAGGCGCGCGATGAAAGACCCGACTCCTCCGATGATCCGCCCGGACCGGTATGTCCCCAGTCACTCGGCGGAGCAATCCGCCCGACAGTTTTACGAGGCAATGCGATTGCGCCGCAGCGTGCGAATGTTTTCTGAGAAACCGGTGTCGGTCGAAATTGTCGAACGTCTGATTCAGACTGCACATTCGGCGCCGAGCGGCGCCAACAAACAGCCGTGGCGTTTCGTGTGTGTACGGGATCGATCGCTCAAACATGAAATCCGGCTGGCCGCCGAAGCGGAGGAGCGCGAATTTTATGGCCGTCGCGGCGGGCGGGCCTGGCTTGCCGACTTGGCGCCGCTCGGTACGGATACGAACAAGGCTTTCCTGGAAATCGCTCCCTGGCTCATTGTCGTTTTCAAGCTCGCCCAGGCGGACGACGGATCGCAGGTTTACTATGTGAACGAATCGGTCGGGATCGCGGTGGGAATGCTGCTTTGTGCGGCTCACCACGCGGGACTGGCCACGCTCACGCACACGCCCAGCCCCATGAAGTTTCTCACCACCATTCTCGGCCGGCCTTCCAACGAACGGCCGTTTCTGCTGATTCCGCTGGGTTACCCTGCCGACAATCTGACGGTTCCCGTAGCAGCGGTCGTTCGTCGGCCGCTCGATGAGGTGATGGTCGTGCGATAGACTTGTTTGGGCGCCGGCGATCAGTCTGTCGGAAAGACAATGGTCGGCGTGCGAGACAAATGCGCTGCACGGGCAATGCATGGATATCAACCAGTCCATCAGCAAGTTCAATTCCCGAGCAAATGCCGCGCGATCGGAAATTTCGTTGCGTGGGGTGCAATCCGGCGGTAATCTCCGCCACGTTGGGCGGCCGGGTGATGCCGATAGTGGTGTAGGATGGTGTTTGCGATGAAAGAAACGGTCCTCAAATTCATCGATCGAATCAATGCGCACGACGTCGACGGCATCATGGCGCTGGTTCACAGCCAATACGAATACGTCAACTCCTCCGGTGAGCATTTTAAAGACCGCCAATTTATCCGCGATACATGGACCGCGCAGTTCAAGAACCACCCCGACTACCGCATTTGCGTGCAGCGTGTAATTGCCGACACAGAAGGCGTAGGCATCTTCGGCACCGCCGAGGGAACTTACGCGCCCGATGGTTCGCTGCGCGAGGAAGATCATTGGGAAGTTCCCTCGGCGTTTCTGTGCATTGCGCGCGAGGGCAAGGTGACTTACTTCGAGAGCTATGCCGATGCGTCGATCGTGTTTTCGGTGATGAAATCGCGCGCAATAAATTCGGATGCAGAATAGAGTTTTGGCGTGGTCAGCTTGCTGACCATGTTAGTGTCGGGAATGGGAAACTTCCGCAAATCCACGTCCACCCAAAACGAGTATTAGGACGGCCGGCACCGCTTCGCGCATTGGTACCGTGATAACTCCGTCTATTTCATTACCTCGAAAACGCGCGAAGGCGTTCCGATGTTTGACTCGGAACGAGCGAAGGCGATCTTCACCAACCGTTTCGAGTTCTATTCCAAAAAGCACGGATTTGTTCCGTGGGTGTGGTCGCTGCTCAACAATCACTACCACATGCTCGGTTACCTGAAGTCGGGCGAGAACCTCGGTGAGTTGATGCGGCAACTTCATGGCTCGGTTGCGATGATGGTGATCAAAGCGACGGGTGTCAGGCATGTACCATTTTGCGATCGAACGAGAACAAAGATTATTTCGATGGTGGCATCCGAGATGT
>CAZXLA010000193.1:0-7155 GCA_964641895.1 uncultured Tepidisphaeraceae bacterium
AAGTCGTGCGAATTACGGATGGGTGAATTTGTCGGACGGCATATTTCCTAACCACGCACTCGGTGTTCGCACTACTTGAGCTTAGGCTCAAATAGTGGCACCCCAATTTATTGGTTCAGGCGTTTGGTTATTCGGGTTTTTGCGTATTAGACTTCGACTTGACGCCCCGCTGCGCTAACTTACTTCAATCGCAATAATCGTCAGATCATCTTTGGGCGCGAGCGATCCGAAGTTGGCGTCCATTCGATCGGCGAGTTCCTGCAGCAGTTGTTCGCCCGCAAGGTTGCGTCGTAGTTCGAGTTCACGGAGCCACATCGTGGGGTCGACCTGCTCGGATTCGCAATACGCCACTTCCACGCCGTCGGTGAAGATGAGCAGGCGGTCGCCGGGGTTGAGTTGCACGCTGCAATCGGAGAACGGTTCATCGGGGAAGATGCCCAGGAGCGGGCCTTCGCTTTCGGTGTGCAGAATTGTGCCGTCTTTGCGCAGCACGATGGGGTTCGGGTGGCCGCCGCGGGAGAAGCAGACGAGGTTGGTGCGTGTATCGATCGAGCCGTAGAGCGCGGTGGCGAAGGTCGCATGGGAGAGGTTGGCGCTCAGCAGTGCATCGTTAAGTCGGGCCATCGTCTGGCTGGGTTGCAGCAATCGATAGCCGTCGGGGCCGATCTGCTTGGTGACCAACGCGTTCTTGATGAACATCGTCAGCAGTGCCGCCGGCAGACCGTGACCGACGGCGTCGGCGAGGTAAAAGCCGACGTGATGCTCATCCAGCCGCATGATGTCGTAAAGATCGCCGCTCACGTATCCGGCGGGGCGAAACAGCGTATGAAAACGGACCGAGCCGAGTTGAGGCAGTAGCTTGGGGAGAAAATCGCGTTGCAGCCGCGCGGCCAGGCGCATCTCGTCGTCCACCCGCTGCATGTATCGATTCAGCGAGTCATCGCGGCGGCGCAACAGGTCGACCTCGACATTCAACGACGCCACCTCCGCCTGTAGGTTGTCGACGACCGATAAAAGGTGTTCCGACGTGGCCGGCGGATCGATTAATGAGGAGATGTTGATCGGCGATTGAATGCTTCCCACAATGCTCCGGGGTGCTGAGTCCGCCCGCTATGTGGCATCGGATCGATCAGTGGCAAACTTGATGCCGAATCAACACTTCGGCGCGGCGGGAGCCGCGCCCTCCACCGAAGAATCACGGCTTGGGTTCGGCGGCGGCGGGGGGGATCTGGAGCTTGTCGCCCTTCTTCACGCCACAAGCGGCCACCGCGCCGAGGTTCAGCTCGATCGCGTACTTCGCCGGCTTTTCGCTGGGGGTGGAGCGAAGGTCGAACGGCTGCATCGACTTGATATCCACCACTTCGCCGGCGGCGCTGATGTATACGATGTCGAGCGCGATCCGAGTGCTCTTCATCCAGAAAGCGCGCGGGGCTTCTTCGGCGAACACGAAGATCATGCCGCGGCCCACCGGCATCGAATCGCGATCCATAAGGCCCTTGGCGCGATCGATATCCGTGGCGGCAACTTCGAGTGTAAATATGCGGCTGCCCAGGGGCATATCGACCGTGGGCAGGCGCGGCGCGTCAGCCGACGAGCGGTCGCAGCCATGCAGCAGCAAGGTTGTCAATAAGACAAAAATTGATCGACAGGTCGTCATTTCGGTTCTTCTCTGTCGCGCCGTTGGCGCATCTGCCGTCGTAACTGGTGCGTAAGCCGCATGTCGACCAGCGCCAATATTGCGATGCCAAACAGCAGCACCATCACGGTAAACCAAAGTACCACCGTTACGGCCGCCGACCAACGATTTTCCAGCGACGCGGCACCTAGAAATATGCACATAGCCATTGCGCACATCATCAAGCCATTGATGCGCCGCAAGCGCACGCGCAGCCGGTTGGTCGGCGCCGATTCAATCGCCCCGAGCCGTGCGGCGGCGGCGGAATAAAACGCGTAGTGCCATCCGGCGACGGCGACGAGGAGGGAGAAGATGGTGGAGAGGGCGAACATGGCGACTGAAACAGCATGAGAGGCACAAGCACCAATATCCAAGCATCAAAGCTCAAACACAAGCGCCGTGATTTGGCGATTTGTCCCGGCCGGCCATCGGTCAAGTTTTTGGCTTCCCCCTGATGCCCGCCTCCAGCAAAAGCCGCGTGGCGAGTTTCATCGGGAGACCGACGATGTTCGAGAAATCGCCGCCGATTTTGCGAACGAACGGGTCTTTGTGCTGAATGCCGTAGCCGCCGGCTTTGCCCACCCATTCGTTGGTGGCCACGTAGGCATTTACTTCACCGTCGGTGAGGGGGCGCATGTGGACGGCGGAGAGCACTTTGGCGGCTTTGTCGAAGTTGGCCAGCGTGTGAATCACCGCCACGCCGGTGATGACGACGTGCGTGGTGCCGGCGAGCAGGCGCAGCATGTTGCGGGCGTCGGCGGCGTCGTGCGGTTTTCCCAGGATGTGGTCGCCGAACGCCACCACCGTATCGGCGGCGAGGACGACGCGGTCGGGAAACCGCTCGCTCATCGCTTCGGCCTTGCGTCGGGCGAGGCCGAGTGCAACATCGGAAGGCAACGATTGCGGTGGAAAGTCGTCTTCGTCCAAGTTGGCGGGATGAACTTCAAATTCATATCCCGCCGCCAGCAGCAGTTCACGTCGGCGCGGGCTGGCGCTGGCCAACACGAGCTGCGGGGATGCATCGATTTCGCTCACGCGATTGTTCAATCCTCGGTCGGCCGGCGCACCTGCGCCAGCTCGACGACTGCAATTCAACTATCGCGGAAACCGCACAACCAGATCGCCTTCAACCGGCGCGCGGGCAGTGGGTTGCGACGTGTACTTGACGTGCACGGTATCGAGCGACCGCCGCACGACGGTGGCAAATGCGATCGTGGTTTGGTCGGCATCCAGAATGCTCAACGGGTCGCCGGTGAAAAAGCGGTCCACCGGCACATTACCGACGGCGAGCAGGCTCTCTTCCGGAAGCACGCCGACGACTGATCCTACGACCACTTTCGGGTCTTTTTGGGCGTAGGTTTCGCGCAATCGCTCCAAATCGCGCTGCGACCCGGCCGCGCCGCCGAGGGTGGTTGTGGTTTTGGTGCATCCGCCGACCGCCACAGCGGCCAGGACAAACAATATCGAACATTTGACGGTCATGGTTTTCTCCATCAATCAATAGCCAGGGCGGGTGAATAGACTCGCTAACGGCGTTTGATTCAAGTCTTGGCGATGTTTCCGAAGCCGCCGACCGGTGGTTGGACGCCGAATGATAAGCGGATAGCATAATCCACGAGCAAAGTCGTGCCTATCGGAAAATGGGCGCGAGAAGTGCAGCGACCCTATGCCCTGTCCGCAGCATGATCCACCTGAATCGATCCGCCGGCGGCAGAAAGATTACCTTAACAACACCCCGTTGGCCGACCTGGCCGCTTCGCGTCGCGCAAAACCGGCGCGGCCGACAATGCGGTTGACGGTCGGCCGAGAAAGGACCCGTGCGTCATGACCACAATGACCGCTCCCGACAGTGTGGCGTCGAAAGCAGCATTTAGTGGCCCCTTCGAACGAGCGCAACTCGGCGAACTCGTCAAAAATCCGTTCGTTCGCAAATGGATCGAGGCGTGCATCGATCTTTGCAAGCCCGACAAGCTCTATCTGTGCAACGGAAGCAAGGGCGAGCGGGAGCAACTGCTTGAGCAGGGCACGAACGATGGCGTCTTCGTGAAGCTTGATCAGAAGAAATGGCCGGGATGTTACTACCATCGATCCAACTCGAATGACGTCGCGCGGACGGAGCATCTCACGTTCATTTGCACGCCGGGTAAGGACATGGTCGGCCCGACGAACAACTGGATGGAATCAAAGCAGGGGTATGGCAAGCTGCGCGGGCTGTTTGATGGAAGCATGAAGGGCCGCACGATGTACGTCGTGCCTTTCGTCATGGGGCCGATCGGCTCGCCGCTGGCGAAGGTGGGCGTGCAGTTGACCGACGCGCTGTACGTCGCGGTCAGCATGAGCATCATGACGCGGATGGGTGAGGTCGCCTGGGACCAATTGGGCGACGACGACGAGTTCACCAAATGCCTGCATTGTGTCGCCGATTGCAATCCGGATCGACGCTATATCTGCCATTTCCCGCTGGATAACACCATTTGGAGCTTCGGAAGCGGGTACGGCGGCAATGCGCTGCTGGGCAAGAAATGTCTGGCCCTGCGGATCGCCAGCTTCCTCGGCCAGCAGCAGAATTGGATGGCCGAGCACATGCTGCTCATGGGCGCCAAAGCGCCTAACGGAGAAAAGACCTACATCGCGGCGGCTTTCCCATCGTCGTGCGGCAAGACCAATTTTGCCATGCTCATTCCGCCGAAGAAGTACACTGACGCCGGTTGGAAAATCACCACGGTCGGCGACGACATCGTGTGGATGTGGGTCGATCCGTCAACCGGAAAATTGCGCGCCATCAACCCCGAATCGGGCTATTTCGGCGTGGTGCCGGGCACGAATGAAAAGACCAATCCCAATGCAATGGTGTGCATGGCGAAGGACAGCATTTTTACCAACGTAGCGCTGTTGCCCGACGGCGACGTGTGGTGGGAAGGCAAAACCGCAGAACCGCCCGCCGAGTGCATTAACTGGGAAGGCAAGAAGTGGACGCCGAAGATCGCCAAAGAAACCGGCGCAAAAGCGGCGCATCCCAACAGCCGCTTCACCGCGCCGATGGCGAACAACCCGGTGCTGGACGAGGCCGCAAATGATCCGGCGGGCGTGCCCGTTGCGGGCATTATCTTCGGCGGGCGACGCAGCAAAAACGTCCCGCTGGTTTACCAGGCGTTTAACTGGATGCACGGCGTATACTTAGGCGCCATGCTGGGCAGCGAAACCACGGCGGCGGCGACTGGCGCGGTGGGCGTCGTCCGCCGCGATCCAATGGCGATGCTGCCATTCATTGGCTACAACATTCGCGACTACTTCATCCACTGGATGCGCATGCGCAAGTTGATGAAAGATTGCCCGCGGGTGTTCCACGTCAACTGGTTTCGCAAAGACGACGAAGGCAACTTTATGTGGCCCGGCTTCGGCGAGAACATGCGCGTGCTCAAGTGGATCGTCGACCGTTGCCACGGAAAAGCCTACGCGGTGGAGTCGATCATCGGCTGGGTGCCGCTCGCGAAAGACCTGGACCTCGAAGGGCTTGATATGCCACCCGAGGCATTCGAAAAGCTCCAGAGCGTGTCCGGCGACGAATTGAAGAACGAAATCCTCGGGCAGGAAGAGTTGTTCCTCAAACTCGCCGGTGAAATGCCCAAAGAGATGATTTTTCAGAAAGAACTGCTCATTAGCCGGCTTTGAATCGCAATCGACATCGCTATTGAAGGCTTGGTGTAATGGTCGTCGATTCGCAAGTATTGACCGAACCTGCGGTTAGGCGCGAAGTTGCCGCGACGTTTGAAGTTGGGATGACATTAGCGAGCGAATCGCTTGACGCGACGATAATAACCGCCTAAACTTCCGCTCGTCAGTTAAACGGCAGTTGACCCACACAGCACGCTGGATGCAACGAGTTGAAAGACTTGTAGCGAGTTATTTTTTCGGGCGTGCATCTGCTCAACAAATTCGGAAGGTATCGTTTAGCGATCGAAAGTTGTGATGATCGCTGCGCCGTTTCGTCGTCTGAAGTGGCCAAGGCCATTAAAACGATGCGTGTTGTCCGCGATGCTGTGCTCGCCGACATAATCCCGATGAGTCCTGAAAAAAGACTTAATGCAGGGTTGACACGACGGAAACGAACGGTAAGATCTCCCCTCCCGTGCCCGGGAGAACAAACGACAGCCGCGATGAAAATCGTGCCTGACGACTGCAACGGACGAATGCAACGAAAGTTGCAAAAAGATGCAACGCCACGGCGTTCATCATGCTCTTTGACAAGTGAATAGTCGGTAGCCGCGAGAGTGTCGCTCCCAAGCATCAGGTATGTTGACCTGAGGTGTAAGGGCAAGATCCAAGTGGTATGTTTAGCCCCGTTGCTTGCAACGGGATTAGATGTGCCCACCAAAATCTCAAATACTCTTGTGGTTCACGCAAGTATTTAGTGATCTTCCTTGATCAATTCATATTTGAGAGAAAACCCAACCCTACGCAGGGTTGGGCGCCAGAAGTAAGTGTTTGAGCCTTGCTCATGGTCATTTATGACCATGACTGACTCGCCGATGCTTAGCCGCACGGTGAGCAGAAAGGATTAGCTCGAGGCCCGTGAGAAATCACAGTCTTGAATTAATCCGGACAAACTCGTTTCGAGGATAAACGCGAACCCAAAACCGTCAGCCTTGACCAGCTCGCAAGAGTGACGTCGAGCAGGAGGCGGGATTCGTGCCAAGAAATTCAATTGAAGAGTTTGATCCTGGCTCAGTCTGAACGCTGGCGGCGTGGCTAAGACATGCAAGTCGAACGGTGTAGCAATACACAGTGGCGGACGGGTGAGTAATATATCGCTAATGTACCCCGATGTCTGGGATAGCTAGTCGAAAGATTAGGTAATACCAGATGAGACCACAGAACCGCATGGTTCGGTGCTCAAAGGGTCACTGCATTGGGCGCAGGCGATATCGTATCAGCTAGTTGGTGAGGTAATGGCTCACCAAGGCGATGACGCGTAACCGGACTGAGAGGTCGGCCGGTCACATTGGGACTGAGACACTGCCCAGACTCCTACGGGGGGCTGCAGTAACGAATCTTCCGCAATGCACGAAAGTGTGACGGAGCGACGCCGCGTGGAGGACGAAGTTCTTCGGAATGTAAACTCCTGTCAGGGGAAAGAAAGTTCTGATCTACCCCAGAGGAAGAGGCGGCTAACTCTGTGCCAGCAGCCGCGGTAATACAGAGGCCTCGAGCGTTAGACGGAATCACTGGGCTTAAAGCGTGTGTAGGCGGAAGGGTAAGTACCTTGTGAAATCCCACGGCTCAACCGTGGAACGGCTTGGTATACTGCTTTTCTTGAGCAATCTAGGGGCGAGTGGAACAGATGGTGGAGCGGTGAAATGCGTAGATATCATCTGGAACGCCAATGGTGAAGACAACTCGCTGGGGGTGTACTGACACTGAGACACGAAAGCCAGGGGAGCAAACGGGATTAGATACCCCGGTAGTCCTGGCCCTAAACG
>CAZXLA010000194.1:0-7139 GCA_964641895.1 uncultured Tepidisphaeraceae bacterium
ATCGGCCCGTGCTTCATCTCGGCGGCGGGCATGCCTTCGGCGTGGATGTAGCTGATTTCTTTCAGCTTCAGCGCGCCTTCCAACGCGATCGGATAGTGATACCCGCGGCCGAGAAACAGCCAGTTTTCCCGGTCGCAGAATTTTTCGACGATGCCCTTGATGTGCTCGCTGTGCTCCAGCACGCGTGACATCTGCTGGGGAATCTCCACCAGCCCCTCAATAAGTTGGCTGCACTGCGGCTGGCTCATGAACTTTCGGCGGCCGATGAACAGGCTCAGCATGGTCAGCACCGTGAGCTGACACGTAAACGCCTTGGTGCTCGCCACGCCAATCTCCGGCCCGGCGTGCAGATAAATGCCGGCATCGGTCTCGCGGGCGATGGTGCTGCCGACCACGTTGACCACGCCCAGCGCAAGCGCGCCTTTTTCTCTCGCTTCGCGCAACGCCGCCAACGTGTCGGCGGTTTCGCCCGATTGGCTGATGGCGATGACGATCGTGTTTTCTTCCACCAGCGGATTGCGATAGCGAAACTCGCTGGCGTACGTGGCTTCGGTAACGACTTTCGCGAGGTCTTCAAACAAGTAGTCGCCCACCAGCCCGCTGTGCCACGCGGTGCCCTGACCGGTGAGCACGATGCGGCGGGCTTTCACCAGCTCTTTGGCAAAATTGGCGATGCCGCCCAGGACAATTCGGCATTCTTTTTGGTCGACTCGCCCGCGCAAGCAGTTGCGGACCGCCGTCGGTTGCTCAAAGATTTCTTTGAGCATGTAATTTTCATAGTCGCCCAGTTCGTATTCATCCAGCGTGTGTTCGAGCTGCGTAATCGTCGGGGTGATTTCGATATCGTTGATCGTGGTGGTGCGAAAGCTGTCGGGCTTGAGCACGGCCATCTCGTTGTCACTCAAATAAATCACGCGGCTCGTGTGTTCGACGATGGCGCTGGCATCCGATGCCACAACATACTCGTCATCGCCCACCCCGATAATCAGCGGGGAACCCTTGCGCGCCACCACGAGCGTATCAGGCTCTTCCTTGCACACCACCGCGATGCCGTAAGTGCCTTCGACTTCGTGCAGCGCCAGTTGAACGGCCTTGCCGAGCAGCGAGGAGCCGTTGCCATTCCCTTTGGCCAAAAGCTCGGCGTAGAGGTGGCCGATCAGCACCGCCAGCACTTCAGTATCCGTCTGGCTGCTGAACGAGTGGCCCTTATCGGTGAGGAACTGTTTGAGCGCGTGATAGTTTTCGATGATGCCGTTGTGCACGATTGCAATCCGCCCGGCGTTGTCGGAGTGCGGATGCGCGTTGGCCTCGGTCACTCCGCCGTGTGTTGCCCAGCGTGTGTGGGCCATGCCGATTGAGCAGTCGGGCAGTTTTGCTTTGGCTTCGATCGAATGCTCGAGCACGCTGATGCGGCCGACGGAACGCCGGATGTGCAGGTTGGCGTTGCTGTCGATGACGCAGATCCCCGCCGAGTCATACCCGCGGTACTCCAGGCGCTTCAATCCTTCAATGAGGACTGGCTGCGCGATCTTCCGACCGACATATGCAATAATTCCACACATGCTGCTTCTGCTCCGTTATCAGACCATGAGATCGAGCCAGCGACAGGTGCGAAGAGTGTAGCTCACACAGCGCCGCCTACAACAGAATTGATCGAGTGGAATGGAGTTTCAGATAAGCGGGAAATCGGATGGTTACATAATCTGCCGACGGTTAGGCGAACAAATCCTTCACCGAAGCCCCCAACCCGGGCATGAGTGGATGTGAAGGCACATTCTGAGTGATGTTGAACGCTTGCGCGGGCTTGCCGGGTTCGATCACGGTGACCAGTTCGAGGTCAGGATCCATCACCCACACCACAGGCACGCCGGCATTGGTGTAAGCATCGACTTTTCGCATGACCTGGCGATGGCGGTCGGACGGCGACAGCACTTCAACAATGAGAATGGGCAAGCCGTCGACGTAAGACGCGTCTTTGGGTGTAGCGGCGGCAAGCTCGGCGGAGATCAGCGCAACATCGACGCCGACGAACGTATCGGGATTCTTGGAGATTCGAACGGCGGCCTCGCCTCCCATGACTACACCACGAGGTTTGGGTTGAGTCTTGATCCAGGTGCTTAAACGAAATCCAACTATCGCGTGAGTCCTGCTATGCGAATAGCAATGTTTGATCGCCCGGCGTTCAATTAAAACTCCGCGATAAAGTTCCCGAACCACGCGCGGATCATCCGGCATTGCCAAAAGTTCGTCGGCGGTCATGGGAGCGGTCGCGGGGGCGGACATTGTCGTCATACAGCACCTCTTCCGTCAGTATACCCGACGCATGGCAAGGATTGGCAGCGGAATTCGGCTATATTTAGGCGCGTGGACCTCTTTGCCGAATCTCGCAAGAAGAACCGTGACCGCGTCGCGCCGCTGGCGATGCGTATGCGCCCGCGGACGCTGGATGAGTTCGCCGGGCAGCAGCATTTTCTCGGCCCGGGCAAGTTGCTTCGGCGAATGCTTGAAGCCGACCGGTTGATGAGCGTGCTGTTTTACGGCCCGCCGGGCACGGGCAAGACCACGCTGGCGCAGATCATCGCCAATCAAACTCAAAGCCACTTCGAAGAGATGAACGCCGCCAGCGTCGGTGTGAAGGAAGTGCGCACGATTCTCGACGCCGCCCGAGAGCGCATCGGCGCCGGTGGGAAGCGCACGGTGCTGTTCCTCGACGAAATTCACCGCTTCAATCGCGCGCAGCAGGATATTCTGCTCGGCGACGTCGAAGCGGGCTTGGTCATCCTCATCGGCGCCACCACCGAGAACCCGTTTTTTGCGGTCAACTCGGCACTGGTCAGCCGCAGCCAGATCTTTCAGTTTGCGGCGTTGGATGAAGACGATATCAAGACGCTCGTGCAGCGCGCGATGGCGGATGACGAACGCGGATTCGGCAAGCTCAAAGTAACGATCGACGACGCCGCGTTGAACTTCATTGCAGTCTCGAGTGACGGCGATGCGCGACGCGCGCTCACGGCGATCGAAATCGCTGTGCTTTCGAGTGATGATGCCGCTAAGCCGCAAGCGGACCAGTCATCGGGGTCTTCGCTATCCGCTATCGGCTCTCCGCTATCGGCTTCCGTTCACATTACCCTCGATATCGCCCAGCAATCCATGCAGCGCAAGGCGATTGTGTACGACGGCACGGGGGATGATCACTACGATGCCGCCAGTGCGCTGATCAAATCCATGCGTGGGTCTGACCCGGATGCAGCGGTTTACTGGGTTGCGCGGATGCTGGAAGCGGGGGAAGATCCCCGGTTTATCGCACGCCGAATCGCCATCTTCGCCAGCGAAGACGTGGGAAATGCCGACCCGGCGGCGATCCAACTGGCGGCGGCGGCGTATGGTATTGTGGAGCGCGTGGGTATGCCCGAATGCCAGCTAACGCTCGGCCAGGCCGCGATTTACATGGCCACCGCCCCCAAATCCAACGCCAGCGCTAAGGCCATATGGACTGCGATGGATGATGTGCGCGAAGGCCGCACGATTCCCGTGCCCAAGCACTTGCGCGATACCCATTATAAAGCCGCGAAAAGGCTTGGTCATGGCGAAGGTTATCGCTATCCTCACGATCATGCCGATGGTGTTATAGAACAAGACTACCTCGGCGTGAGTAACGTATATTATGCCCCGACCGATCGGGGCTACGAGGCGACGATCAAGCAGCGCCTCCAGCAGTGGAAGCAGTCGCTTGCAGAACGCGACACCGAATCGCCCAAGGCCGACAACGAGCCTTAGCGATTCCCGGAGCGAAGCAGGAACGAGGAATTTCAAGTCGTATGTCCTCCGATCAACCGGCAAGCAAAGTCGTCGTGCGCCAGCAGCTTCGTGAAGCGCTGGCCCGGCTGTCGCCGCAACAAATCCACGAGAAGTCCGCCGCCGCCTGCCAACTGGTGACGTTAAGCCCCGAATTCGCCGCCGCCCGAAGCGTGATGGTCTATCTTTCGATGGCCCAGGAAGTCGATACCGCCCCCATTGCCCTTCGCGCCTGGCAGCACGGCAAGACCGTGGTTGTCCCCAAGATTCACTGGGAAGGCAAGCGCATCCTGCCCGTCGAAATTCACAGTCTCAACTCCGGCATAACAACCACTGGCCCCGGCGTGCGCGAGCCGATCAGCGGCAAGCCGGTTCCGGTGGACGAGATTGATCTGGTCATCGTCCCGGCGCTGGGCTTCAGCGAAACCGGATACCGCATCGGCCGCGGAATGGGCTTCTACGATCGCTTCCTCGCTCAGGGCAGTTTCATCGGCGTAACCTGCGGGTTGGCGTTCGAAGAACAGGTTTTGCCGATGCTTCCCGTGCTTGACCACGATATTCCGCTTAGTATGCTCGCATCGGATCGCTGCATCCGCAGGTTTACGACAAGTTGTATTGGTCGATAAGAAGTTGCCAGTGACCCGTTGTGGGTTGCCAGCCATCTCCTTTTGGCCACTGACAACTAACAACTTCAATTTAGAGAACATGGAGGTTCTCATGTCTCGTCGCCCGCAGAAGATGATCAGCCAGGCGCTGGTGGTTGTACTCATTTCTTTCGTCGCCCTCGCTATTCTTGCCTACGTCAACCGCCCGATGAAACCGACGCCGGGTAACGATGCACAAGCATCCGCGCCGACTGCGGCCGCAAAGGTTGACGACAAAACCGCGCCCGGCCCCGACGTCATGCGCACCGAAACGCCCGGAGCATCGCGCGCCATCACGTTGAACAATGTCGGCCCCAACAAGCCGGGGGCTTCAGCCCCGGATCGAATCGCGCAACACACACCGACCAACAACAGCAGTCCGACCGACCAACCCATCGCAAACAGCACCTCCGGCAAAAAATCGTGGGATGACCTGCTCCCACTAGACAAACAGTCTCAACCCAAACTCATCGCGCTGGCGAACGTTTCCAACGATCCGCAAATCGCGCAAAAGCAACTCGAATCCGGCGGCGTCCTTTCAGCCCGTCAGTCGCTCAACGCCATGCTGCTTTCAGGCTCGTTGGACGAGTCGCAGATGGCCGAAACCAAACGAAAAATCGCCGAGCTGAGCAACGCCATCATCTTCTCCACCAAACGCTTCGCCGACGACCCGTTCGGCGGAACCTACGCGGTGCAGAACGGCGACGCCTTGCAGAAAATCGCCAAAGCCCACGGCGTCACCTGGGAACTGCTGGGCCGAATGAACGACATCTCCGACCCGCGCAAGCTCCGTGCTGGCCGAAGCATAAAGATCATCAACGGCCCCTTCCACGCCGTCGTGAGCAAGAGCAGATTCGAAATGGAAATCTGGCTCGGCGAACCCATGAGCGCCGATGCGATGTATGTCGCCACCTACCGCGTCGGCCTCGGCAAGGAAGGCTCGACTCCCACCGGCACCTGGCAGGTGAGCGCCGGCGGCAAGATGAAGAACCCCAAGTTCTGGGGCGCCGCCGAGCTGCCGCTTATGGAAGCCGACGACCCGCAAAACCCACTGGGCGAATTCTGGCTGGCCCTCACCGGAGTAAACGGCGAAGCCGAAGGCCGCGAAGGCTACGGCATCCACGGCACCATCGACCCCACCAGCATCGGCAAAAACGCCAGCCACGGCTGCATCCGCCTGACGAAAGAGGACATCGCGATGGTGTACGAACTGCTGGTGGACGCCAAGAGCAAAGTCTACGTGAAAGATTGATTGCTCCTCCCCTCTCGCGCTACGCCTCTGGTCCCCTCTCCCGGTACTCCGGGGGAGGGTGAGGGAGGGGGCCGCGTAGAAGTCGAAGTGTTCAACTTTCACGTTCCCGCCCTTCCCGACCGCCGATCACAGATTCGTAGAAACGTTTCGAGCACCCACCGCATGTTCTTCAATACATCCGTATCCGAGCAACGCAACACCTCCATGCCGTTATCTCTCATCCACTCGTCGCGCGCATCATCGTACTCGCCTTTACGCGTGTGCGATCGTCCATCGATCTCCACAACCAACGTCGCCTCATCGCAATAAAAGTCGGCGATGAACGGCCCGACGGGATGCTGCCGTCGAAAATGGAAACCCCCGAGGCGATGAGCGCGAAGCCGATACCACAGAAATTTTTCTGCCGGCGCGCCAACGCGACGCATCTCGCGGGCGAAGGTGATCAGGCGTTTGTCGCGGTTGGGGAATTTTGCGATTTCTGGCATGCGGTGCCTCGACTCTTGCTGTTTACCTCGCGTCATTCGCCGTTCGTTGCCCCTCCCTAACCCTCCCCCGGCGTACCGAGGGAGGGGATTTTAACGCTCCACTCTCCCGCGCAGCTTCTCCCACCCTTCCTTCACCGTCTTATCCGCCGCGCCTGCGATCAGCCCCGCCGGCACCGCGCTGGCCAGGCCGGTGCGGCTCATCACCTGCGCTTCCCAGATCAGCTTACTCTTCGCCCCGCCGTCGACCGGTTCTATTTTCAGGCGCGCCTCGATTTCCATTCCCATGCCGATGCCGGTAGCCGTCACGATGATTTTCACGCGCTCGTGCGGCACCGCCTCCGCCACATGAATTTTGCTCTTGAGCGTCCCGCGGATGAAGCTGAAACCCGGCTTCACCGTGCATTGCAGCGTGCGATCATCCACCTTCGTGGCGCTTTGCACGTCGGGAATGTTCTTCGCCAGATCGTCCAGATCAGTCAACGCCGCAAACACCTTCGCCGGCGGGGCGTTGAAGATTTCTTCTCCCTTAATCGGTTCCATCGGGCCGGCCATTTGTTTTCTCCTTTGAAGATCAAAAATTCAGTCGGGCTGATAGTTTATCACCGGTCCCAGCGCAGGAAAAAAGATGTTACGCGCCCCGCCGCCACACGCGGCACATTTCGCAACATAATGTGCGCAACGGGTTTACGCGCTAAAAGGCCATTATTTTCTGCGCCAAAACCTCGTCCCAACCCCGTCCTTTTCAGGTCCAAAATGGGTCCTTTTTGGACCTTTTCGGTCCTTTTCGGTCCCAATCCGATCCATTTTGGTCCCAATCCGCCCCCACGCGCCCATTTAGCACCTCGCGCGTGCACCCATTGCACACCACACATTTCCTGTTGAATTCACAGACGCCCGCGATCCTGTTGTCAAAGAGCAAACAACCCGCGTAGATACCAAACAAATTGTTAACAGTCAAGACAA
>CAZXLA010000195.1:0-7137 GCA_964641895.1 uncultured Tepidisphaeraceae bacterium
TCCCGCCGCCGGCAAGGTCAAGACGCGGTTGACACCTGCCATTTCTCCCGATCAGGCGGCGGGAGTGCATCGGTGCTTTCTGCTGCATATGGCGCGGCGCATAAATCGCCTGGGCGCGGCAGAACTCATCGTGTGCTTTGATCCGCCCGACGCCCGTGCCGCCATGAACGATCTGCTGGCCGATTGCGGGAAGGTTTCGCTTGAAGCGCAGGTTGGCGGCGACCTCGGTTGGCGCATTGCGCACGTCATTGCAACCGTGGGCCGCTCGCACCGCCGCGTGCTTGTGCTCGCCGTCGACAGTCCCGATGTGCCAACCGCTCATCTTTTGAATTGTGTCGCGGCAACGGCCGATACGCAGGTTGTGCTGGGATTGGCCGACGACGGCGGATACTGGTGCCTAGGCGTTCGCGCCGAGATCGATGCCGCGGCGCTGCTGCATGCGGGCGTTGAGTGGTCAACCGACCGCACCGCCGAACATACACTGGCCAACGCGCGGCACCTCGGTTACAGCAATTCGGCGGGCAACTCATGGGATGACGTCGATCAGCCGCAGGATTTGCGCAAGTTGGTCGCCCGGCTCGAACAGTCGACCGATGCCGAGGATCGCGAACTGCACGGCGAACTGTGCAGGTTGCTGCCGGTCGACTTCTTGCGTCCCGCCGTGGCAAAGTAGATTATGGCGCGACAGATGACGACTGCCGACCTGAACCGCAAAGCGCCGCCGACCATTGCCACTGCCAACCCGATTGCCCCGGCCGACGCCTGGCCCACGGTCAGTGTGATCATCCCAATTTGGAACGATGCGGTGCAGCTACGCGGCATTCTTGCGTCGTTCGAGCGCATCGAGGGGATTCTTGAAATTATCGTCGGTGACGCTTCGACCGGGCCGGAGTGCCGCGAGATTGCCGAAGCCGCCGGCGCCAGGGTGGTCACATTGCCGCAGCCCAGCCGGGGAAAACAAATGAATGCCGCCGCCGCCGTGGCGTGTGGCGACGTGTTGCTTTTTCAGCACGCCGACACCGAGATTGGTCAGGAGCACATTGATTCGTTGCGGCGAACGATGGCCGATGCAACCATCGTCGGCGGGGCATATTACCGGCGCTTCAATCCGCATCACCGCACGCGCAAATGGCTGGAGCCGTTGGTGCGTCGAATCAACCGAGGCAAACGAGCGACGCTCTGGGGCGACCAATCGATGTTCGTGCGCCGCGAGAAGTTCGCCAGCCTGGGAGGCTTCGCGCCGATTCCCATGATGGAAGACATGGAATTCACCCGGCGCCTGCGCCAAAGCGGCCGGGTGGAATTGATTGATCCGCCGATGTGGTCGTCGGCCCGGCGGCACAAGGTCTACGGTTCTTGGCGCGCGTCACTGGAGATTTTCGCAGTGGTTCAACTTTTCCGGATGGGCGTGTCGCCGGAACGAATCCACCAGCACTATTACCGCCGCCGGGGCAAAGGTCGCCAAGGCCCGCCGGTTGAAGCCGAGGCGGGGCCGCGCGGGGTCTAAGGCTTCATTCTGGCGATCGGTCGCTGCAGCGTCCTTTTTTTGTTCGTCTGGCCCGTGCGAAATCGGATACGACGTCGTCAGTCCGTTTGCTGGCGAGTTCCTGCAATACTCGGTCGATCTGCCGACGACCGGCACCTACGACTTTTCAATCCGCCTGGCGAACGGCCGGGCGAATTTGAAATACCATGTGGAAATCGACGGGGTGAACAAATCAGGAACGATCGCCGTTCCCATCACCAATGCTTCAACGCCGACGTACCAAACCCTCACGCCATTCAGCACCGCCCTCTCGGCGGGGAAGCATCGTGTGAAGATCGTGTGGGAAACGACACCGAGCAGCGGAACAGGCAGTCCGCCTCGGTTTAATTCGTTTTCGCTCACGCCGCTCATCACGCCGCAGGCCTCAGTTGCGACCGCGCGGACGATCACCGCGCCGGCGGCGTTCACGCAATTTGCGGTGACCTACCGCGACAATGGCGCGATCAACGTGTCAACCATCGACAGCCTGGACGTGCGCGTAAAGACCGTCGACGGCTTCAACGCGCCGGCTGAACTCGTGAGCGTGAGTGAAAGCAACGGCGCGTCCCTGGTGACGGCCGTTTACCGCGTCGCCGCCGCCGGCACCGCTTGGGATCCGGCCGACAATGACGTGTACATGATCGATCTTCAACCCGGCCAGATCGCCGACACCACGGGGCTGACCGCCACGGCGCAGACCATTGGCACGTTTCGCGTCGACATCAAACCGTTTGCGGTGCGCAGCAATTTTCCGCAACCCGGCTCCACGATGATTGTGAACGGCGGCGAAGGGAACGACGTGCTGGGCTTTAGCCGTGTCGGCGGAACCATCAGCGCGTTTTCCAGGAGTGTAATCCTGGGAACCGCATCAACGACGTCCGTGACCCGACTCTTGGTGAACGCCGGCGGCGGGAATGATGTGATCACCGCTGCGCCCCTTGATATTCCTATCGCCATCGACGGCGGGGCAGGCAACGACACGATGACCGGCGGCAGCGCCGCCGACGAACTATTGGGCGGACTCGGCGCCGATCAGGCGATTAACCCGCACATCGGCCCGGACCGAGTGGACTTGGGCGACGAAACGTCAGCAACGCAAGGCGTACATTTCAGCGGGACCGATAAGAACGATGTGATCGTCGTGCGCCGCGAGCTCCGGGCCGGCAAACCGTTCATGATCTTCCAAACCAACCGCGGGCGGTTCAGCTTCCCGGTCACCGGCTGTCGAACAGTGTTCGTCAATGGTCTGGGCGGCGACGATGTCATCTTCATGCACGCCTCGGCTGCATCAAACTGGCGAGCCCGCTTCGCCGGCGGCAGCGGCAATGACACACTTGTCGGCGGCGCGCTGAGCGATTCCCTTTTCGGCCAGACCGGCGACGACAAGCTCATCGGCCAAGCCGCCGCCGACCTGCTCGTCGGCGGCGCGGGAACGGATCGACTGATTTTCTGAATCCGCGAATTACGGTTTGCTGAATGGGGATCAAGCTCGAAAAGGGCTCAAGCCCGAATGACGAATTAACGAATGAGCAAATAGACCTGCCAGTGGGGCAGACATTCCTGTCTGCCCCACCGAATGTCCCGTCCTGGCTCCGCCGTTTGGTTTCCGCGCGACCTCGCTCAAGCCTGCGCTTCGGTCATCGGTGCACAGGTACACATCAGATTCCGATCGCCATAGGGGTTGTCGACCCGGCCCACATGCGGCCAGAACTTGTGATCGTGCAGCCACTTCGCCGGATACGCCGCCCGCTCGCGCGAATATTTGTGCGACCAGTTGTCGGCGGTGACGACACCGGCGGTGTGCGGGGCGTGCTTCAGCGGATTGTCGGCGCGGTCGAGCTTTCCTTCTTCGATCTCGCGAATTTCCTGGCGGACGCTGATCAGCGCTTCGCACAGGCGATCGAGCTCGTCTTTGGCTTCGCTTTCGGTCGGCTCGATCATCAGCGTGCCGCTCACTGGCCAACTCATCGTGGGGGCGTGGAAGCCATAATCCATCAGCCGCTTGGCGATATCTTCTACGGTTACGCCGGCCGATTGCTGGAACGCGCGGCAATCGAGAATGAACTCGTGCGCCACGCGGCCGTTGGTGCCGGAGTAAACCAGCGGGTAATGATTTTTTAACCGGTTGGCCATGTAGTTGGCGTTGAGAATCGCAACCTGCGTCGCGCGCGTCAGCCCGGCGCTTCCCATGAGTGCGATGTAGACCCAGGAGATGGGAAGGATCGACGGGCTGCCGTAAGGAGCAGCGGAGACGACGATTGGTTGTGCGTTGTTGGTTGTTAGTTGTGGGTTGGTAGATGAATCGCGCCCCAACCCACGACCTACAACCCTCAACCCACCGTCGGCGGCCGGCAAGAACGGGATCAACTGCTTCGCAACGCAAATCGGCCCCATTCCCGGCCCGCCGCCGCCGTGGGGGATGCAGAAGGTTTTGTGGAGGTTGAGATGGCACACATCGGCGCCAATATCGCCCGGACGGCACAGGCCGACCTGCGCGTTCATGTTTGCTCCATCCATGTAAACCTGCCCGCCGGCGGCGTGGATAATTTTGCAGATTTGCTTGATGCCTTCTTCGAACACGCCGTGCGTGCTGGGGTAGGTGACCATCAGCGCACCGAGGTTGGTCTTGTTCGCGTCAGCCTTGGCTTTGAGATCGGTCAGATCGACGTTGCCCAGATCATCGCACGCAACGGCGACGACCTTGAAGCCGGCGATGACGGCGCTGGCGGGGTTGGTGCCGTGGGCGCTGGTGGGGATGAGGCAGATATCGCGATAGATCTCGCCGCGTGATTCGTGATACGCCTTGATCGCCAGCAGCCCCGCATACTCGCCTTGGCTGCCGGCGTTGGGCTGCAACGAGCACGCGGCGAAGCCGGTGATTTCGCAAAGCCACTTCTCAAGCTGCTTGAACAGAATCTGGTAGCCCTTGGTTTGATCATCCGGCGCAAACGGATGCATCGCGCCAAACTCCGGCCAGGTGACCGGCAGCATTTCGCTGGTGCCATTGAGTTTCATGGTGCACGACCCCAGCGGAATCATGCTCTGACACAGCGAAAGATCGCGGCCCATGAGTTTGAAGATGTAGCGGAGAAGTTCATGCTCGCTGTGATATTTATTGAAGACAGGATGCGCGAGGAACGCGCTGTTTCTTTCAAATACCGGCGGAATCGACAGGTGCGCTTCGCCGATCAGTTCGTCGAGGTCGACGCGCTCGGTTACGCCGAACACTTCGAGCAGATCATTAATCAAGGCGTAATCGGTTGTTTCATCGAGCGAAATACCGACGGTGCCGTCGCCAAAGTCGCGCAGGTTGATCTGTTTTTTCTGCGCGGCATCAATGATCTCCCGGCTCGATCGGGTCTTCGGTCGAACCTTGAGCGTGTCAAAAACCAGATCATGGTCGTTGATCTCGTCACCGTTGTTGCGGAGTGCGAGTCGCAACGTTTGCGTGAACGCGCGCACACGCTGCGCGATGCGCGTCAACCCGTGCGGCCCGTGATAGGTCGCGTACATGCCGGCCATGATCGCCAGCAGCACCTGGGCGGTGCAGATGTTACTTGTCGCGCGGTCGCGGCGGATGTGCTGTTCGCGGGTTTGCAGCGTCAACCGGTATGCGGGGTTGCCTTGCGCGTCTTTCGAAACGCCGATCAGCCGGCCGGGCAGCTTGCGGGCGTAGTCGGTCTTGGTGGCCATGAACCCGGCATGCGGGCCGCCGAAGCCCATGGGCACGCCGAACCGCTGTGTGTTGCCGACGGCGATATCCGCCCCCCACTCGCCCGGCGGAGTGATAAGGGTGAGCGCGAGCAGATCGGTCGCCGCGACGACGATGGCGCCGGCTTTGTGCGCCGCTTCCGTGAGCGATTTGTAACACTCGATGCGCCCGTCGGTCGTGGGGTATTGGAGGAGGATTCCGCTGATGTCATTTACACTGGTTTCCGGGGCGGATTGAAGTCCACCCCCCGGTCCACTCCCCGTGAAGAGTTGTTCCATTGCGCTGGTTGCGACGACCACGAGCTTCATACCGATGAACCGCGCGCGCGTTTGCAAGACTGCAATGGTCTGCGGATGACAATCTGCTGCGACGAGAAACGTTTGACGACTTCCCTCGTGAACCGACCGCGCCATAAACATCGCCTCGGCGGCGGCGGTGGCTTCGTCGAGCATGCTCGCATTGCTGAGCGGCAGCCCGGTCAGATCGGCAACCATCGTCTGAAAGTTGATGAGTGCTTCGAGCCGCCCCTGACTGATTTCGGCCTGGTACGGCGTGTACTGCGTATACCACCCGGGGTTTTCAAGAATGTTTCGCTGAATCACCGGCGGGGTGATGGTGCCGTAGTACCCCATGCCGAGGCACGACCGCATCACCTTATTCCGGGCGGCGGTTTTCTTCAGTTCGGCGATCAACTCATGCTCGCCGCGCGGCTCACCCAGCTTCAAAGGCCGCTTGATACGTATTGCGGCGGGCACGGTTTGTTCGACCAGATCATCAAGACTATCGCATTCGATGAATGCGAGCATGGCCTTGATTTCATCCGCGTTCGGGCCGACGTGCCGATGAACGAAGGTATCACTGGGCCGAAGAAGATTCGCCGGCGAAGAATCCTGATCGGCCGAAGGTGCCGAATTGGCCTGAGGCGCGGACGTCGTTTGCATACGCCTGAGTATAGTGGAAGTTTTTGCGGTTTTCTTGCAGCTAACGGATTACGAACTGTTAGGGCCTCAATCGTCTGCCAGAATGTCGTCGAAAGACAAGTCCCATTCATCCTCAATGAACTTCAGGGTTTTGGTTTGGCCGTCGAGAGATGCCCGAACACGCTGAGGGGCGAACAGCTTTGATCGCCTTTTGAAAATTGCGGATTCGCGCGGGACCGATTTAATCCAGTCGATTTTCACAACATGCTCACATTTCGACGCGTCATTTGCGTTGCTTGCCATGTTTGCCGCCAGCTTTAATGTAAGAAGCTTTTTCGTTCCAAACGAGAATTGGGTGATGGGAACGGCTTCCGATTCCACGATTCCCACTCCAACGTACCCCTTGCCCTTCAGGTACGCCGCAATGCAATCACCCTGGTTAAGTTGCCTTAGTTGCCGGCTGTATTTCTCATGTTGCCCTGCTGCCATGAAACCATACTTGCGGCAGTCATCCCAATTCCGCACTTCGCCTTCACCTACATTGAGGTAATGTATTTGTCTTGAGTAGTCGAAGCCGCCGAGCTTCTGATACATGGAGTACTGTGGACGAAACTTTGATGCGAAGTGACCGGATGTTTCGTTCGCAAGGTTTCGACCCAACTTCCAAAGGAATGCGGTCTCGATGAGGTGTGCTTCGTCACTGGTCAGATTCGCCGCAACGATGCGAATGACTGGTTCGAGCCCCGCCTTCTTTATCTGCGCAATCCGTGATGCCTTCGCGGAATCGCCAGTAGACTTAAGGTGCGCGTGGCTGCGAGAACCTCGCCCCTTCCCGTAATAAAACTCCTCAAAGTTTCGGGGATCGATGTACACGTAAACGTAGGAATCAGCGTCGAGTTTCGAGGCCATTTTCTTCCTCGGAGCCCTAGTGCCCGGCTTTGGCTTCGTAGTCGTTTGCCGCCAGCAACTTGCCGCCAGTG
>CAZXLA010000196.1:0-7128 GCA_964641895.1 uncultured Tepidisphaeraceae bacterium
GTGGCGGCGGGCGGTGCTGGCCGACAACACCATCCGCCGGCATGTGGGGCGAGCAAGGCAACTCTTCAAGGCTGCCATCCGCCGGCAACTGGTGCGCGGGGCGAATCCCCTTGACGGCATGGCCGCGACGGTGCGGGCGGACAAGGCCCGGTTGTACTTCGTAACGCGAAACGTGGCCGAGAAGGTGCTGGACGCCTGCCCCGATGCCCAATGGCGGCTACTGTTCGCCCTGAGCCGCTACGGCGGGCTGCGCTGCCCGTCTGAACATCTGGCGTTGAAGTGGTCGGACGTGGATTGGGAGCGAAACCGGCTGCGCGTCCCGTCAACTAAAACCGAGCATCACGAAGGCAAGGAAAGCCGAATTATTCCGATCTTCCCCGAGCTGCGCCATTTCCTGCTGCAAGTGTTCGATGAAGCCGAGCCGGGTACGGAACACGTCATTACCCGCGACCGCGCCGGCGCGTGCAACAACCTGCGCACCCAGCTTGGCCGGATCATCCGCAAGGCGGGGCTGGAAGTCTGGCCGAAGCCCTGGCACAACCTGCGCTCAACGCGACAAACGGAGCTTGCTGAGCGCTACTCGATTCACGTCGTCTGGCAGTGGATCGGCAACAGCCGCGCTGTCGCCCAGGAACATTATCTGCAAGTGACCGATACCCATTTCATCGAAGCTGCCGCCGAGCCTGAGAACCAGAGGCAACAAGCGGCGCACAATCCGGCGCAGTCAGCGGCGGAATCGGGCGGAAACAGCATGGAAGCGCCTCACGCCACCAACACGAATCGCCCGGATTTACCGAGCAATTCCGCTGCATCCCGATCCTTGCTTATTAAACAAGTACCCGCGACAGGATTCGAACCTGTGACCTCCGGTTTAGGAAACCAGCGCTCTATCCAACTGAGCTACGCGGGCGGTACTCCAAACGACCCGCCTAACCGTATCGTCGCGGGTTGCGGGTGACAAGCGATGATGCGGGGCGGCCGTCTCCACGCCGCGGGGGGTCGGGTCGCTTACGCTTGCCGCTCGTTCGTGTGCGCTTGCCCCGTATCAACCCTTCCACAAAATCCGCGGGCGTTTTAAGGATCGCGGGCAATTGCCCGAAACTGCGATATGATCCGTCGACGCGCTCGACCTCGACCCGGTTGATCGCCGCTGTTGATCGCCACCGTTTGATCACCACGTTGCAACCATGAACACCGTTTACATCGTCCTACATTATCTGCTGATGGCGGCGTACATTACCGCGCCGGTTTATGCGATTATCCGATCGATCCGCGGCGGGCGCGATGCGGCGCCAAAGCTGGCCACTATCGGCACATTTGCCACCGGCGCTGCCATCGGCGTCGCGCTGTCGGTTGTTTATGCCGTGGCGGTGAAGGGGAGAGTTTCCATTCCGCAGGCGATTCTCGCGGCGTATTTTGCCACCGCGATGATGATTCTGCTCAAAGGGTTTGATGCACTGCTTCGCGCCATCGTCTGGCGGTTGAGCGTCACGCGGAAAGTGGCTGGCGACGGAGTGACCGCGACCGTAACCATTCGTAAGCCCGCGGCCACTTTGGGTAACCTGGTGCGCATCGTGATTTTGTTCGGCGTGGGGCTGCCGTTCGTCATGTCGGCCGTCGTCACGTATCGGCCGAAGGTGCTGCTGAATGACGACCCGCGCTCGCAACTGGGTTTTGCGTTCGAGCCTGTGAACTTTCCCGCCAGCGACGGCGTGCGCGTGTCGGCGTGGTGGCTGCCGGCGCAGGACGGCGCGCGGCGCGTTGAATCGGATCGCACCGTCATCCTCGCGCACGGGCTGGGCGCCAACAAATCCAACCAGCTCGTGCTGTGTCGCAAGCTGGTGCCGGCGGGGTATAACGTGCTGGCGATCGACTTTCGGGCGCACGGGGAAAGCGGCGGGCAGATCAGCAGCTTCGGCGACCTCGAACGCCGCGATGTGCTCGGCGCCGTGCGCTGGCTCAAGCAATCGCGCCCGCGATCGGCCGCGCATATCTTCGGCGTGGGCGCCAGCCAGGGCGCCGCCGCCCTCATCGCCGCCGCGGCCGATGCGTCGGACGAAGGGCAGGCCATCGAAGCCGTCGCCGTGTATGGCACGTTTGATGATCTGAATGGTCTGGTGAACAGCATTGCCGAAAAAACCTTTCTCCCGCCGTTCAATTGGTTGATGGAAGCGATGGCGCTCCCGATTGCCAGCGCTCACTCCGGCGCAAACCTGCGCGCGTTCAACCCCGCCGATCTGGCCACGCAGCTTTGGCCGAGGCCGATTCTGGTGATCCACGGCGTGCAGGATCAGATCATTGATTTTTCGCACGGCCGACGCCTGTTCGAGCGCGCCACCCAGCCGAAAGAAAATTTCTGGGTCCCGCGCGGCGACCACAATTCCATCATCAACAGCGACGAAGCCGCCGATGCCGTGCTGCGCTTCTTCAACACCGCGCGGCCCGAGCCGATCATTTAGCGTGCCCATGACTATCCTCGAACGATTAGAAAAACTTCTCCCGCTCGCCAGCCGCACCACCTTTCGCGAAATGCTGAAAGACCGCCGGGTGACGGTGAATGGCCTGGTCGTCACGTCGTTGAAAGAGCCGCTGCGCGACGGCGACGCCGTCAACATCGCGCCCAAGAGCGCCACCCGCGCCGGCAAAGCCGCGGCAAGAGACAAATCGCGAAAGATGCGGCCGCCCGCGCCGATTGTGTTTGAAGACGAGGATTTCGTCATTCTCAACAAACCCCAGGGCCTGATCACCAGCAGCGGTCCGCACGATAAGCGCCCGACGCTCATCGGCCTGCTGCGCGCGTATTACGAGATTCATGAAAAGCACATTCGCATCGGCCTGGTGCATCGCCTGGATGCCGATGCCGGCGGGTTGATGGTGTTTTCAAAGAACGCCGGCGCGCACGCGGGGTTGAAGCAGCAATTTGCCGATCACTCGGTGGAGCGCGTCTATGTCGCGCTGCTGGACGGCGCGCCGAAAACCGCCGCCGGGCGGATCGATACAAAGCTGGTCGAACTCGCCGACGGCCGGGTGCGGTCGACCCATCATCCCGATAAAGGCGAGCGCGCCGTCACCCACTACGAAACGCTGAAAGTGATGAACGGCCAGGCGCTGGTGCGCGTGCGGCTGGAAACCGGGCGCAAGCACCAGATTCGCGCGCACTTTTTTGAGAAGGATTGCCCGATCGTCAACGATCGAATCTATTGCCCGCGTTTCCCCGAAGCCGAATTGCGACTGATCGCCGTCGCGCTGGGCTTCGATCACCCTCGCACCGGCAAACCGATGCGTTGGGAGCTGCCGATGCCCAAATGGGCGGTGACGGTGACATAGTCAAGTTAACTCACACCTGCATCACCTCATGCCGCTTGTCCTCCAGCAGCTTATCCACGTTGCCTTCATACTGCTTGGTGAGTTCCTGCACTTGTTCTTTGGCGCGATCCGATTCGTCTTCGGTCATCAGGCCGCCTTTCTGCTCGGTTTCCAGCAGCTTGTTGGCGTCGCGGCGGGCGTTGCGGATTGTTACTTTCGCGTGCTCGCCGAACCCCTTGCACTGGCCGACCAACTGAATGCGCCGTTCCTGAGAAAGCCCGGGCAATTGCAGCCGTAGCGATTTGCCGTCGCTGTGCGGCGTGAGGCCCAGCTTGCTGTCGTTGATCGCCTTTTCAATCGCGCGAATGTCGCTCGGGCTGAACGGCTTGATCAAAATCTGTGTCGCTTCGGGAATGTTGATCATCGCGATCGATTTGAGATCGGTCGGCGTGCCGTAGTAATCCACCTTAATGTGCTCAACCAGCGCCGGACTGGCGCGCCCGGTGCGAATGCCCAGCAGCTCGCGCTTCATGTGGTCGATCGCCTTTTCCATGGCGGCTTCGCAATCAAGCAGAATATCGTCGACAGGCATAGCGGCTCTTTCTGTGTAAACATCGCCGGTCAACTAATTATCGTCGCAGCGAGCACCGGCGAACGTGCCATCGTAAATCCCGCCGGGGTTTAGAGCAATCTCATCCGGTTTTCGTCTCAACTAAGGCTCGGCGCTGAGGCGATTTTTTGGGATTTCGCTCTACGCCACTTGGCGTCGCTTGGCGTGGTGGGATTGCTTTGCGTCGTACAGCCGCTTGTCGGCCTCTCGGAGCAGTTCGCCGGCGCTGGGGTTGGGCAATTCACTCATGGAGCAAACTCCCACCGATAGCCCGGGCCGCGGGTTGCTTTTGATGGTTTTGGCCATCTGTTCCACCAGCGACGTGATGCCCGCGGCAAGTTGTTGTGCGGGCGCCAGCGGGCAGCCGGGCAGGACGATCACGAACTCGTCGCCGCCGCAGCGAAACGCCACGTCGGCGGCGCGATGCTGGCTCGATCGGATGATCTGGCCCACCGTTTTAAGCATCTCATCGCCGGCGGCGTGGCCGAGCTGGTCGTTCAATTGCTTGAAGAAATCGATGTCGATCATCAGCAGCGAAAGGTCTTCGTTCTTATCGCGACAATGATCGATCAGCCGCGGCAGCAGCTCGTCAAGTGCGCGTCGGTTGAGCAGACCGGTGAGGCCGTCGCGGATGGCTTGCTGGCGCAATCCGCCGATGACGCGCTCCATGGCGTCGGTGCGGTTGGCCACCTTCTGCGTCATTTCCAGTTCCTGCTGCGCCAGCTTTCGCTGCAGCGACCGCGCGTGATGGAACGACGCCGCCACCGCCGACGCGATCGGGCCGATCCCTCCGCCGACTTCCTTTACGGCGTCGATCGGCATACGCGATTCGGATATCTCGCTCATCAACCGCAGCAGCTTGCGGCGCGGGCGGTACCAGCGCAGTTCCTGCAGCACCACGGCGGCGATCACCAGGGCCATCATGGCGATGGGAAGAATGAAATGGAGCGCGGCGCTATTTGCGGGTGTCGAACTGCCGGAAGAGTCCGCCGAAATCAGTTGGCGTGTAACCCACCACACCGCAACGGCGACGACGAGTGTCAGCGCACTTTGCATTACAAAGCGGGGCCATTCTCTGGCGCCACGGCCTGACGAGCGCGGCGGGGGATGTGCCTGCGGATCGAACACGTATGAGTATTATCGAACTTGCCCCCGCGCGACTTTACGACTTGCATAAGCTGATCAACCGCGATTGTGTAATGGTCGATACGCCCGATATGTCCTCCGCACGCTTTGACTTAATTGTGCTCGGCTCAGGCCCCGCCGGGCAAAAGGCCGCTCTTTGCGCCTCTAAACTCGCCAAGCGCGTCGCGCTGGTCGACCGCCGCGAGATGATCGGCGGGGTGTGCATTCACACCGGCACCATTCCTTCCAAGGCCATTCGCGAGGCGGTGTTGCACCTGACGGCGTTCAACGAGCGATCGATGTACGGCGACAGTTATGCCGTGAAGCATGATATTACGATGTCGGATCTGCTGTATCGTTGCAATCACACCATTCGTAATGAAACCGAAGTGGTTCACAACCAGATGCGCCGCAACGGCGTCACCATGTTTTACGGGCACGCGCAGTTCGTCAGCTCCAACCGAGTGAAGATCACCCGGCATGATCGTGGCGTAGAAGACACGCTCGAACTTGCCGGCGACAACTTCCTGGTGGCCGTGGGCACCGAGCCGGCCCACCCGGCCAGCGTGCCGTTTACGCCCAACAAAATCATTGATTCCAACGAACTGCTTACGCTCAAAGAATTGCCGCGCAGCCTGATCATCGTCGGCGGCGGGGTGATCGGCACCGAGTATGCCAGCATGCTCGGCGCGGTGGGTGTGAAGGTGACGCTGATCGAATCGCGTCCGCGATTGATGGAATTTTTGGACGAAGAAATTTCTGAAGTCCTGCAGTTTCGTCTGCGCGAAATCGGCGTGCGGCTGCGCCTTGGCGAAAGCGTTGCAAACATCGAACTCGACGGCGACGTGGTTGAAGTGATCACGAAATCGGGCAAACGCATGTGCGCCGACATGCTGCTCTACACAATCGGCCGGCAAGGCGCGACAGCCAACCTCGGCCTGGAATCAGCCGGCCTCAGCGCCGACGAGCGCGGGCGGCTGAAGGTGAACGAGTGTTACCAGACCACCGCGCCGCACATTTACGCCGCCGGTGATGTCATCGGCTTTCCCGCGCTGGCCGCCACCAGCATGGAGCAGGGCCGCCTTTCCGCGTGCCACATGTTTCGCCAGCTTTCTGAACCGCCGCAAACGCTGTTCCCCTACGGCATCTATACGATCCCCGAAATCAGCATGGTCGGCGCGACCGAGCAGAGCCTCACCGCGCAAAGCGTTCCCTATGAATGCGGCATCGCCCGGTATCGCGAGATCGCCCGCGGGCATCTCATCAGCGATCCCAACGGCGTGCTCAAACTCATCTTCCACCAGGAAAGCCGCCGCCTGCTCGGCGTACACGCGCTGGGCACCGGCGCGACTGAATTGATCCACATCGGCCAAACCTGCATGGCCGCCGGCCTGCCGATTGATTACTTTGTTGAGACCGTCTTCAACTACCCCACGCTAGCCGAGTGTTACAAAGTGGCCGCGCTGGACGGCATCAATCGGGTGCGCTCGCCCAAAACCATGACGCTCGACGTGCCCACCGCCGTCGACCCAATGCCCGTGCTCATCAACACCGCCGAAAGCCAGAGCCAGGCGGCGTGATACAGCGGCTGCTATGGGGCGGACGGCGCGTCGTTTCTCACGTCATCGCGGTGACCGGTTTCCTCGTCACCAGCGGCACGAATGGAAGCGTGACCAGCGTCAGACCGATTGAAATCCACAGCAGTGGCGTGATGTTGCGGGCGAATCGGCCTTCATACAGCGCGCTGCCCCACAGATCGCTGTAGTTGTTGGCTAGATTCAGCACGGCCATCATGGCGGCGAAAACGAAACCCTCGGCGCGTTTCGGGCACGCCTGGGCGGCGAGGCTTAGCATGGCTAAGTTTCCGATCATGTAGCCGGTTCCGTAGATAATGTTGGCCACAATCGCCGAAGTCTTTCCAGTGACGAAGAAAAACGGCGTCATCGTTACGGCGGCGGTGAGGATGCCGACGACCAGCGATGTGCGCATCGACACTCGCCCGGTGAGAAAGAATAGGAAAAACGCCGCGCCGATGACGTAGCCGAAGCTGGCGGCCATGTCGGTCCTGGGCATGAACTCCGCCGGCA
>CAZXLA010000197.1:0-6997 GCA_964641895.1 uncultured Tepidisphaeraceae bacterium
GTCTTCCCCCCTCGGTGCCTCTGTGTCTCTGTGGTTCAACTATTAATTTAACGTAAAATCGCGGAACTGCGCCGTCGCGGTTTCGCTGTTGGTTTTGCTCAGCAGGGTCATGCCCACGCGCAGCGCCGGCGGCAGGCTGAGGGTGATCGTGCCGACTTGTATCCACGTGGTGCCGTTGGTGCTGTAGAAGCCGGTGAAGACGTTGCCGACGCGCCTCAGTCGAAGGTAGATCGGCCCGGTCAGGCCGCTTACCTTGCTGCTGAACGCCGTCGTGCCGCCGGTGCTGCTGCGCCATTTCATCATGACGCTGTCCTGGTCGAGGCGGATATTCACATGCCGCGCGTTGGCGGCCAGGCCGTCGCGGGCCATCAGGCCGGCTTGAGGGTTCTGGCCGGAAGGGCCGGTCAGGTTGTCGACGCGCACGCTGGTGTCGAAGTCGCCGCTTTCGGCAAAGTGCACGAAACGGAAACTATCGGAATTGTTGACGACATCCAGCCCGCCGGCGGTGATGTCGTAATCTTTGTTGGCGCTGATGACGTTCGTCGTTCCGGTCGGTGTTGCGGCGATGTCGCTGCTAGTCGAACTGTCAGGCACCGCTGGCGATTGCGTGGTGACAGTCGCTTCATTGCTCGGTGCCGAGTCGATCGACGCGCCCACTGCAATCACGCGGTAGGTATACGTCGTGCCATCGGCCACCGTTGTATCCACAAAACTTGTGGCGTCAGCGGCGACAGTGGTCATGGTGCTATACGACCCGCCGCCGGTTTTGCGCTCGATGCGAAAGCCAGTCTCGTTGGTGCTGTTGTCGGCCCAGTTGAGCGTGACCTGACCGAGGGTTGCGCCGTCGGCGTTGAGCGCGCTTGGCGCGTTCGGGGCGGCGGGCAGTGGGGTGCTGCCGTCGTTGAAGTTGCGGAACCGCGCGGTGGTCGTCGCCGCCACATTTTTGCTGGAAGCGGCCAGGCCGACAAACACTGTGCCGCCGAGGTTGAGGGTGATTGTGCCGGTTTGGGTCCACGTCACGCCGTCGCTGCTGCTGAAGCCGGTGAAGGTGTTGCCGACGCGCGCCAGCCGCAGCCACGTCGCTCCGGCGGTGCCGACTGCGGTTCCCATGGCCGTGGTGGTGCCGCCGGTTGTCGTGCGATAGGCGAAGCGGAATCGGCTCGAGGCGTCGGTGCGCTGAATCACGTTGGCCGAACTGCTGGCGATTGATGCACGCGCCATCAGCCCCGCCGGCGCGGTGGCGTGCGTCGCGTCAATGCCTGCGACGAGCACACTGATATCAAAGTCGCCGGTGATTTGTTTGTAAGCGAACCGAAAGCTGTCGGCGTTGCCCCAGATATCGCCGCCGCCGGCGATCACGTTGTAATCGCGGCCGGTGGCGATGGTCTGCGTCGATCCGCCCGGCGTGGGGTTTCCGATGTCGTTGCTGGTGAATTGGCTTTGCGTGGCCGCGGTCGCTTCGTTGCTGGGTGCCGAATCGCCTGCCGCGCCCAGCGCGATCACTCGGAAAGAATAGCTCGTGCCTTCTAGCAGGCCGCTCGCGCTGTAACTGGTCGCGTCGGCGGCGGTGGTATCGATCGTCGCCCAAGCGCCGCTGCCCTGCCGCCGCTCGATGCGGAAGCCGGTTTCGTCGCCGCTGTTGTCGAACCAGGTTAGGTCGATGACGCTTTGGCTGCTCGCGATTGCCGCCAAATTGCTGGGCGCGGTCGTGCCGCTGCCGGGCGTGGTGACGTTCGATTCGTTGCTCGAAGCGCCGTCGCCAAAGCTGTTATAGACGATCACGCGATAGGCGTAAGCGGTGCCCGGCGCGGCGGTGGTGTCGGTGAAGCTGGCTTGGTTGATGTCGCCGGTTCCGACCGTCGCCCACGATTGGTTCGACTGCAGCCGCCGCTCGATGCGGAAGCCGAATTCGTTGCTGCTGTTGTCGTTCCACGTGAGCAGAACCGTGCTGCCCGTTTGCGCCGTGGCGACGGCGTTGCTGGCGCTGGCGGGTGTACTGCCGCTGGCCGGGCGGAAGGCGCTGAGGGTGGCGAAAGTGGATTCATTGCCGCTGCCATCGACGGCGCTCACGCGGTAGAAACTCGTTGCGCCGACGGGCGCGGTGGTGTCGGTAAAGTCGCTCACGCTGCGCAGGCCGCTGGTGTTGAGCTTGGTAAACGTTCCGCCGGCCGAGCTTGAACGGTAGATGTTGTAGCCGGCCAGATCGGTTTCAGTGTTGTCGTTCCACAATAGCGTGATGCCGCTGGCGGTGCCTTGGCCGGTGAGGTTGCTCGGAGCGGCGGGGGCGACGGTGTCGTTGGGGCGGAACGCGCTGGTGGTGGCGGCGGTGGATTCGGCGCCGTGATAAGACACCGCCGTCACGCGGTAAAAACTGGTGGCATTGCCCGGGGCGAGGATGTCGTTGAACTGCACGTCAGTCACCGGCGAAGCGTTAACTTTCGTAAACGTGCCGGTCGCCGAGTTCGATCGGTAAACGTTGTAGCCGGAAACGTTGCCTTCGGGCGCTTTGGTCCATTTGATCAGATTGCCCGCGCCCGAGCCGGTGCCGCTGAGGCCCGTGAGCGTCGATGGAGCGGTGAGCGGCTTGACGTTGCTGACGATGTAAATGTTGTCCTGATAGTCGTAGTTGCTGAAGCTGATGCCGACGTAGTCGTGCGCCAGGATATAGGTGTTCGGGATGACGTTTCCGCTTTGATCCTTCGCCTGATAGAACCGCATCGAGTGGCCGGCGTCGAAGGTGTTGGTGTTGAACGACTGTACGGAATAGTTCGCGTCAACCTTAAACCCGAACGCATTGGTGTTGGGCGCGAAGGTGCCCTGTGCGGGCGCGGTCGGGTTGGCGGCGGTGCTATCGAGCCGGGGGAAAAGCGATTGCCCGTCGAGCGCCAGGTGCTTGAAGATCGTGGTGGACGACGACGGCGCCGTCGCCTGCTGGTAGAACCACTTGATGACCGAGTTGGTAATGATCGATTGCTGGTGGAACGCTGCCAACTGGCGCACGGTTACCGGTAGCCCGGTTTCGGCGCGCTGCCAGTATTCACTGAGCACTTCTTCACCCACCCGCGTGCGGTTGCCAAGCGTGTTGATGCTCTGGCCGGTGTTGGTGATCTTCACGTTGTAGCCGTATGCGTCGATCACGGTCTGCGCGGTCGGTTCGGCGCTGCCGAAGCTGGGCGCGTCTTCGCTGTGGCTTTGCGCGATGCCGCTAAGCTGCACGGTTTTGGCCGGTTCGTCGGCGTCGTTGCTGTTGATAGTGAGCGTGCCGTTGCGGATTTCATTGCCGTTGGCCGCTCGGTTATAGACGAACCGCACCACGACATCGATAAACCCGCCCGCCGACACGGCCTGCGCGCCGCCTCCGGATTCGATCACCCAATCGCTGCTGCTCACGCTCATTCCGCTGATGTTCAGCGCCGCGCTGCCGGTGTTGTTAATGCGCAGCGTAGCCCGCTCGTGGAACGCATTGGGCAGATCCAGATCGAGCGTGGTGATTCGATTGAACACCAGGCGATTGGGGAAGGTGAACATCCCGTCGCGGTTCTCAACGCCGATTTCGGCGCCGCCCGGCGCGGCTTTCACATTGCGGATGATGCCGATCACGTCGTTCTGATCGTACGCCAACTGAAACTCTTCAAAGGTGAAGACGTAGGCGTTGGGGACGACCGAACCGTCGGCGTTCTTGAGCGGATAAAACCGTACCTTGCGACGGTTGGACGCGTTGGGTTCCCAGCGGTTGAGCGAGTCTTCGCTGTACACCGCGCGATCGGTGAACGCGGGGAACTGAGCGTAGAGGCCGAAGTTGGCGTTGCCCGGATCGAACGTGGTGGTTCCCTGCGCAACCGGGTTAACGCTCTGCGCATCGGCCACGCCGACATCGAAGAGTTTGTTGAACGCGGCAACAGTGCCCGGATCGTACCAGCCGAAGCGGCTGGACGGGCTGACACTGTTGGCGAAGTTGGCCAGCAGCTCGACGGTCACACTTCCGCTGCCGGCTTTTTGCAGGCGCTGCATCAGCACTTCATCATTGCCGGCGCCCGGCGGAGTTGTGAAGGCGGTATCGTTTGGATTGCTGTCGCCGACGTTGTACACGCCGCTGCCGAAGAACAGGTCCATCACGCGTTGCAGCGAAGGCTCAAGGTTGCCCCCTTCGCCGGCGGTTCCCAAGCCGCGCAGGGTGAGCGCGAGGTTGGGCGTTTCGGCGTCGTTGCTCACGACGGTGAGCGTCGCGGTCTTCACCCCGACGCTGCCGGCGGCGAAGGCCACGGTCACTTCGGCCGACTGACCCGCGGCGATGGTGAGCGTGCCGGGGTTGTTGACGATCGAAAAGCTCCCGGCATCCGCGCCGCTCAGAAGCAACTGGCTGATGGAAAGCGTACCCGTGCCGTTGTTGGTGATCATCACCTTCTGGCGGTTGCCGGTGGTGGTTGAACTGTTGTTGATGACGTCGTTAAAGAAATACTTCGTCTTCTGAATATCCGCATTCCCGCCGCCGGGGGTGATCGGGCGGAGCAGGGTGATGCGTTGCCCGCCGTACTCGGCCACGTAGAGGAAGCCGGTGGTTGAGTTCTGCACGAGGTCGAGCGGATCGACGAACCCGCTCAGCCCCTGATAGCCCGCGTTCACGCTGGCGATGGAGCCATTGCTGTTGGGTGTCATCACCAGAATGTCATCGCCGCCGGAGTAGCGGACGATGAGAATCTTTCCAGCCAGCGCGCCGTTGAATGCGTTGCCTTTGTACTCGATCAAGCCGTTGGCCGAGTAGTTCTTGCCGAAGTTGTATTCGAAGCCTTTGTAGCTGGCCTCGGGCGGAGTGCCGACGGGGTAAGCCGCCGGGCGTTCCTGCGTCGTGCCGATCTCGCCGGGGTCAAAGCCGCTGGTGGGGTTGCCGCCGTTGAGGATGTATTCGCCGCGCGTGGGATTGGGCGCGCCGTAGTAGCCGTTTTGATCAATCTCGAAAAGATAGTCGTCCTGAGTGGCGACGTTGTTCAACCCGGTTCCGCTAACCCCCGGCTTGGCCGGTGTATTCCCTCCGGCGGCGCTGCCGTTGGTGGCGGAGTAGTGGCTGCCGTTGCTGTGGAACAGAATGTCGTAGGCACTGCGCAGCCCGCGCGCGTAAATCTTCACCGGCGCGCCGGATGCAAAGGGGTTGTACGGCGACGCGCCGTCGGTGCGAACGTTAATCGTCTGCGTCCCGATGGCGTTGACGTCAATCTGCAGCATCGCGCCGCTGAGCAGCACTTCGTCCTTGAGGCCCCACGCGTTGTCGGGCGCGCCAAGGGCGCTAAGCGAAGCGACGTTGACGTAAAGCTTGCCATCCGGACCGAACACGGCCTGGTAGTTCTGGTGGTCTTTCACGCTGCGCGGCAGGCCGATCACGATGTCCTGGCGTGTCTGCAGATTCGCGCCGCTGAGCTTGGTAATTTTGCCGGTGAAGTTGGTGGCCAGCGGCAGGCCGGGCAGGCCGGCGTATTGGCCGTGGCTGACGTAGGCGACGAGATTGCCGGCGGTGCTGTCCGGCGCAAACGCGATGGAAAGCGTCATGCGCGGGCCGCCTTCGCCGTCGATGATCGTGTTGATCACCTGCCCGCTGCCGAGTGTGCCGTCGGAGTTGAAACCGAAGCGGACGATTTTGCCGTCGATCGTTGTCGCGTAGAGTTTGCCGTCCGGGCCTTCGGTCAGACCCGTCCACGCGCTGCCGAAGGTGGTCGGCAGCATGATTCTTTCAAAAGCGATGGAGCTATCCACCTGCCCGCCCGACGTGCCGGTGGTGAAAGTTGCGGTGAAGGGAACGAAGGCGGCGCCGGTGGTGTCTTTGACCAGATCGGTGACGATGAAGGTATAGCTGGTGCTGGCCGCCAGAGGCGTTGAAGGTTGATAGACGATGGCGTCGCCGCCGCCGGTGGTATCGACGCTGCCGGGGATGAGCTGGCCGTCGCTGGTGCGAACGAGTCTGACGCTGTTGGTGTTGAGCGTCGAGACATCTACCCCGCCTCCGACATTGGGAAGATTCAGGTCGCCGGCGACGAAAATGTCGCGGCTGACGTTGGTCTCGCCGTTGGCCGGACGGGTGCCGGTGACGCTGGGCCGGCCCGCGGTCGATTGCCCGCCGCTGATCTGAAAGCTGTCGAACGTGACGGTGATCGGCCCGACGTTATTCTTGTGGAACGCCATGATCCCGGCGCGCGAAGTGGCGATGAAGAACGCCGTTCTTTTGCTGCCCGAAAGCGTTAGTTCGCCGGTAATCTTGGTGAACGCAGCGCCGTTGACAGAGTAGAACGCGGTGACGCGCCCGCTGGCGGCATCGCCGACCATGCGCACGTCGAGCGTGTTGATGCTACTGAAGCTGCCGATGGGCACTTCCTGCGCCAAGCTGCCGCTGGGGAGCGCGCTGGTGGTGCCGGTGGCGGTCGATTGTTCGTCGCGGAACTGGAGGAAATTTCCGTTGGCTGTTCGAATCGCGACGAGCTTGACGAAGTTATCTTGGTCCGGCCCGAAGTAAATGCCGCCTTGTTCGAACGGATCGTTAAGATAATTCAGCGGGCCTTTGAGGCGCGCCTCAATGGTGAAGCCGCTGGTGGTGCCGTCGAACTGCGTCTCGAGGGCGTTGACCAGTGAGTTATCCGAGCCACTGTTCCCACCCGCGCTGGCGTTGCCGGTGGTGGTCAGGCGCAAGACGCCGGCGCCGGTGTCGAGGTCGATCAGATTCGCCACATAAGAAGCGGCGGCGTTGCTGTTGGTTTGCGTGCGCGTGAAGCCGGTGCCTTGCCCGTCTTTATCCACCAATTCGCCTCGGGTGGAGCCGAAATCGAGCAGGAATGGCACGGCCTGAACCGTATCAGCCCCCATGAGTTTACGAAATTCCAAGTCCTCAACGATCGGCTTCCAAGCCAGGTTGAGGCGGTCGGCGGGGCTGATATTTAACATCTTAATCACAGCGTTTTCTCCACTTCTTTCGCCGCCTGGCAGTCTGGGTTACACCGTTCGGGCCCCCTCGGCG
>CAZXLA010000198.1:0-2454 GCA_964641895.1 uncultured Tepidisphaeraceae bacterium
CGCAGTCCGGCAATCGAAGCTCGTTGCCCAAGGTTGCGAACTGATAAGTGTCGAAGCTGCACCCGCTGCCGACAAACGCCAAAATTGATCGCGATCTGCATTTTGCCGGCGGGTTGATCGGCCTTCACGCGTAACGGTAGGCGTTGCGGCTGCCACGATCCCGTCGCGAGAATCACGGCCTCATCATGAACCGTGTAGGGTGGTTCGGCCAACTGCGCAACAATCCGCAGCGCCGATTCCTTCGTGTCCGGATCCGCCTCCGCGGCGCGAACATCGCCCTCAATCAGCAGCACGTCACCGGCCAACACATCGGCGCTGGTTGGGATTGCGATCTGGGCCATCCACGGTGACGGCGGCGTGGTGGTCGTCGTCAGCTCGATCACATGGTCGCCGAGCGACACAATTGAGGATTCGCCAGGCTTTTCAACACGAATAGCCGAGTTCATCCAATCTCGTGAAATGACGTCGCTCGGCTCGGTTGTTTGTGCGAACACGGGCGCACCGAAAAAGATTGCAAAGTGTCCAAACCATTTCATGACGGCCAAGCGTACCGCCTTGGGCAGTCGTTTGCACCGCGGAAAGCGGCTACAATCGCGGGGATGAACCGCCCGCCCCACGTCCGCTTCACGCTGAACGATCTTCGCGCCGCCCGTGAGTCGGGTGAGAAAATCGCGATGCTCACGTGCTACGATTTCACCACCGCGCGGATGATGCACGAGATCGGCGTGCCTATGCTGCTGGTGGGCGATTCGGCGGCGAATGTCATTCTTGGCCATGCGTCGACGGTTCCGATTCAGTTGGATTTTCTGATCGAGCTCACTGCAGCCGTTCGGCGTGGGGCACCGAATTGCCTGTTGATGGGCGACATGCCCTTCGGCAGTTTCCAGGCATCGGCGGAACAAGGCGTAATGAATGTGGTGCGCATGGTGCAACTAACGGGCTGCGACTGTGTGAAAATGGAGGTGGCCGCCAGCCACGCGCCGCTGGTGAAGCAACTGGCCGACGCCGGCATTGCCGTCGTCGCACACATGGGGCTTCGCCCGCAGAGCGTCGGCGTTTTGGGCGGATACCGGGCGCAAGGCAAAACCGCCCGCGCCGCCGGCGATATTGTCGCTTTGGCGAAGCTCATGGAAGATCACGGTGCTGCCGGCTTGCTGGTGGAAGCCACTCCGCCTCAGGTGAGTGAAGCGATCGTGAACACGGTAGCCATTCCGGTAATAGGCTGCGGCGCAGGGCCGGCCTGTGACGGGCATGTGGTGGTCACGCAGGATTTGTTGCGCCATTCGCCGGCGCAGCCGAAATTTGTTCCGAACTATGGCGACGCCGGACCGATGCTGAAACAAATCATCCGCAAATACGTAGATGAAGTAGCCGCCGGGCGTTATCCGGCGAATGAACATAATTACGACATGCCCCCCGCCGAGCGCGACGCGTTCAACTCGGCGCGCGGCAAATAATGGAGAACATGACGATGAATTCAATGAAGCGAGCGATTGCCGTGATGGGGCTTGGCGCGATCGGCACGGCCAGTTGGTACGTGGGAAGCGGTTTGGTGCAGAACGTGCGATACGCCCGGGCGATCGAGCAAGTGGAACTGAGCCGCGAACAGCTTTCGAAGCTGGATGACTTCGCCAGCGCGTTTAAGAGCGTCGGTAAAGCGGTCGAGCCGTCGGTGGTTTTTATTGAAGTCACCAAAAAAGCATCGCGCTCCGCCGGCGACGTGCGCAAGCAGCTTCCTTTCGATGATGAAACGCTCAAGCGATTCTTCCCCGATAAAGACGGCGACGGCGAAGCCGACCTTCCCCAGGACGACGGCAGCTTCGACCAGCAAGGCCAGGGTTCCGGCGTGATCATGGAAGCCGACGGTTCGAGCGGCTGGATTCTCACCAACAACCATGTGGCCGGTGATGCGGATGAAATCAAAGTCACCTTGAACGACGGCCGCGAAATCAAAGGCGCGAAAGTTCTGGGCACCGATCCGAAGACCGATTTGGCCGTAATCAAAATTGAGGCGGACAAGCTCATCGCCGCCCCGTGGGGTAATAGCGACAAGCTTGAAAAAGGCGATATCGTCATGGCCTTCGGCGCGCCATTCGGATACGTCGGTTCGATGACGCACGGCATCGTGAGCGCGCTCAATCGGCAGGCCGGGATTCTCGGCCAGTCGGGTTATGAAAACTTCATTCAAGTCGATTGCCCCATCAACCCCGGCAACTCCGGCGGGCCGCTGGTGAACACCCGCGGGGAAGTAGTGGGCATCAACACGGCCATCCTGTCGCGCAATGGCGGATTTCAGGGCGTGGGGTTTGCGATTCCATCCAACCAGGCGAAGTTCGTCTACGGCCAATTGAAAAATGGCGGTAAGGTCACGCGTGGCTGGCTCGGCGTGAGCATCAGCGACCTCAACCGACAACCGGGCTTGGCTGAGAGTTTCGGCTACAAGAGCACCAAGGG
>CAZXLA010000198.1:2554-6862 GCA_964641895.1 uncultured Tepidisphaeraceae bacterium
ACGCAGCGGTCACGCCGGGCGCAACTGCGGAAAAACTCGGCCTCAAGCTTGCCAATCCCACCGCGGCACAGTTGCAGCGGTTCGGTCTGGAAGCCGAAGACGGCGTGCTGGTGCTGAACGTCAACCGCAACAGCGCCGCCGCCAAAGCAGGCCTCCGGGCGGGCGACCTCATCACCCGCATCGGCAAAAGCGACGTGAACAACGTCGATTCGGCGTTGGAAGCGCTGGCGCAGCAAGACGCAGCCAAGGGCATCCGCATGCAACTCTCCAACCGCGACGGCAAGCGATTCGTGTTCGTCCGCGACGAAGAATAACGCAGCAATGCATAATCGGACGTTGACCAAGCCCGCCGGCCCCGCCGGCGGGCTTTTGGTTTTGGCAATCACACAATTTGATCAGCCCCCGCCGCTCAAGCCTTACATTCGACATCACCGCCCGTCGGCTTTCACACTTCAGGGCGTCAGGCAATTTGGAGGAGCGCGCGAATTGACGATGACTGACATGTATCGGATGTCATTCGTATGAAGTTCCTCCAACGCCGAAACAACTATGCGCGTGGCTTCACGCTGATCGAGGCCGCCTTGGCCACGATCATCGTGGGCACCGGCGTCCTGGCATCTGTTCAACTGTTCGGCGTGTGTGCCGAACAGAACATGCACGGTACGCGCTCTACGGCGGCCATCATGCTGGCGAACAACGTACAGGAAGCGACCGGCCTGCTGTCATTCCGCGACCCGCAGTTCGGCGGCGCCACGTTCGGACCCGAAACCGGCGAAACGCTGGCGGCGTATGACGATCTGGATGATCTGAACGGCCAGACTTTTTCGCCACCGATCGATGCCAATCGGACGTCGATCGCGAGCATGTCGCAATATAGCCAGTTGGTGACCGTTCGCCCGGTTTTCCCTGATCAGCTTTCGAGCAACTCAAACGATGCAAGCCCGACCATCGCCACGTCCACCTACACCGGCGCCGTCCGGGTGCGGGTGCGGGTGTTGTACCGACCGTCGGCCGCCGAGCCGGCGGAGGAAGTTTATGAGCGTTCCTGGGTGCGGCTGGACCGTTAAGTTTGTCCCCAAGTTTAGCGCGAGGTATTTATGACGCGCAGGTATTCGAATGTTCGTTCCCGACGCGGCGCAGCTGCCGTGCTGGCGATGTTGTTTCTCACCATGTTCACTACGCTGGCGCTGGCGATGTACTCGTCGTCGACGCTCAACGTGCAATCGGCGCACAACCTGTCGGACGTCGACCGCGCCCGCGGGTCGGCCGAATCCGGGCTGCGCTGGATGCAGTACCGATTCTTGAAGATGACCCGTCCGAAAACGACAATCGGCAACATCGATGCCGACGCCGCCGAAGGATTGTGGCCGGCACTGACGGCCTCGATTCAATCCGATTTCAACGCGCTGTTGACTTCAACGGAGCGCACCGTGACCGCCAACGGCTCCACGCTCACCACGGCAAGCGTTCGCGTGGATGATTCCAGCGCGGCATTCTCGCTCAGGATTCAGCAGCATCCGTTCAACCTTGCCGATCCGCTCGACGCCCGCTTTGTTCGCGTCACCAGCACCGGCACCTATCGCGGATCGTCGCGGTCAATGTCGATGGATTTCAAGATCGATAAGAAGGTGAAGTTCGCCGTCGTGGGTAAGGTGCCGATTCAGATCGGGCGCAATACGATTCTCGAAGGCCCGGTGGCGATGGCCACGCCGAGCAAGTATCCGCCAATTCTGCAATTGACCGACTTCCGCCACCTCGATTCGACGCTGGCCACGCAGATCGATCAGTGGGGTGCGTTTCTCAAGGCAAATCACAGCGGTTTTGATAACCGCGTGAGTATCAACAATGAAAGCGAATACGCTTTGGCCGTGGCCAACGGCTTTGACGACCACAATGCCGACGGCGCGATTGACGACTATGACCTGTTTCTAAACCGTTTTGACGCCAACAACGATCGAGCGATTTCGACCGCAGAATTTATCAACCCTTCGACGGGCCAATCGTACGACTACAACCTCTTCACCGCCATCGACTCGCTGGGCGGTCCTCTGACCGTCGATGAGGCTGATCGCGACGGCTACGAAGACGGCATCATCGATAACCGCGATGCCTATGCCAAGATCGAAGGGCAAATCGTCATCGCCGCTTCGTCGTCGGCCTGGACGAGCAACCTCGCTGGCCAGGGCAAAGTGATCCAGGATATGATTCAGGGTCCGGTCATCCCCATCGATCCGACCGCCCCGCCGGTTCGATTTAGCGCCACCAGCGTGAACGACATTTTTGATCTTTCCCCCCTCAACTTTGAAGCTTGCGCGCAAGGGTTTCAGGATCGAAGCGGTTCCTCCGCCGGTACACCGTCGGTCACGCCGTCCGTTATCGCCAACACCACGCTATCGGCCGCAAATGCCAATGGCGGCAACGTCACCGAGCGCACGCCGCTGGGGTCGGTCAGTTATCAGGCGACGTATAAACGCCCGAAGTTTCAGAATATGACGCTGCGCAACGTCATCATCCCGAAGGGGCTCAATGCGCTGTTTGACAATTGCACTTTTGAAGGAGTTACGTTTGTAACCGGCGAGCGCGATATCACCACGTCGGGAGGATCAGTCAGCACCAGTTCCACCGAAGGCATGAACTGGTCGAAGCGACGCATCTCTGGTGACACCTCGTTCACCAAAGACAAAGTGCTGCTTGGCAGCGGCAGCACCACCAGCGGCCAGATGATCACCCATGGGTCGCAAAAGGGTAACAACGTTCGGTTCAACAACTGCACCTTTAAGGGCCCGCTCGCCGGCAACTATGCGACGGCCTACACGCACTTTTCCAATAGCTGGGAATTCACCGGTGCCACGCTTTTTGATAACCAGGCCGATAACACGGCGACCATCGTCTCGCCGCAGGTGAATATTGAAATGGGTTCGTTCACCAACCCGACCGGGGCGCCCAGCACCCTGGTGGGCGTGGTGGTGGCGGGCAACATCGATATCCGTGGAACGTCGATCGTCGATGGTTCGATCATCGTGACCGGCGACGGCGCGGGCAACACCACACTGGGCTACTTCGGCCCCAGCGACGCCGATACGAACCCCTCGGCCATGCCCGAAGGCGGTTACGGCAAGCTGATCATTCGCTACAACCCCAACCGCGCACTGCCCGACGGCATCAACGTGGCCATCGACGTGCTGGCCGACACCACCACTTATCGGGAAGGACTGTAAATCGTGCGTAGCATTAAAGTGCAAAGGAATATCCGCGGCTTCCGCTGCGGCGTGGGGCTGGTGGAACTGCTCATCGCCCTGTCGATCTCCAGCCTGCTCCTCACGGCGGTCGGCGTGGCGCTTGATGCATCGTTCATCTCGTACCGCGTCAACCAGGAGCAGTCGGCCCTCACGCAGCGGGCGCGGCTGGCAATGCATCGGATTCTCACCAGCGTGCGCCGATGCGACGCCCACGCGCCGGCGACCGGTTCGCTGCTGGATGAATTCGCTTTAGGTTTACGCATCGACGACACCGGCATCGCCATGATCGACGACGCCGGCGACGATCTGGTCTACAACTACGACGCGGCCAACGAACGCGTCCTGTTTTCCCGCAACGGCGTCTCCCGCACGCTGATGGAAGGCGTGACGCAGTTCCAGGTGTCGCTCGAACCCATGCGCAGCCCCACCTCCATCCGCACCGGCGGCGGGTATGACCTTCTCAATCGGGCGACCGTGCTGCTCACGGTGCGCACCACCGCCGTAACCTCAAGGAATTCTGAAACAACGGGGAACCAAAGTGTAACCTTGAGTTCATCGGCGCAACCTCGGCGGAATGTGTGGTGATTGAAGGTTTGCGTCACTTGCAAGACTTCGAGCTTCACAATGATCGAGATCCGCAAAGACAGCGAGAACCAATAATGCGCCATATCGAGCTTTGGCCGGCAACATCGCTCAAGCCGCTCTTCTGCTTTTCGATTTCGGCGTGAATGCGAACTCCAAATCCAACTTGCTGAGAATTTGCACGATGCTTCTCAGCCGTGGATTTCCCTTCGTTGAGAGCATGTTGTACAAATTCTCGCGGTTAAGCCCCGTAACGTCGGCCAGCGCCGCCATCCCGCCGCGGGCCTGAACCACATCCCGCAGTGCCAACAAAAAAACATCTTCCCCCTCCTCAGACGCCGCCGTCAGATAGCCGGCGGCGTACTTGATGTTGCGGAGGTCTTTGAGCAGGCGGCTCTTGTAGTCAACGGTCGGCATGTTTCTGTTCCTGTTTATACTGCGCCCAAAACGCCTTTGCCGAACGAATGTCGGTGGCCTGAGTCCGCTT
>CAZXLA010000199.1:0-6860 GCA_964641895.1 uncultured Tepidisphaeraceae bacterium
TTGACCGCGACCGCATCGCCCGCTACGGCGTCAGCATCCGCGACGTGCAGGATGTGATCGAAATCGCCATCGGCGGAATGAACATCATGGAATCCGTCGAGGGCCGCGAGCGCTACCCGATTCGCGTCCGCTACCTGCGCGAATTCCGCGAAGACGTTCCCGAGCTGGAAAAAATTCTCGTGCCGAGCAGCAGCGGCGCGCAAATCCCGCTCGCGCAAGTCCTCACCATCAAGAGCGTCCTCGGCCCGCAGGAAATCAAAGGCGAGCGCGGCCTGCTCGTCGGCTACGTCGCCCTGACCGCCCACGAGCGTCATGGCGTGGAGATCGACCTGTGCCCGAAGTGCCGCGGCGTCTGGCTCGACAGAGGCGAGCTGGACAAGATGATCGAGCGGTCTGCCCGAATGGAGTCGAGTTACCGCCGCGACGGTGACGGGTGACAGTAACGACGACGACGATGACCACCATCGTCGCTCCGTCCCGCCGTATGCCGGTCCCGGGCACGACCCCCGAGATTACCCGCAGAAGCGGAAGTCGTTCTGGAGCGAACTGTTCGACTAACCCGCATATTTCGCGCTATCGCCGATCTTGTGGCTCGGACGAATTGTGGCACACCGCGTGTCGGATTTGCCGGGCGGGCGCGAACTGATGCGGCGGATCTTCGTACCCCAGAGCGATGGCGAAGATGCGCTGGCGAAGCATCGTCACCTGCTGATGCGTGATCAGCGCCGGATTGCGTGGATCGGGAATGACCGCGTCCAGTGAATCGATCAGGCCGAGCTTGCGATCGACTTCGCGGAGCAAAAGCGCCCCCGAATCAGAGGTGATGGCGCCGCCGACAAAATCCGCGACCACCTTGCGTCGGGCGAGACTGGAAAACACGAAGGGTTTGCAGTTACACCCTGTCATATAATGGCCTTGCCTCCGTGCGTGTCCGGTTGTGTGGTAACTCCCGAACAATTGAGAAGCAAGGCCGTCGCGCTGTGGGTACATCACGAAAGAGCGTGAAAGATGCGGGCTAGTGCCGCTGGCCGATCCGCTGTATTGTTTGCGGCATGTCGCCCACTACCGAAAATAGCGGGGAAAACCCCAATCGGTTTGATCTCTCGCTGCTCGAAATCCTGCGCTGCCCGGTCACCCACAGCCGGCTGCGGATGGAGGGCGATTGGCTGATTGCCGAAACCGGGGGATTGGCCTATCCGATTAAAGACGGCATCCCGGTCATGCTCAGCGAATCGGCGCGGTTGCCGGCGGGGGTGGCGTCGCTGGACGAATTGAAGGCCCGTTTCGCGCGCGAGCTTTAACACCGCGAACTAACGATTGACGATTGAAGTATGACGATTGTGCGGCGGTTTCCGGTGGAATGTTAATCGTCGATCGCTTCGACACTGGCGTCGGTCGGAAGGCAACTACTTTTCAACCCGGAAGCGATTGATCCCACCATCCCGCATCCACTCCATCGACGCTTTACGCGGGCTAACCATGCTTGCGATGGTGTTCGTGAACGACATCGCCGGCATTCGCGGGCTGCCGTGGTGGATGTACCACATGGCCGACAGCGCGGGGTCGGCGAATTACGATGGGATGACGGTTGTCGATTGGGTGTTTCCGGCGTTTCTGTTCGTCATGGGGATGTCGGTTCCGGCGGCGCTGCAAGGACGGGTGGCGCGTGGCGAGCCGGCATGGAGGATCGCGCTGCATGTGCTGCTGCGCGGCGGTGCGCTGATTCTGCTGGGGTTTTTCAAGATCAACCAAACCGGCGCGATCGCCGCCATCGGGTGGCCGGCGGGGGTGTGGAATGTGCTGATGTTTGTCTGCGCGATCGCGACATTCGGCAGTTTGCGCAGCGTGCGCGGAACGATCATCGTGCGGGGCGTCGGCGCCATCGGCCTGGCTGCGCTGGCGTTTGTACACTTGAGGTACGCCGGCGCGATGACGCCAAAGTGGTGGGACATTCTCGGCATCATCGGCTGGGCGTACTTGGCGACGGCAATGGTGTGGGCGGTCGTGCGTCACAGCCGCGCCGGCATGGCGGCGGCGATTGGGATGCTGCTTTACTTATTTGTGCTCGACGCGCAAGGCTGGCTGCGCGGGCCGAGCATTTTCGGGTTCGTGGTCAGCGATCATCTCAGTTATGGCTCAACCATCGGCACGCACGCGGCGGTGGCGGTGGCGGGGATGCTGCTGGCCGGCGCGTTTCTTCCCGGCAGCCCCGAGACCGACGCGCGCGGCAAGGCGCGCTTCGTCGTCTCGACAGCCGCGATGCTTTTTCTGGCGGCGCTGATGACATACCCGCACTTCCACGTCAACAAAGACAACGCCACACCGGCATGGGCCATGCTCAGCGCGGGGGCGACGGCGCTGCTGTTTCTTGGGCTTTGGTGGTGGGTCGACTTTCGTGGCGGCGTGCGCGCGTCATGGCTGTTGCGCGTGGCGGGGCAACATGCGCTGCTGATCTACCTGCTTCAATCAATGTTGTATCCGCTGATGCAGATACTGGCCGACGCGTTCGGCGGGAAGCTGCTATGGCTCGTCCAATGGCACGGGCAACTCGCCGTGCAAGGCCCGTGGGTCGGCTGCGGGCGCGGAGCGGGCATGGCCGTTGCGCTCACGCTGGCTGCGTGGGGGCTTTCACGACTGGGGGTTCGGTTGAAGTTGTGATGTTGCCACTTTAGGTTGTGATGTTTTCACGATTTCGATGGGCGCGCCGTCCACCGCTTAATCAATCTTCGTTGCGACTGGTTCATTGCTGGTTACTTGTGTGTCTACATCTTGTCGCAGTTCGATCCGGGCCTCAAGGCTCCGGCTTGTGTCGGCTATCACAGCGCCGCTCTCGGGCTGGGGCAGGTCTTTGATGCTGTTGAGGCCGAAGACTTCCAGGAAGCGCTTCGTCGTGCCGTACAGGATTGGCCGGCCCGGCTCTTCGGCCCGGCCGGCGATTTTCACCAAGTGCTTTTCCATCAGGTTGCGCACGGTTTCTCCGCAGGCGACACCGCGGATGGCTTCGATTTCGGCGCGCAGGATCGGCTGCTTGTAAGCGATGATCGCCAGCGTCTCCATGGCGGGCTTGCTCAGCTTGGCATCTATTTCCTTCTGGTGCATCTGCTTGAGCAAATCGCCGTGCTCAGGCTGGGTGAGCATCTGATACCCGCCGGCAACCTGCTCGATGCGAAACGCGCGTCCGCCTTCGGTGTAGAGGCGATTAAGTTCGCGGATGGCGGCTCGAATGGGCTTGGTGGATTCCAGTTCCAGCAATTCCGCGAGCCGGCCGGCGGTCAGTGGATGATGCGTCGCGAACAGCAACGCCTCCATTTTCGTCAGGGGCACATCAACGTCGTCGGGAGAATCTGGCAATGCCTCGTCTACCCCTTCATCAGGCGTGGTTACTTCAGCGACCATGTGTTCGACCAACACATCGTGGGTCGCGTCCGCCATTGCATCGATTTCCGGATCCGTGGCATCAACCACGCCATCGGGCAGTTCTACCATGACCGGCTTGATAACCTTCTTGCCCCGTGCGCGGCGCACGGTCGGTGTTTGCTCTGTTTGATCCAGTTCCATCAGCTCGTCATCCCGAACAAGTCGCATCAAGGCAAACCTCCGCTGTATCGAAGGTTATCGGCCGTTGACGGCGATGCACGTTGAAAATTCCAATCCGTCGGGCAATTCCCGCCGGCGGGCGTCGAACGCAAGTTCGTACCCAAAATGCCGGCTTGGGGCAACCCGTTCAGGATTGAGTCGGCCGTGTTCGGGCTGATTCTTTCCCAAAATCCCTAACTTGAACCGACACCCGCGCACGCAGATAATGTGAACGGATGGCTACACCGGTTGTAAATGTGTTCGGCGTGGGCGACTACCACGCGCAGATTCGTCAGGCCGCTCAAGCACTGCGCGATGGGGGGCTGGTCGTTTTGCCCACCGAAACGGTGTACGGGGTGGCGGCGGTGGCGTCGCATCCGGACGCGGTGCGTAAACTTCGTGCGCTGCGGGGGGGGAATTTAGGCGGCGGCGATCTGCGTGGGGCGGGCGAGAAGCCGCTCACCATCCACCTTGATCGGCCCGAAGCGGCGATGCAGTACATCGGCACAGCTTCTCCGCTGTCCCAACGCATGATGCGGAAACTGTGGCCCGGTCCGGTTGGGCTGACGTTCAGGGTGGACGCCGCGCAGCGACACGCGGCATCGCGCAAGCTCGAGCTTCGCGAAGCCGACGTGTTTGACTCCGAGGGCAACATCACACTGCGGTGTCCGCATCACACTGTCGCCACCGATGTGCTGATGGAAACCGCGCTGCCGGTGGTTCTGGCTCTCGCCGGAAATGACTCGGCGGGCGCGCGGCATGTGGAGCAGTTTCTAGCAACCGTCGATGGCCGGGTTGACCTGGTGCTGGATGCCGGGCCGACGGTCTTTGCCAAACCATCAACCATCATTCAGGTTAATCCCGATGGATACACCATCACGCGCACGGGTATTTACGACGAGAGAATCATCGAGCGATTGATGCGAACAACCGTCCTTTTTGTGTGCAGCGGAAACACCTGTCGCAGCCCGATGGCGGAGGCAATCGCCCGCAAGCTGGTGGCCGACCGCATCGGTGTAGCGCAGGATTCGATTGAATCGAAAGGCTACTCGGTAATGTCCGCCGGCGCTGCGGCATTCCCTGGCGCGCGGGCGACGCCCGAGGCGGCGGATGCGGTGAAATCGCTGGGCGGCGATTTATCAAAACATCGATCCAAACCGCTGATGCCGGAGTTGATCAACCAGGCCGATGTGATTTTTACCATGAGCAACGCCCATCGGCAGGCCGTGCTGGCCATCAGCCCGGCGTCGGTGGGGAAGGTGAGCACTCTTGATCCGTCGAAAGACATCGAAGATCCGATCGGAGGAGATGCTTCGCTCTATCATGAGCTGGCCGATGAGCTTCAGCAGCTCATCAACAAACGGCTGAACGAAGTGCTGCCCAAGCAGGCTTAGAGAATTTCTTAGAAAGAATTTCCTGGAAGTTTTCGTTTAAGCAGAGAGGGAGAAAAGGGATGAAGATCGCGGTCGCGAGCGATCATCGCGGGTTTGAGACGAAGCGAAGGCTGGTTGCGCCGCTATTGCAAAAGGCGGGGCACGAGTTGATCGATTTCGGCTGCAACGGCTCGGATGTTTGTGATTACCCCGATTTTGCCGTGCCGGCCTCGCGTGCGGTGGCCAGGGGCGAATGCGACATTGGCATTCTGCTCGATGGCACAGGCATCGGCATGTCGATCGTCGCCAACAAAGTACCGGGAATTTGCGCGGCCCTGGCCCACGATGATCTGACTGCGCGCGTCAGCCGCGAAAAAAACCACTGCAATGTGCTATGCCTTCCGGCGGACTTAATCAGCGAGCAGCAGATGCGCGATATCGTGGAGATTTTCCTCGGCACCCACTTCACCGACGGCCGGCACACGGCGCGGGTCGATAAAATTCGCACTTTGGAAAAGGGCGGGTGGTGAAATTCTCCCTCGCCCGGTACTCTTGGGCCAAAATTGGGGGAGAGGGCCGGGGTGAGGGTTCTTCGGGCCAACTATCATCCGCGTTTCGCGGCTCACGCCACCACGAATTCACTTCTTTCCGTATCGCGTCCCAACCACCACAAAACAAGCAGCGGGAGGAGGCGACCGGCCATCATCGCGGCCGACAGCACATACGCGTCATTCCCGCCGGCAGAGAGTACGTCGTGCGACAGGCCGACGTTGCCCACCGCGCTGATGGCCAGCATGAGCAGCCGGTCGGCCGATTGCTCGGGCACCAGGCCCAGCAGGAGCCAGCAGGTCAGCCCGATCAGAAACAAATAAGCCGCCAGCCATGCCAGTGCGATGGCGAAGACCCGCGTCGGGCGCTCGCCGCGGAACAGTTGTGCGATGCCGACGATCAGCACGGCGATCGTCGTGACTTTCAGCCCGCCCGCCGCCCCGCCCGAGCCGCCGCCGACGAGCATGAGCAGTGCGGCAATCCATTGCGTCGGTCGGTTGAGCGTGTTGAGCAGTTCCATGGGCAGCCCTGCCGAGCGTGTGTTGACCGAGAGCGCCGACGCCGCCGCGAGTTGTTCCCGCCAGTTGGCTATGGACACAGCGCCGCAAAACCACTCGCTCAGCAGCAGCAGCCCGCCGCCGACGATGTAAACCCCCGCGATCGCCGCCAGCGTGGTGACGGCATGCCGCGACAGCCGGCGATCGATCGGCCATCGCCAAAGTTCGATGAGTACCGTGATGCCTACTCCGCCGACAATTGCCAGCGGCAGCAGTGCCGTGAGCGTGAAACGATCATGCGCGCCCGGCGCTGCTCCCAGCCAAACGCCGCTGTTGAACAGCGCGCTGAGGCATCGGAAAATCGAAGGAAACAGATCCCCCGGCTTGGCGACGATGCCGCCAATAAGAGTGGTCGCCAACAACAACACACCGCTCGTCGTCGCAATCGACCGAACGCCGATCGGCAGTCGCAGCGCCCGCGCCACCAGATGCCCGCCAACGACCCAGCTCAGCATTGCGCCGGCGGTCATCAGGATCAGCATCATCCATTGCGCCGGCTTTGGCAGACTATCGGGGGTGATGCTGGTTTGAAATCCGGAGAGGCTCGCCGCGTTGGAGGTGAAGAACGTCACGCGCTCGAACGACATGCTGGTCTTCCCGCCCTCGGGCCTAGCCAACGGGCTGCAAAACAGCGCGAAGCCGGCGACCAGCAGCATGATGTAAGTCCAGAAAACCGTGGGCACGATCCACGCAGACGGGGGTTGTAGGTTGTGGGTTGTTGGTTGCGGGTTGGAACTCATGGAATTTCCTACCTGCGATGACCAACACCAACCTACCACCTGCCACCTATAACCGACTCATCACG
>CAZXLA010000200.1:0-6837 GCA_964641895.1 uncultured Tepidisphaeraceae bacterium
GGCGGGGGACAGGGTCGATGAATCGACCCCGCCGGCGGTGCGGGGGCCGGATGTCGTGTTGGGATAAACCTTTGCGCCGGCGGCGTGGGCGAGGAGCTGCGCGCCCAGCGCGATGCCCAGCACCGGGCGGTCGGCATCGATCAGCCGCTTGAGCAGCGCCGCTTCGTTATCCAGAAAAGGATATTTTCCGTTACCGATATCGCTGACCCGCATCGGCCCGCCGAGAGAGATCAGGATGCGGATGGCGTCGAGGTCGGTGGGCACTTCATCGCCTTGATAGAGGTGACGAGTTTCGCAGGGGATGCCGAAGTCGCGAAAGATCGGAACGATACGGCCCGGCCCGGCGTGGGGGGAGTGCTGCAGAAAGACGGCCTTGCTCATATGCCGGTTCATGATCGTGCTGCGGCGGCGGAGCGTCAAGAAAGCGAAAACTTCCCAGCGCCAACGAAACCCTTACACATAATGTTGGCGACAATTTGCGGGTCTCTGCTGTAAGTGCATTTTTAATAAGCAATTAGGATCTTTATTTTTGGCCATAAATTACTTGACAAATCCCTAACACAAATGCATACTGACCCCGTGTTTTTTGGTTATTAAACAAAGGCAAGGCCGCGGAAAGGGTTCAACGTCATGGTCACGCTCAAGCCGGTCAACATCGCGCGATGGACGCAAGAAGATCAGGGCCGCGAGTCGACGCGCCTCGCCGACTGCCGGGAGCAGGCCAAGCATGCGTTGCTCGATCGAGCCGCCCTGCTCACCGACGCCGATCGATTGCTGCTGGAAATGCTCTTCGTCGATTCGTTGCCCACCCGGCGCATCGGCCGGCTGCTGAACGTCCCCCCGGGCACGGTGAGTCGCCGGGCGCGGCGGCTGCTTCGACGCATCTACTCGCCGTTCGTCACCGCGCTGGTGGACTCGGGCAGCCAACTCACTCCCGCCGAGCGCAAAATCGCGGCACAGATTTACATCGCCCGGCGCGGCGTGCTGGCGGTGGCGGCCTCGGTCGGGGTGAGCCGAAATGAGGTGCAACGCGCCACCGCGTTCGTGTTCGGCTGGTATCGGGGGTTGACGGGAAAATCGCCGAGTTAAATAGCTGTATCTGCAACAATCACATGCATTTAAGGAGCAACGATGAGGTGTTCCAAACGAAGCCGAATTCAGACGATTCGAAAGTGGTTTGATCTTCCTGTTGTTGACGCCGGGGTTTACGCGGGCGTCGATGTGGCCCAACACCGCCCTGCCGCGCCGGACGACTTAACATCGCTGCTGCCGGCGGCGGGGAAGATCGTGCTGATCACCGGCGCCAGTGGCGCGGGCAAGACGACGCTGCTGCGATCGATTCGCAAACACAACCGCACTCAACCCGAGCGCCGGCGGTGGATCGATGTTCCGTCGCTGCGCCTTCCCAACCGCGCCGTGGTGAATTGCCTGCTTCCGCTGGAAATGCGCCAGACGCTGGCACGGCTCTCGCAAGTCGGCTTGGCCGAAGCGGAGCTGCTGCTGCGCCGACCGGCACGGCTCAGCGAAGGGCAGCGGTTTCGGCTGCGCCTGGCGGTGGCGCTGTGCATCGCCCAGCGCTCAAAACGCCCGTGTTTACTGGCGTGCGACGAGTTTGCCGTGGCGCTGGATGAGGTGACGGCGGCCGTGGTGGCGCAATCGATTCGGAGGATTGTATGTGCGTCAACCACGCTTGGATTGATCGTGGCCAGCGGCCGCGAAATGTTGAGCCGATCTCTTCAGCCCGACTGCACCGCCCGATGCGATTTCGGGCGAATCGATATTACGACCGAAGCCAACCCACGAGGATGACAATGGCCAGCACCGCTGCCAGGCCGGCGAGCACATACAACTGTGTTTTGCTGTGCTCTTCAAAATGCTTGTCGTCGATTTTGCGGAAGCGTTTGCTGCCGGGCTTGGTGAGTTCGCGCGCCTCGCGCAGGCAGCGCACGCACATGCGCTGGCCGTCCAGCTTGCTGATGGTTTGGGCCTTCACCACCCGGAAACATTTCGGGCACTTGACGCCCTTGATTTTGGTTTCCTTCTGTTCCTTCTTGGCGCAGTCCAGGCAGATGTATCCTCGGCTGTCTTTAAGCCGGCGATGGCCAGAGACGTTCTTGCCGCACGCGTGGCAGAGTTTTTCGGTTTGCCTGGCTTCGTCGGAAGGCGAAGACAGGGTCGACGAATCGATCACGGAATCGATCACGGAATCAACCACGCCGGGAGTGGGGTCGGGCGCTAGATCGATTGGAAGCGGCTTGAGTTTAGGTTTTGGACGGTCGGCAAAACATCGACACGGGTGCCCGTGCTCGGTGACGCTGGTCGCACCAACGACGCCGCCGCAATCGGGGCAACGAATGACATCAATATCCGGCGAACTCATGGCTGTGCAGCGAACGAGCCCTTCCCGAGCAGACGGCGGTATGCCACCACGACGGAATTATACACGACGTCCAGCGGGTTTGCAGATTGATCGGCCTGACTCGCCAGCGCCGGCGCAGCGGGCGGCTTTTGACTTCAATGCGCCCTCTGCAATCCGCAATCCAAAATTCTTAACGCGTCCGATAAAGGAGGCCGCCATGATGCTCCGTCAACCGATTCCCGGTCGAATTTTCCTCGCGCCCGGAAAGTTTAATGATTTCAAAACACTGGAACGATTTCACTATCGCCCCCGCCGGCCGCGGACGATCGCCGACGTCGTCGCCGCCTGGCACCAGCTTCCCCACGTCCCGCCGCGATGCATCGGCGTGGGAGTGCTCTCGTGGCCGACGGCGTGTCAGGCGACGCGGCATAAAGTGTTGTTGCTAAATGATTTAAGCTACGGCGAAAAACTGCGTTTCGCCAACGTCAACATTCGCACCATCAGCCGGGTGGTGGTCCACCCCACGTTTCGCTCGCTGGGCGTGAGCACCGCGATCGTGCGGGCGCTGATCGCGCGGTGCCCCACCCGCTACATCGAGTCCGCCGCCATGATGGCCCACGCCAGCCCGCTGTTCGCCCGCGCCGGCATGCGCCGGTTCGACCCCGCCGACCCGGATAAACCCGTCTACTTTCTGTTCGATAAATGGCTCGACCGGCTGCCTTGGAGCGACCGGGTGATCCCGGGAATTCCTCCCCCGCCTGGTACGCCGGGACGGGGCCGGGGGGAGGGCGAAGCGCGAGGTGCGCCGGTGGGGCAGACATTCTTGTCTGTCACGGCATTCCATGCCGCGCGATGAAAGTGTGCGGGCGTTCCCGGCGTTGCAATGTCAATCCATTAAATAACAGAGTGTTTCCATCATTCTCAATCACTTTCCCAAAGGAGGTTCATATGAACCCGGAAGATCGTGAAAAGTGCGAGAAGTTCTTCGGTTCGGCCTGGGACATTCACCAGTCGCTCGATTCGTTCCTGGCGCTGGCGGGGCTGAAGCAACAGGACCTGGCGCGGCTGTGGCAGTCGCGCACGTTTCGTCGTTTGTGCCGGCGGATGTGCGGCGGGATGGCGGCGCGGCGCGAGATCGAAGTGGGCCGGGCGGCGATGGAGGCGGCGGCGAAGATGACCACCTACGTCGCCGGGTGCGGCGGCGCCGGCGACTTCAACGAACTGTCGCGCAAAACCTACGGCGACTGTATCAAACTGGCACGCGCGAATGAGGAGCGCGGCGACGAGATCGAGCGCGAGAAGACACGCCCTCCGGAGGAGCCGGCCGACGCCGGCGTATCGCGACAGCTCTCCAAGCCGCAGCGAATCGCGATCCTTCGAAAAATGCTGGGCGCTGCGGAGGAGGCGGACGATTGAGCGTTCAACCTTCAACATCCAACGTTCAAGTGCTCTATGAAAGTTGAGCGTCGGACGTTGACGTTTGCGATGCCGGCGCACCGAGGGGGAGATGATTGAGGATGCGCCATCGATCCGCGGCTTACGCCCCGGCGTAAGTCGCGGATCGAATCGTAAGTCGCGGATCGAATCGGCGCGACGACACACTTGCAGGAAATCACTCGGAACTTTTTTTTGAGGAATAACGCCATGAAAACGAATCATGTGAAGAGCAGTCATTGGAAGCAATTGCTGCTGACCCCCTGCCGCACCCCCACGGAATTGCACGACTGGGTGAAGTGCTTCACGTCGCTGGATATCCCACGCCAGCCGGTGTGCACGCATCATGACGCGCCGTTTGATTACCTGGTGGCCGCTTACTTTGAGCCGGCGGGCGACCTGATCGTGCACGCGCCGCGCGGCGGGGGGAAGACGCGGCTGGCGGCGCTGGCCACCCTGCTCGATCTGCTCCACAAGCCTGGCGTATCGGTGCGCATCCTCGGCGGCAGCTTCGAGCAATCGCTGCGCACGTGGGAACACTTAATCCCTGACATCGAGAAACTCGTTCCCGATCTGCTCGTCAAGCCCAAGAGCACCGGCAAACGCTTACGCCTTCGCGGCGGAAGCAACGCATCGGTGCTCACACAATCGCAACGCGCCGTGCGCGGGCTGCGCGTGCAAAAGCTCCGCTGCGACGAAGTGGAACTGTTCGACCCCGATGTGTGGGAGGCGGCGCAATTGGTCACGCGCAGCCAGGTTCGAATGACGCGTGGTGAATGTCGAGTGAGTGGCGATGTCCACTCGACACTCGACACTTCTCACGCGTCAATTCCGGCCACCGGAACCATCGAAGCCCTTTCCACGCACCACCGCCCTTTCGGGTTGATGCAGAAGCTGCTCGACGCGGCGGCGCACAATCGATCGCCGCGGGTGATTCGGTGGTGTTTAATGGAAGTGCTACAGAAGTGTGAACCCGACCGCGATTGCAAAACGTGCCCGCTGTGGAACGACTGCGGCGGCGTGGCGAAAACAAATTGCAACGGCTTCATTCCGATCGACGACGCCATCGCCCTTAAGCGGCGCGTGAGCGACGATTGCTGGAACGCCGAAATGCTCTGCAGGCGTCCAAGCGTCCGCGGGTGCGTGTTTCCGATGTTTGATGTGGAAGCGCACGTTGGTGAGTTGGTGGTTGGCGGTTATGGGTCGGAGGATGGAGGGAAAACCAACCGCCAACCGCCAACCAACCATCTACAACCCACCCTCCACCTCGCCATCGATTTCGGCTTCGCCAACCCGTTCGTCTGCCTGTGGATTCGCAGCAGCGGTTACGGAGATTCGGCGGTTCTCCAGGTCATCGATGAATACGTGCAAACGCAGCAGACGCTTGATGTGCATTTGCAGCAAATACAGTCAAGAAGCCACGGGACTGTGGAATGGGCCGCGTGCGATCCCGCCGGCGCGGGGAGGAACGATCAGACCGCCACCAGCAACGTGCTGGTCTTGAAGCGTGCGGGGTATCGGGTGCGGCACCGGGCCAGCAAGATCGTGGACGGATTGGAGAAAATCCGCGCCGCCCTCCGCCCCGCCGCCGGCCGACCGCGGTTGTTTGTGCATCCCCGATGCGTGCGGCTGATTGCGGCGCTCAAAGGCTACCGCTACGTCGACGGCGACGTGGTGAGCGAGCTGCCGATCAAAGACGGCCAGCACGACCACCTCATCGACGCCCTGCGCTACTTCCTCATGAACAACACCGACAGGAGGTTAATGGTTAGCAGATACTAACAAACACAGTGATGAACCGCCCCGTCGCTTTACAGCGCCGGCATTTGCGATATGTTTCGCACCGGCGCGGAGCGCCCAGTTCAGCAATGTTCCAGGAGGAACCATCATGTCGAAAGCAGAAACCCGTCGTCTCGGCCGTGGATTGTCGAGCCTTATTAATACGTCCGACCTGCCCGTTGAACAGGCAATACCGGTGCCACCAAGAGCGCCGGCGCAGAACAAGCCGGGGGCTTCAGCTCCGGATTCTTCGTCGGCATCGGGCAACAGCGCCGACCCTCTAAACGTCCCCAATGCCTCCGTCGTCGAACTCCCCATCGACAGCATCGTCCCCAACCCGCACCAGCCCCGGCGGAGCATGAACCAGCAGGCGCTGGGAGAGTTGGCGGCGAGCATCAAGGCGACGGGCCTGATCCAGCCCGTCCTCGTCCGCAGAACCGCCGAGGGGCAAATGCAGCTCATCGCCGGCGAGCGCCGGTGGCGGGCGTGCAAAATGGCGGGGTTGAAGACTATCCTGGCGATTGTGCGCGAGGTGGACGTCTTCACGCAGGCGCAGATGGCGTTGATCGAAAATATCCAGAGGGAGGACTTAAACCCGATCGATCGGGCCATGGGATATCGTACGCTGGTCCAGGAACTCGGCCTGACGCAGGCAGAACTGGCGGGGCGAATGGGGGAGGATCGTGCGGTGATCGCCCATTATGTGCGGTTGCTGGAGCTGCCGCAGCAGGTGCAGGAAATGGTTCGCGATGCGCGCCTTACGCTGGGACACGCCAAACTTTTGGTCGGCCTGAGCGATGCGAAGGAGCAGCAGCGACTGGCCCAATTGGCGACGATGCAGGGTTTGTCGGTGAGGAATCTTGAGAAGGTGATTTTGGGCAGCGGGGGAGGGCCGAAAAAATCCAAGGTGGCCGCCGGCAACAGCATGCACTTGGCGGATCTGGAGAAAAAAATGGCCGCAGAGCTTGGGATGCGTGTTCAGATTCGCACACAGGCTAAAACAAGCAGCAAGGGTCGGCTGGTGATTTACTATGCGACCCTCGATCAGTTTGATGAGCTGACCGCCCGACTGGGCGTGAAGATCGAGGATTGATTGCACATTGTGCCACGTGGCACAATCGTTTGGATACGCCCAATCTCGCTACACACGACCGCCGGCCGCGGGGGCTCTTCCCGCCGCCGGCGGTTGGCATTTGACGGGTGCGACGCTTTGTGCCACGTGGCACAATCGCGCGGCGACTATCCCAGTAGGCGGTTTTCTGCAG
>CAZXLA010000201.1:0-6798 GCA_964641895.1 uncultured Tepidisphaeraceae bacterium
ACTAGGGCGTAACGATTGACGATTGACGATTGAGAAGAGATGGGGGCGACGGATTTACCTGTCTGCTTAATCGTCAATCGTTAATCGTTAGGCGTTGATCGGTTAACATCCGCTCGGACAGCAATTTCGTGGAGGAACAGTATGTCGTCTGAAGCCAGTATCGAATCAACGCAGCAGGAAAATCGCATCTTCAACCCACCGGCGCATTTTGCCGCCAAGGCGCGGTTGAAGTCGATGGACGAATACAACCGGTTGTATCGCGAATCGATCGATCACCCAGAGCAGTTCTGGGGCAAGGTGGCCGGAGAACTGCACTGGTTCAAAAAGTGGGACAAGGTTCTGGACTGGAACCTGCCTTACGCCAAGTGGTTCGTCGGCGGAAAAACCAACGTTTCGTACAACTGCCTCGATAAGCAAATCGCCGACGGCAAAGGCGACAAAACCGCCATCATCTTCGAAGGCGAGCCGCTTACTCCCCCTCCTGGTACTCCGGGAGCGGGCCGGGGGGAGGGCCCGGAAGTCAGAAAGTACACCTACACGCAACTTCGCGACGAAGTCTGCAAATTTGCCAACGCACTGAAACAACACGGCGTTAAAAAAGGCGATCGCGTCACCATCTATATGCCCATGGTCCCCGAAGCGGCCATTGCCATGCTCGCCTGCGCCCGCGTCGGCGCGGCCCACAGCGTGATCTTCGGCGGGTTCAGCAGCCAGGCGATTGCCGATCGAGTCGAGGATGCCCAGAGCAACATCATCATCACCGCCGACGGCGGCTTCCGCCGCGGGGCGGTGGTGGCGCTGAAGAAAAATGTCGATGAAGCGCTCACCAAGACTGCCCTCATTCAAAAGGTGATCGTACTAAAGCGCACCGGCGAAAGCGTTTCGATGCAGCCCGGCCGCGACGTCTGGTGGCACGACGCGATCGCGGCGCAGTCGTCAGTCTGCCCCGCGGAGGAAATGGATAGCGAAGACCTGCTCTTCGTACTCTACACCAGCGGCAGCACCGGCAAGCCCAAAGGCATCCAGCACACCACCGCCGGCTACATGGTGGGGACTTATCTCACCACAAAATATGTGTTTGATATTCAGGATAACGACGTCTATTGGTGTACCGCCGATGTCGGCTGGGTTACCGGCCACTCGTACATTGTCTACGGCCCGCTCGCCAACGGGGCGACGTGCATGATGTACGAAGGCGCGCCAAACTTTCCCGACTTCAGCCGCTTCTGGAGCATCATCGAACGGCACAAGGTCAGCATCTTTTACACCGCGCCCACCGCCATCCGCGCGTTCATAAAAGCCGGACGCGAATTCGTTGATAAGCACGATCTATCCTCGCTGCGATTGCTGGGAACGGTCGGCGAGCCGATCAACCCCGAAGCGTGGATGTGGTATCACGAAGTCGTCGGCCACAAAAATTGCCCGATCGTGGATACCTGGTGGCAGACTGAAACCGGCATGATCATGATCAGCCCGCTGCCCGGCGTCACACCCACCAAACCGGGTACCGCCACGCTGCCCTTCTTCGGCGTGGATGCCGCTATTGTCGATCGCGACGGCAAAGAACTTCCGCACAACGTCGGCGGGCTGCTGGTCATCCGCAAACCATGGCCAGCCATGTTACGCGGCATCTTCAACGACCCGGATCGGTACCAGAAGCAGTATTGGACCGACGTGCCGGACATGTACTTCACCGGCGACGGCGCGCGGCGGGACGACGACGGCTACTTCTGGATCATGGGCAGGGTGGATGATGTGCTCAACGTCAGCGGCCACCGCCTGGGAACCGCCGAAATCGAAAGCGCGCTGGTCAGCCATCCGTCGGTCGCCGAGGCCGCGGTGGTGGGAATGCCGCACGAAATGAAGGGCCAGGGCATCGCCGCGTTTGTTACGCTGCGGTCGGGGCACAAACCCAGCGACGAGCTGAAGAAAGAACTGATCAAAACCGTCCGCACGCAAATCGGCGCGCTGGCCCAGCCCGACCAGATCCGCTTCACCGATACCCTGCCCAAAACCCGCAGCGGCAAGATCATGCGGCGGCTGCTCAAAGAAGTCGCCGCCGGCGGGGAAGTGAAGGGCGATACGACCACGCTGGAAGACTTCGGGGTGATCGCAAAGTTGAAGGAAACCGAGGAATGACGATTAACGATTAACGATTAACGATTGAGGGGAGCAGTACTTTTAATCGTCAATCGTCAATCGTTAAATCCGTCATCGCGGAATCATTTCCAGTTTACGAAAACATTGGCGTCATGTTAGGATGAGGCGATGCGCTACAAAACCGTGCTCCTCTTCGGCGCCCCGGGCAGCGGCAAAGGAACGCAGGGGAAGATTCTCGGGTCGATCCCCGGCTTCTATCACTTCGCGTGCGGCGACGTGTTTCGGTCGCTCGACTTGCAAAGCGACGTCGGCCGCAAGTTCTGGGAATATTCCAGCCGCGGCGAGCTGGTGCCGGATGAGTTCACCATCGATTTGTGGAAGAACTATATCAAAGGCATGGAATGGGTGAACCGCTTCCACCCCGAAACCGAGATTCTCGTGCTCGATGGCATTCCGCGAAACGTCGAGCAGGCGAAGTTGATGGAAGACGTGATCGACGTCGTCAAAGTGATTTACCTGGTCTGCGGCGACCTGAGCAAAATGGTCGAACGCCTCAAGCGCCGGGCATTGAAAGAAAACCGCATCGACGACGCCAGCGACGCCGTCATCCGCAGACGCATGGAGGTCTACGAGCGCGAAACCCGCCCGGTGCTCGAGCATTACCCCGCCGACCGCGTTGTGAAAATCGACGCGACGATGAGCCAGATTGAAGTGCTCAGCGACCTGATCAAACTGCTGGTGCCGGTGAAGAAAAAAGTGGACGGACACAAGTAGCATCGGCGTCCCGCCGATGTGCGATGTACCCGTCGCAGATTTTGTATTGAGCGCGTTACGCGCCAGCGTACCGGCGACACTGGCGAGACGCCGATGGTACGATTTTATTTACGCCCGGCTGAGGTACTCGCCGGTTTCGGTGTTGATGCGGATGATCTCGCCGATCTCGATGAAGCCCGGTACGCGGGTCGTCAGGCCCGTCTCCAACTCGGCGTCTTTAAGCTGGTTGGTGGCGGTGGCGCCTTTGATGCTCGGGGGGGTTTCTTTCACCTTTAAATCCACCGTTTTAGGCAAGTCGTAGCTGACGATTTTGCCGTCGTGGTACATGGCGTTGAACGTGGTATTGGGCTTCAAGTAAAGAATATCTTTGCCGAACACTTCTTTGCCGATGGTTTCCTGATCGAACGATTCGAGGTCCATCAGAATGTGGCCCTCGTTGTCGCTGTAAAGGTACTCCACCTCGCGGGTATCGAGGTTGGTGGTTTCAATGTCATCGGTCGCGCCCACCCGGCGGTCGATGATCGTGTTCTTCATCACGTCGCGCATCTTAAACTGCACCTTGGCGCGCAAGTTGCCCGGCGTGTTATGGTCGGCGTTGGTGACGACGAAAAGCTTGCCATCAAACTTAACGGCCTGACCGCGGCGCACTTCGCTTGCTCGCATGATCTCATTCCTTACTGCTGCAACAAATTGATCGATAGATTCTGTCTTTTCGGGCGGGCGGACTTCAGTCCGCCTGGCTCGGGTTTTCCGATCAGCATTTTCGATTCGGAAGGCGAAACATCGTATTCGATAGAGGATTTCCCGTCAATCAAAGCAAAACGCCCGGCGGAAGGGTTCCGCCGGGCGCGCGTGTCGAAGTTGAATGCCGTAACGCCGGATCAGGCGCGACGCCGACGGCCCATCAGGCCCGCCGCCGCCAAGCCGAGTGCCGAAAGCATCCCCGGTTCCGGCACGCTGGAGCGCGGGGCGTCGCCTGGAATGCTGGTTCCGAAGTTGGACGCCAGCGCCGTGAAATCGTCGAGGTTCACGTTACCGTCGTAGTTGAAATCGCCTTTCGCCCACCGACCGGCCAGGCCGAAGTTGGCGGCGAGAACCGTGAAATCGTCCAAATCAACACCGCCGCTCAGGTTGGCATCGCCGCTGCGGGTGTAGCGCATGACGACCGTTGAGCCGTCTACCGGCTGACCGAGGAACGTCGCGGGTGAACCCAAATCAACAATATCGGCAATGCCGACGGCGGTGCCGGGCGCGGCGGCCGCTGCCGAAGACGCGATGCCGTTGCCGTTCCACGCGCCACCGGCGTAGCCCTGGATCAGGCGGTCTTCTTGCAAGCCCAGCGGATTGATCCCGCCGAGTGTAGGATCGGCGTAATCGAGGATCAGTGCGTTGTTGTTAAGGTCTAACTTCCCTGTCCAGGCGCCCGGAGCGCCGCTCATGATGAGCCGATTAGCGCGGCTGACGACCGCGCCACCAGTGCTCGCCGTCAACTTCACGGCACCTTCGTTGATGGTCAGCGAACGCGACGGAAGCGGGGGAGTCGGCGGCGTGTCGTCAGGGTTCGATACGAACGACTGAAATTGCGGGAGAACCAGCGTGCCCGGGCCGTTCTTAATCAGCGTCTGGCCGGCACCGACTCCGTTGGGATCGAAATTGACATTGGCCAGCGTGAGGGTGGCCGCAGCTTCACCCACCGTGACGGCCAGCGCCTTGTTCGGGAGCAAAATCGGCACGTTGATGGTGTGGCTGCCTTGCTCGGCGTTGATGTTGGTGCTGCTGACAGCCAGAGGGCCCGTGAGCGTCAATGTGTTGACGATCGGATCGCTGGTTTCAAAGGTATAGCTGTTCGCACTTCGCAGGCGGAGCGTGTTTAGGGTCAGCGGAATGTCGGCGGTGACGACCGTCGGCGCGGTGTTGACCGCTCCGAAGAACGCGCTGTCGCCCGTGGCGCCCGTCGAACCGGCCACGGTGCCGGCATTCCAATTGGCTGCGTCCGACCAGTTGGCGGCGGCGCTCGTGCTCGTCCAGCGGACGGCCGGGCCGACAATGCGGCCACGAATGCGCATCGTCAGCGAGTTGCCGGAAGTGAAATCGATGGTCGGATTTGCCTTCTCGGCGGCATTGAAGGTCGTGAAGCGCACCCAGCGCGTGGTGGCGGCGTCGATGAACGCCCACGAGGCCTTGAGCGACTGCGAGCCCGTGTCGGCCAGTTCATCGGTCACCTGTGAGATATTTGGAGACGCAGCAAGGTTGGCGGCGGTGCTGCCCGACAACGTGGGGGCGCGGAACAGGAATCCGCCATTCGGATCAGTTAAATCGGCCGAGGGGGTCTCGGTGGATTCAAAATCCGTCAGCGTAGTGGGCGTGCCGGCGACGGTGTTGACCAGGCCGTCGATAAAGATTTCAAATGAGTCGGCCGACCCGACGCCGTTTAAGAACCGAATGTGTTCCAGCGTTCCGCGCGTTCCATTGAGCGTGCCGTTGCCGACGAAAGCCGCAACGGGATCGGTGCCAAAGTTCCAGACAAACGATTGCCACGTATCGTTCAACAGTAGCGACTGGGCATCCTTGTTGATCCATTCGATGCTGCCGGCCGTTCCGCCAGGCTCGCCGACGGGCGCGACCGAGTTGGACTCCCGGACGCCGATCGTAACCGCGACGGATTGGGCCCAAGCCGACGTCGACGCTAAACCTGCCGCAACCGCTGCGGCAACCATTACCAATGACTTGCGTTGCATAGTTCTCCTCAGAAAAGCACCAGAAACCTGTGTTTCACTCGAAAAAATGTTGGTCAGCCTGCCACGAGGCTGTCAACTTCAACCATGTTTTTAAAGCACCCTGACTATCTCAATCCTATCGGTAATTTGCATAGGCACTGAATTTCCCAATCCGGTCACGGCCGGGATTGTGAATCGCATTCCATGCTTCGCCAACCGTTACCGGCGCGGCATGCCCGTCGGCGAAGAGCAAGTTCATGCCCTTTACTTTCTGGGCCTTGAGTTTGCTGAGGCCGGGCCTTGCATGCCTCGTGCCGTTGACCAGAAAATTGCGCGCCGGGTTGAATGCCGAGTTGGGGTTGCGAGCCATATACGGCTGAAAATCTACTCCGTTTCCGGTGGTGCCGGGAACGAACTGGTCTATTGTAAAAATGATCATACCATCGGCGTCGGCAACTACGCCGCGCTCTGACCCTCGCTTCCCCCAAACACTGCCCTTGACGTAAATTCCTTGAGCGCCGTCGCGAATAACCAAAGCCATCCGTGGGAAGGCTAAACCGACGCTGGCAAGCGGCGCGCCGGCGTAAAGTTCTTCGTAAAAGCTGGGGTGATAATGCATCGCGTAGCCGATGAGCGCCGTCGGCCCGAGCGGGTTGCCGAAATAGAACGGGTCGGCATCGGTCGTCCGCTCGTAAGCAGGACACGCGAATTTGTCGTACGTCGCACGAATGTCTTCCAGATCCTTTTTTTCCTGAATGGTCTTCTTGCCGGCGATGTAGGGTGCAAGAAAGTCTTGCCAGACTCGGTCGCCATGGCCCGTTGGGAAGAATGGCGCGCCGGAGCCCTGTTGATGGATGACCACCGGCCATGCGCCTTTATAATCGCGTTCATAAAGCAGAAACGCCTGCCCGATTTGGCGAAGGCCCGAGAGACACTTGGTGCTATTCGCCTGTCGCTTCGCAGAGGAGAGCGCCGGCAGCAGAATGGCGATGAGCACCGCGATGATTCCGATCACCACCAGAAGCTCGACGAGCGTGAATCCGCGACGGCTGGACATGGACAGTTCCTCCGCAGGGTAAGATTACCACATGCAAAAGGCTTAGGATACGCAATTCAGCGGAATTACATAATTTGTATAACTTATCGAGAAGCAGCGAGCAGGTCAAGCAATAAACTGTCTAACAATGATCGTATCATTCTGCCCCCC
>CAZXLA010000202.1:0-6753 GCA_964641895.1 uncultured Tepidisphaeraceae bacterium
GGATTAGGGTGGGAGGGCTGTGGGGCGGGATCGCGCATTATTACTGCCTCTACTTTGGGTCCGACGGAAGAATCGCCGTCAGTTGATCGATCAACGTTTGCAGTTCCTTATCAAGGTACAGCAAATCATCCTTCATAATGCACCTCCGCCTCGCGCAGCACTTGGGTTCGAATCCAGCGATTCACGCCGTGTTCCGGCACCAGATCAACCTTGCGACCAAGTAGCTCTGACAATTCATCTGCGCAGGTCACAATATCCCAGCCCGGCGTCTTGCCATCTTCAAAAGTGTAAAGAACGTCGACATCGCTGTCGGGCGAAAAATCGCTACGAACGACTGATCCAAAAAATGAAAGCTTTTTGATGTGCCACTTGCGGCAAAACTCGGCAAGCCTGATGCGATCGTAATCGAGCTTCACGGCCATCGGTGCTCCGGCAACTACTTCCGCAGTCCTTCAAGATACCGCCCATACTTCCCGCTATCGCGGCGGCGGAGGAAGGCGACCATGGCCTTTACGTGCTCGTTGATGCCGTTGTTGGTATCAAAATCGGCCATCGTTACGCTTAGCGGTTTGCTGCGGCTCACGAAAAGCCGGCGTGTGGCATCGTCCAGCGCGGTGACATCGTCTTCGGTGAATCCGGCGCGGCGCAGGCCTACTTCGTTCAGGGCGCGAATGCTGTCTTTGTCGCTTACTTTAACGAACGGCGGCACGTCATGGTGAATCCTAGCGGCGCCGCCGATGTACGCGTAATCGCCCACGGTCACCCACGCGTTGATGCCCACCAGGCCGTTGAGCACGATGTTGTTCCCCAGCACCACATGGCCGGCGAGCATGACATTGTTGGCGATCACGTTTCGCGATCCCACCTGGCAATCGTGGCCGATGTGCGCGTTGACCATCAGCAGGTTGCTGTCGCCGATGCGCGTGATCCCGCCGCCGTTGATCGTCCCGCCGTAGGTGGTGCCGGTGTGAATGGTGACGTGTTCGCGAATCTGGTTGCCGTCGCCAATTTCCAGGCCGGTCGGCTCGTTCTTGTATTTCAGGTCCTGCGGATAATCGCCCAGCGCCGCGAAAGGATGGATGACGTTTCCGGCGCCGATCTTCGTCCGCCCGGCGATGAAAACGTGGCTGATGAGCTTGGTTCCCGCGCCGATGCAAACGTGCGGCCCGACTACGCAGAACGGGCCGATCTCCACGTCGTCGGCAATGTGTGCCTCGGGGCTGATGATCGAATTGGGGGCAATAACTGGCATAAGCTGTCAGCCGAGAGCCGTCAGTCGAGAGCGGAGAGCATGGATTAAATTGCTCTCGGCTATCCGCTAACGGCTATCGGCTACCTTCAAACCGGCTCGGCATCCACGAGCATAAATTTAATCTCGGCCTCGGCGGCAACTTTCTCCTGTACATATGCTTTACAGCGAACGTGACCCGTTCGGCTCTTGACCCGAACGGCGACCGCTTCCAGAATCAACTGGTCGCCCGGCACAACAGGGTGGCGCATCTTCACCTTATCCATGCTGAGCAATACGGCAAGTTTGCCGGTGTGTTCGAGCTTCTGGCTGAGCAGAATCCCGCCGAGCTGGGCGAGCGCTTCGACAATCAGCACGCCGGGGAAAATCGGCTGGCCGGGATAGTGGCCTTGCAGCGCCATGTCATTATACGTGACATTTTTTACACCGATTGCCCGCGTATCGCCCTCGATTTTCAAGACGCGATCGACGAGCAGCATCGGGTAGCGGTGCGGCAGGATGCGTTGGATTTTGCGGATGTCCAGCGCCACACCGTCGCGGTGCAGGAGGTTTTCACGTTCGTTGCCCGCGTGCATTTCCAGCAGCCGCCGGGCCAGCATGTGGTTAAGGTCGTGGCCGGATTTGTGGGCCACCAGCCGCCCGCGAATGGGCCGGCCGACGAGGTACAGGTCGCCGATGAGATCCAGCGCCTTGTGTCGCGCACATTCGTCGACAAACCGATATTGGTTGTCTATCGGCCCGCTGGGCGAAATCACCAGCACATCTTTAGGCGAAAGGTGCCTGCCGATGCCCCGGCTTTCGAGTTCGCGGGCTTCGTCTTCAAAGATAAACGTTCGCGCTGGCGCGAGTGTACCGGCGAAATCATCGGTGCCAAGCACGAACGCAATCGTCTGGCGGCCGACCGGCGCCGGGGCTTCAAGGTCGTAGATGATTTCCAGCCGGTCGGTGGGTCCGGGCAACGCCGCAAGGGTGGCGTCGCCGAGCGTTACCTGCACCGGCCGGGTGATGATCAGCGGCTGAACATCGGCGCTTTGTTCGACCGGCCCGGCTTCGCGAATGGCGTTGACGAACGGCATGCTCGATCCGTCGCCCATCGGCACTTCACCGATCGCGCCGCCGGTGATTTTTACCACCGCGTTATCAATCTGCAGCCCCGCCAAAGCCGCCATGCAGTGCTCAACCGTTTCAACGTGCAACGTGCCGTTACGCAGGCAGGTGCGGCGGGGGCGTTTCATCACGTTGCTGACGTGCGCAGCGATCGTGGCGACCTTTTCATCCTGCTCGCGTACGAACGTAATGCCGCTGCCCACTTCCGCCGGCGCGAACGTCAACCGCACCGGCTCGCCGCTGAACAGGCCGCGGCCGTCGAGGGTTACTTCGCGCGAAATGGTCTTTTGCAAAAAGGGCATGGGGAGCAACGCGATATTCTACCTGAATTGCGGGAAGGATTGAAGCGGGAGAACCAAGGCTGGTTATTGAGTCATTAAGGCGATCTTTCATCGGTTATCGGACTTCGAATGATGCGACCCCACTCTTTGGTCGAAGATCATCCATGTATGATCTTCTTCGTCGTCAAAAAATATCACGATTACACCATAGGCAACTTCCTCCAGTCGTGGGGCCGCGACCTCATCGGCAAGGTGGCGATTCTGTCGTACGAAGATTGCGCTTATTCCACGCGGCTGCACCATGGGACATACGTCTTCACCGATTTTGAGCGGATGAGCAGTGCACAGCTCGAATTGGCTCGACACGTCGCGCCGCAGATTGAGAAGGCGGGTTGTCGCATTCTCAACCGACCCGAACGCGTGCTCGACCGCGCGGCGTTGCAGAAGAAACTGCACGACGAAGGGACCAACGATTTTCGGGTCTATCGTGCAGAGGAAGATCTGGCTGGCGTGAAGTTCCCGGTGTTCGTCCGTCGCATCAGCGATCATATGGGGAAAATGAGCGGGTTGATCGAATCGCACGATGAACTGCAAAAGGAATTGTTCCTGCGCAAAGCCCGCGGTGAGAATGATACGCTCGTGGTCGAACGGATCGACATTCGCAGCCCCGACGGCATGTTCCGAAAGTACGGCGTGCTCCGCTGCGGACAAGAGCTTGTCGCGCGGCATCTCTATTTTTCGCAGAACTGGGTGCAAAACATCACCGACATCGTGGATGATGAGAAAGTCGCCCTTGAAGCGGCGTACATGGAAACCAATCCGCATGCCGAACAGATTCGCCGCGTGTTCGAATTGGCGGGCACGGACTACGGCCGGGTGGATTACGGTCTGCACAACGGCCGCGTGCAGGTGTGGGAGATCAACACCAACCCGATGATGATGGCGGCGCCATATCGCATCGAGCATCGGCGGCTGGGTCATATCTCGAAAAGCACCGCCAAAGCGACGGCGGCGATTGCGGCACTGGACGACGGCGTGACGTTCGACGAAACCGACCGGCGCAATTGGTTTGGCATCGAAGTTGATCCGCACCTGCGATCGCGCCTGGGCGTTCGTCCGGCGGATCACGCGCTGCGCTATGTCGGCAAGGCGTTGGGCAGGATCAGCCGCATGCCCGGGGTGAAGGAAATCATCAACACCTGCCAGTGGGCGCGGTGGCTGGCCACGCGCTAGACCTCCTCAGATTCGCCTTTTCCGCTCTTTCAACCGATAAACCGAAAAGCTGTTCGGTATAACGGAGCGAAAGTTGTGTCAGGGCGAATCTCCGTTTAACATTCCACGCCCTTAATCAAAGGTTGCCCAGCTTAACGCTGGTAGCTTAACGTTTCGTCGTTTAACTCCCGTCAGTGCAGAGCTTGAGGAGGCTCCAAATAGACATGCGATATCTGACTCGTTGGAAAGGGCTCACCATAGCCTTGGCCGTTGGTCTTCTTCTCGCCGCGTTCGCCAACACCGCGAATGCCAGCGAGGCCAAACTCAAACTGCCTGCCGAACTAAAGGAGGCCAAGCTCTACTTCAACGGCACAACTACCGGGCACGACCTGCTGCTGTACGGCCTGGGCATCTGCGTGCTGGGCCTGATCTTTGGCGGCATCATTTACGCGCAGCTTAAGAAGTTGCCGGTGCATAAGAGCATGCTGGAAGTCTCCGAGCTGATCTACGAAACCTGCAAGACGTATCTCATCACGCAGGCCAAGTTCCTCATGCTGCTGTGGGTGTTCATCACCGCGGCAATCGTGTTTTACTTCGGGTTTCTGGCTGAGTATCCCACCGGCACGCTGAATGCCGCCGGCGAAGAAATCATCGGCAAGGGGTTCCCCGCGTGGAAAGTCGGCGTAATTGTGCTGTTCAGCTTGATCGGCATGGCCGGCTCGGCCGGCGTCGCGTGGTTTGGCATTCGCGTCAATACGTTTGCCAACAGCCGAACCGCCCACGCCTCACTGCGTGGCTATGGTTACCCCTGTTACGCCATTCCACTCAAAGCCGGCATGTCGATCGGTATGGTGCTGATTAGCGTCGAACTGTTCATCATGCTGGCGATCATTTTGTTCATCGATCCGAGATTGGCCGGCCCGTGTTTCATCGGGTTTGCCATCGGCGAATCGCTCGGCGCCGCTGCGTTGCGTGTGGCGGGCGGCATCTTTACGAAGATTGCCGACATCGGTTCCGACTTGATGAAGATCGTCTTCAAGATCAAGGAAGACGATGCACGCAACCCCGGCGTGATCGCCGACTGCGTGGGCGATAACGCCGGCGACAGCGTCGGCCCCAGCGCCGACGGCTTTGAAACCTACGGCGTAACCGGCGTAGCACTGATCACGTTCATTCTCCTTGCCATTGCCGATCCGATGATTCAAACCAAACTCCTGGTCTGGATCTTCGTGATGCGTCTGTTGATGGTCATCACCAGCGGGCTGGCGTACTTCCTCAATGAAGCGGTCGCCAAGGCCCGATTCAGTTCCGTCCGCAAGTTCAACTTTGAATCGCCGCTGACGAGTCTTGTGTGGGTTGCTTCGGTGCTTTCGATCGTGGCAACTTACATTGTGTCTTACTATATGATGGGCGGGCTTACGGTCGGCGGTGTGGCGAATGACGATTTATGGTGGATTCTTGCCACGATCATCACATGCGGCACCCTGGCAGGCGCGATTGTTCCGGAAGTGACCAAGATCTTCACCTCGATGCACGCCCGCCACACGCGTGAAGTCGTCACCGCCAGCAAGGAAGGCGGAGCATCGCTCAACATCCTCTCGGGTTTGACCGCGGGCAACTTCAGCGCGTTCTGGGTCGGTGGGATCACCATCGGCGGCCTGATGGCGATCGCGTATCTGATCTCGACGATCAACGGCATCACCGGGCTGGCCTCATTCATGCCGGCGCAGGCGGTGGCGGTGTTCGCGTTCGGTCTCGTCGCGTTTGGCTTTCTGGGCATGGGGCCGGTCACGATCGCGGTCGATAGTTATGGGCCGGTAACCGACAACGCGCAATCCGTTTACGAACTCTCCCTCATCGAAGAAGAACCCAACATCAAGGCCGACCTGAAGCAGAACTTCGGCATGGACGCCGACTTTGTCCAGGCCAAGATGCTCCTGGAAGAAAACGACGGCGCTGGCAACACGTTCAAGGCCACCGCCAAGCCCGTGCTGATCGGCACTGCCGTCGTCGGATCAACCACCATGGTGTTCAGCATCATCATGATCCTGACCGACGGCCTGGCGAAGACTCCCGAAGGCCTTCAGGCGGTCTCGAATCTGTCCATCCTGCATGCACCGTTCCTGCTGGGGATCATCATGGGCGCCGCGATGATTTACTGGTTCAGCGGCGCGAGCTGTCAGGCCGTGATCACCGGCGCCTACCGCGCCGTGGAGTTCATCAAGAAGAACATCAAGCTTGAAGGCGTGACCAAGGCCTCTGTCTCCGACAGTAAAAAGGTCGTCGCGATCTGCACGAAGTACGCGCAGGCGGGGATGTTCAACATCTTCCTTACCGTTTTCTTCATGACCTTGGCGACGGCGTTCATCGACCCGTACTTCTTCGTCGGTTTCCTGATTGGCCTGGCGATCGTCGGGCTGTTCCAGGCGATCTTCATGGCCAACGCCGGCGGGGCGTGGGACAACGCCAAGAAGATCGTGGAAACCGAACTGCGAGCCAAGGGCACGCCGCTGCATGATGCAACCGTGGTTGGCGATACCGTGGGCGATCCGTTCAAGGATACGTCGTCGGTGGCGTTGAACCCGATCATCAAGTTCAGCACCCTCTTCGGGCTGCTGGCGGTAGAACTGGCGATTCAGATGACCAAGACCGGCAACTCGACGCTGCAGCACATTCTCTCGGGCGTGTTTTTCTTGATCGCGCTGGTGTTCATCTACCGCAGCTTCTATTCGATGCGCATCGGCGACGATTCGGCTCAGGTTCATTGATCAAGGCCGGAACTGAGCCACAGAGTCACAGAGGCGCAGAGAATTCAAGATCGGCGCATTCAATATCGGGCTGGGAGCCATCGCTCCCAGCCCGCTTTTTGTACTCGGTGTCTCTGTGGCTCTTCGGCGATTCACT
>CAZXLA010000203.1:0-6576 GCA_964641895.1 uncultured Tepidisphaeraceae bacterium
CTCTTCACGCCGGGTTGTGAGCTTTAGCGAACGCCCGGATTTTGCGTTCGGATTCCGGTTCGGATGTTTCGGGGGTTGGGGCGGTTAATCAGGGTTCGGAGGGCCACCGCTTGCTATCACCTCTGAGAATTAGCTGTGCGGCGGCACTGATCTGGCATAGACTGACGGCGCACAATTTGCAGTCAGAGGTTGCCGGTTCAGGTGCCGATTCGCATCGTACGCCCGCAGATGTTTTATGAGTCAAACCATTCCAGACGGGCAGGATGCAAACAAGCGCGACGCCGAGAAGCGCGACGCCAACAAGCGCGATCCTTCCGGCGATCTGACGGCGGCGCTCTATCAGCAGTTGCTTGCGATGGCGCGCAATCGCATGGCCGACGAGCGCTCCAACCACACCCTTCAGCCCACGGCGCTGGTCAACGAAGTTTACCTTCGGTTGCAAAAAGAAGGCCGGTTTGATGTCGGCAACAAAGCCCGATTTTTCCACGCCGCCGCTGAGGCGATGCGGCGGATATTGATCGAGCACGCGCGCTCCAAAGGGCGCCAGAAACGTGGCGGCGCGGCCAAGGCGGTTCCGATCAATCTGCTTGATCTGGCCTCGGACGAACATTCCGACACAATCTTGATCCTTGACGACGCCATTTGTCGCCTCGAAGAACAGTCGCCCCAGCAGGCGGAAGTGGTCCGTCTGCGCTTCTACGCGGGGCTTAGCGTGGAGGAGACGGCAAAGGCGATGGAGGTTTCGGAAGTCACGGTCAAACGCGCCTGGCGTTACGCGCGGGCGTGGCTGTGGCGGCAGATGAACGACAGCGACGAACCGCCGCCGGGCGAGTAGCTTCACCGTCGCCCGGCCTGAAAAGTAAACGAATGAAATGGGCCGGAGTGAGGATCGTTGCGATGATCCAGAATTCCGAAACCAGAAACCCGAATCAATGACGAAGCACGAATGACGAATGAAGATTCGGAGTGGCAGACATTCCGACCTGCCATCGCTTTCCAAGCGAGTCCGAAGTTCGAACCGGCATGGAATGCCGTGGCAGACAGGAATGTCTGCCCCACCAAGGGCAGCAGAGTGGGCTTAACGTTGGTCATTCGAAGTTGATTCGGATTTCGGATTTTGTCATTCGTCATTGTCCCGAGCCATAACCCTCCCCCGGGGTACCGGGAGAGGGGACCATACCCATGCCTACGCGCACCCAGCTTGCCGCCGAGATATTTGATGAAGCGGCCGACCTGCCGACCGAGAGGCGTCGCGCGTATCTTGACGAGGCGTGTAAAAATGATCCGGCGCTGCGCGGTCAGGTCGAGTCGCTGCTGAGCGCCGAGGAAACCGCCGGGGCGTTTTTGTCCAACCCGCAGTTCAACCCCGCCGAGGCCGCTGAGCAGATTGGCGGCGACATGCCCGGCGGGCGCATCGGTCACTACAAGCTGGTGGAACTCATCGGCGAAGGGGGCTTCGGCCGCGTGTTTCTTGCCGAACAGGATCGGCCGGTGAAGCGGCGGGTCGCGCTCAAAGTGATCAAGCTGGGAATGGACACGCGGCAGGTGATCGCGCGGTTCAGCGTCGAACGGCAGGCGCTGGCGCTGATGGATCACCCCAACATCGCCCGAGTGCTGGATGCCGGCACGACCGACGCGGGCCGTCCGTACTTCGTCATGGAACTGGTGCGCGGCACGCCGATCACGTGCTATTGCCAGGTCAACCGCCTGTCGGTGGCCGAGCGGCTGCAACTGTTCGCGGCGGTGTGCCAGGCGGTGCAGCACGCGCATCAAAAGGGGATCATCCACCGCGACCTCAAGCCGTCCAACATTCTCATCACGCTGCTCGATGGCAAGCCCGTGCCGAAGATTATTGATTTCGGAATTGCCAAAGCCACGCAGCAGCGACTCACCGAGCAATCCATTCACACCGGCTTCCACGCGCTGCTCGGAACGCCGGCATACATGAGCCCGGAACAGGCGACGCTCAGCGGGGAAGATATTGATACGCGATCGGATTTGTATTCGCTGGGCGTGATGCTGTACGAGCTGCTGACCGGCACAACGCCGTTCGATCCACTGTCGCTGCAGAACGCCACGTACGCCGACGTGCAGCGGATGATTCAGGAAGTTGATCCGCCCAAACCCAGCACCCGCGTGTGGAGCATGCGCGACACCATCGGTGGCGCGGGCGGGCACGCGGGTTCGCTCGGCGGGCCGCCGTCGCAGTTGCGGTCGGTGTTGCGCGGCGAACTCGACTGGATCGTGATGAAGTGCCTGGAGAAGCAGCGCAGCCGGCGCTACGAATCGGCCAGCGCGCTGGCGAAAGATATCGAAGCCTACCTGAGCGGCAAGCCGGTTGCCGCGGTGCCGCCTTCGAGCGTGTATCGATCGCGAAAGTTTGTTCAACAGCACGCGATTGCCATGGGCGCGGGCGCGGCGATCGTCACCGCCATGGCCGTGGGGCTGGTGATCGCGGTTCTGGCGCTGCAGCGGCTGCGCGTGGAGCAACAGAGAACTCTGGCCGAGAAGCAGCAGGCGGAACTGAGCCGCCAACGCGCGCTGGCCGCGAATGATACGGCTTCGGCGGTCAACGATTTCGTTAACGATATGCTCGCGTCGGCTGATCCGAACCTGCGCGGCAAGGCCATCACCGTCGAGCAATTGCTGCACGAAGCCGATGAAACGCTCGGCAAGCGTTTCGAGGGCCGCCCGCTGGTCGAAGCCGGCGTGCGCGAAACCATCGGTCGGGCCTACATCGGAATGGGTGAGACCAAGCTGGCGCTCAACCACCTTCAGACGGCGATGGATTTGCGCAAGGCGCAAGGTATTGATAAGTCGCCGGAATTTCTCGTGAGCCGGGCAGAGCTGGCGATCGCTCGGCACATGACGGGGCTGTTTGAACCCTCGAAGGACCTCTTTCGTGAAGTCATTGCCGATGCGCGCAAGCAACTGGAAAGCAACGACCGCGACATCGTGCGCGCTGTTGATGTGTTGGCGCGATCGGCCACCTACATCGCCGTCCCGCCGCAGGATTTGCAGGAGTTGTTCGCGAAGGCGACGACGCGTCGCCAGCAGTTGCTCGGTGAAGATCATCCCGACACGCTTTCGTGCCGCGCGTCGTGGGGATGGTACGTCGGCCTGCTGGAGCGCTACGCCGAATCGGAACAGATTCTTCGCGAGACCACCAACCGCATGCGGCGCGTGCTCGGCCCGGCCGACGCCGTGACGCTTCGGGCGATTAATCGGCACACGGCGGTGCTTTCGATTATGGATCGCCGCAGCGAGGCGCTGGAGATTCTTCGCGAGGCGGCGGCTGAGAGTGAGAAGGTTCACGGCTTCGAGCATCCGCTGACGCTCACCGCGTACAACCATTATGCCGAGATGCTCAAGAAAGACCGTCAATACGGCGCGGCGTTGCAGATCGAGGAGCGACGACTGGCGGGCGTGCAGGCGGTTTTCGGGAACGAATCGTCGGCGATGCTGGGGTCGCTTCACGCGCTGGGCAATCTTTATGAGGAATTGAACCAGACCGACCGCGCCATGGCAATATTCCGCCGGCGCAACGAGCTGACCAAGCGGGTGTTTGGGCCTGATTCGATCAATGCCGCCTTCAGCGAGTTTCTGCTGGCCGACAAGCACGAACGCCGGCGGGAATTCACCGAAGCGATCGGTCTGATTGAACATAGCCTGCCGATTCTGCGCAAGAGTCTTTCGCCCGATTCGGCGCGGCTGGCGGAGATTATTTCTCTTTACGCGCGGGCATTGTTTGAATCGAAACGGATCGAAGAAGCCGTGCCGCTGGCCGACGAAGCGATGGCCATTGCCGGCTCGGCGTGGCAGCGCGCGTCGCCGGCGACGAGGATGACGCTTTCCAAACACTCCGGCTTGTGCGCGATGATTCTTTCCCGCGCCCGAGGCCCGGTGGCGGCCGAAGCGGCGGTGCGGTCGGCGCTCGAGCGGCTGGCCGAGACTTCGAAGCCCAATAGCGCCATGGTGCGCGAGTTGAACGACCACCTGCGCAAGGCCTGCGAACAAACCGGCCGTGCGGAAGAGGCGGCGAAGTTGGTCGTGCGCATCGCCGAGATCGATTCGGCCCTCGCCGCCCGCGCGGCGACCCGACCGGGCGCGCCCCCAGCCACTGCCCCGACAGAGCCTGCCGACGGAACCGCCGCCGCCGCAGGTGGAGCAGGCCCGCCGCCGGAATCGATCTCGGATTAGCCACCTGCAGCGCGCCGCGCCAGACGAGAGCAACTTTCCGCTACCGCGCGGCCCCGTCGGCGGGTACGCTGACGCGCGGGCCACATATGCCGGTGCAAAATTCTGACCGTGTCACCGTCACGCGGCCGTCGAATCAGCGGCGAATCCAGATGACCGATTGAAGTGACTCTGGAACCATTTTCGAGATAATCCACGCTCGACGATTTTTTCAAGGAACGTGCATGAGCATGATCGTTTCGGTTAAGGATGCACTTGCAGGCAAGCCCGGCGTGGGTGAACTGGTCACCGTTCAAGGCTGGGTGCGCACCCGCCGCGATAGCAAAGGCGGGTTCAGCTTTATCGCCATCAACGATGGAAGCTGTTTCGATAACATTCAGGCGGTGGTCGATGGCAAGGTGGCCAACTATCAATCGGAAGTCGTCCACCTCACCGCCGGCTGCTCGGTGGGCATCGTCGGCACGCTTGTCGCGTCACAGGGGAAAGGCCAATCGTTCGAAATCCAAGCCACTGAAGTGAAAGTGTACGGGTTGGTGGAAGACCCCGAGACGTACCCGATCCAGCCCAAGCCGCACACGATGGAATACCTTCGCGAGGTCGCCCACCTGCGCCCGCGGACCAATACCTTTGGCGCCGTGACGCGGGTGCGGCATTGCCTGGCGCAGGCCATTCACCGGTTCTTCCACGAGAACGGCTTCCTCTGGATTCACACGCCGATCATCACGGCAAGCGACTGCGAGGGCGCCGGCGCCATGTTCAAAGTGAGTACGCTCGATTTGGCCAACATCCCCAAGACGCCCGAAGGCAAGGTCGACTTTTCGCAGGACTTCTTCGGCAAGCAGTCGTACCTTACCGTGAGCGGGCAGTTGAATGTTGAGACTTATTGCATGGCGTTGAGCAAGGTCTACACGTTCGGCCCGACGTTCCGCGCCGAGAACAGCAACACCAGCCGGCATCTGGCCGAGTTCTGGATGATCGAGCCGGAGATCGCGTTCGCCGACCTGCGCGCCGATGCCGATCTGGCCGAGAGTTTTCTTAAGTACATCTTCAAAGCCGTGCTGAACGAGCGGCAGGACGACATGAAGTTCTTCGCCGAGCGGATCGATAAAGACTGCATCAACCGGGTGGAGAAGTTCGTCAGCGCCAGCTTTGAAAGGGTCGAATACACCGAAGCGATCCGCATCCTCGAAGCCGCCATCGCCAAAGGCCACAAGTTTGAATACCCGGTAAAGTGGGGCATCGATATGCAGAGCGAGCACGAGCGGTATTTAACCGAAGTACACGTGGGCCGGCCGGTGGTGGTGATGAATTACCCGAAGGATATCAAAGCCTTCTACATGCGCGTCAACGACGACGGCAAAACCGTGGCCGCGATGGACGTGCTGGCGCCCGGCATAGGCGAGATCATCGGTGGCAGCCAACGCGAAGAACGGCTGGACGTGCTCGACAGCCGCATGATCGAAATGCATCTGAACCCCAAAGATTACTCGTGGTATCGCGACCTGCGCCGCTACGGCACCGTGCCGCACGCCGGCTTCGGGCTGGGCTTCGAGCGGACGATTATTTACGCGACGGGCATGGCCAACATTCGCGATGTCATCCCTTATCCGCGCGCGCCCAAGCAGGCGGAGTTTTGAATCAGGCAAAGAACATGGGTGCCACGATCTTGGCTCTCGGGCCAAATCGTGCATTGACACATTTATTCTCACTTCTGTACCGGCACTACTCGACCTGAGAGTCAAGATCGTGGCACCCGGCGGTCAATGTCGGTCGAGCGCCTTCCAAATCGCATCAATCGTAGAATTATACAAACTGCTGGGTGGGAACGCCGGTTCGGGCCAACTGGCTTGTGGTTGATCGAACGCCTTGAGCGCCACCCATCGCGCCGAGCCGTCGCCGTAGAGGGCGTTGATGCCGGTGCGGTGCCGCGAGAGCACGCGATTGCGCGCTGCGGTTAAGTCGGCGAAGATGGCGCGGTTTTTGAACTTCTCCAGTTTGGGCAGCGCAGCCGAGACCGACAAAAGATCGTCGGCGATTTCCTGCTGTGGCCGCGCGCCGTAGCCGGCCTGGATGTTCTTCGTCGGCGTCACCCCCGCGGCAGGCCAGGGGTTTTCCGGGGTGTTGTAGGCAAACTTGGGATTGGTCTCCGCGGGGCAGAAGAAAACCGTGGGGGACGGTATCAAACCGCTCTGCTCCAGCAGCCCAAAGAGCACCCAGCGCCCGCCTGCGGTGGTGCTGTAGACCATGCTGTTGAACTGTTTCGACGCCGTGCGATAGCCCAGCGGCACCTGGCCGTCGTTGCTCATGGCATAAAAATGAAACGCCTGATGCACCTGCCGCAGATTGCTCAGGCAAGCCGTGCGGTCGGCGGCCTGGCGG
>CAZXLA010000204.1:0-6509 GCA_964641895.1 uncultured Tepidisphaeraceae bacterium
CCAGCTTTGCCGTCACCTCGGCCATGGTTGCGGTCGCGGGAACCCAGCCGTTGTTGATGTCGGGGTAATCCACCGAGCAGTTGTCGCACTTCTTGCCGTCGTAGAAGCGGATGGGGCACCAGAAGCTCTCGACGTTGCGGAGCATTTCGCCCGCCAGCGACCATACGCCGGTCATCCAGTCGCAATACAGGCACCAGATGAGGTCGTGGCCGACCAGGCCCGCGAATTTGTGGCGGCTGACGTTCACCCAATCGGCGTGGCGGTAACGCGGGAATTCGACCAGCCATACCAGCGCGGGCCAGATTAGAATTTCCGCCATACGAATGAGCCAGAACACCGGCACCACCCACGCCGTCCAATAGACGGCCGCCAAGTTGCGAAACGCCCCCACGCGGCGGTTGATCACGCTGATGATGCGCGGATGTTTGCGGATTTGCGGATTGAATGCTTCGTGTAAAAGCGACCAGAGGATGAGCGCCAAAAACTGGCCGGCGATCGCCCCCAACAGCCCGCCGAAGCGGCCGTAAATGGGGCCGGCGATCAGCGGGGCGACGGTGAAGTACGTTACAAGCACATCGAGCAGCGGCGCCCGACAAAATACGTCAGAAATTGATCGGCCCATGCGTCCTAGTTTTGGCAGGAGATGGAGCAATCCTGCGCCGAACAGAAGCAGGGCAATCGTCGCGACGGCGACGGTTGTGAACGTGTGGAGCATGCGGCTAGCATAAGAGAAGCCGCGGGCGTGAGCGAATGGGTTTGTCGTCTGACGCCGACCATCGGTGCGGCAAGTTGGAAGTTCGATATGTCGGAAAATGCACTGTCGGCACAATTCCACATCACCACTCGCCGCGAGCTGCGCGATGCGCATGAGCGCATCGTTCACGCGGTGTCGCAGCTTACCGACGAGGACATCTGGTGGCGGCCGTATGAAGAGCAGAACGCGATCGGAAACATTCTGTTGCATCTGTGTGGCAACATGGGCCAGTGGCTTGTAAGCGGCGTCGGCGGGGCGCCCGACACGCGCAAACGCCCCGGCGAATTTGCCGAACGAACGCCCATTTCAAAGATCGAGCTGTTGATGAAGCTTTCCAAAGTAGTGGCGGCGGCGGATGAGGCGATCGTGCGGTGCAGCGAATCGGAGCTGCTTCGCGTGCGCAACGTACAGCACGGCCCGCAAACGGGAATGGCGGCGATCTTTCATTCAGTCGGCCACCTGATCGGTCATACTCAGGAAATCATCTATATCACTCGGCTGCGGCTGGAGACGAAGTATGACTTCCGGGGTATTTCGGCGACATCGAAATGAAGGCCGTGGAACCGCAGATTTCGCAGATTACGCAGATATTTAGAAGGCTCTTTCTGAGTCTGCGTAATCTGCGAAATCTGCGGTAATAGCGTTTTCTTCTCTGTATTCTCTGTGCCTCTGTGGCTCTCATCAAAGGTCCGGACTCGCCGGTTGTGTAGTCGGGACGAAGCCTTCTTTCTTCATCTTTTCGCGGATCATTCGGATGGCGTTTTCGGCGCGTTTCTTATCAATATATTGCTGGACATCGCTGGGCAGTTGCGAGCGAGGCAGCGGCACCTGCACGCCGTCGCCCAGATCGAGCAGGACGACGATGGGATCGCGCTGGCCCGCGTCGATGCCGTAGGTCTGGTTCCAGATGTACACGCCGCGGTCGTCGTAGCTGTAGCCCAGCCCCGTGAATGCAGAGATGCTTTCGAGCGCCTGTTTAATCGGCGCGTTGTCGATCACCAGCCGAACCCGCCGGAACTCGGCGGGAATAAGCTGAATCGAGCCTGGGCGAAACGTGAACACAACGCCCGATTGTGCGGCAAGATCCTGCAGCACCTGCGTAATGTCTTCGCCGGTATAACGCAGCGAAATCGGCCTGCTGAGCTGGTTGCTCACCAACTCCTGTTTCTTGAGCACGACAATGCCATTGCCCCAGGGATACCACGTGGCACTGGATTGCGTGGCGAACGCTTCGAGTGCGTCGAGCAGGCTGGCGCTTCGCGCGATGCCGATGACCTGATTGGCCGGGATATCGCCCGCACGATTTTCGAACTCGATCGCGGGTTTTAGTTTCGCCAATCTTTCGCCGACGCCGGTGAGAAGGTTGGCGGTGCTGATTCCCTTGGCATCAACGGGCGCATCAAGCCCGGTGGCCGCGAGCGTGAATAGCGTCCGCAATTCTTCAACGGTGGCGCGCCGGCCGAGCCGCTGTAAAGAGGGAGCGGGCTGAATTTCAACGGCTTCGGCCTTGAGCTCAATTTTCAATCCCAACGCCTTGGTCAGTTCAACCAGCCCCTCGCGCAGCGTCAGATTTTCAAGTTTCGCGGTAATCGGCGTTTGGCGGCCGTAGGGAAGGAGTTCCCACACCGCCGGCGTGGCTTCAAGGCGCACGCCGGTTTCGGTGGCGATTTGCTTCATCGCTTCGGGCAGCGTGGTTTTCAGATCGAGCTTGATGAGCGTATCGAGCTGCTTGTTGATCAGCGCCGACGAATCCTGCGCAGACAAAGATGCAGTCAACGAAGCGACAATCACGGCGGCGGCGAATCGGCGAAGCATGCGCTACTCCTTGCGGCTGTCATTCCCCCTCCTGGTACTCCGGGAGGGGGCCAGGGGGAGGGTCGAGCGCAAACTGCACACGACCCATCTGACCCTCCTTCCAACCCCCTCCCTGAGTACATGGAGGGAGAGGTGGGGCAATGTCATGTTCTACTTCATCGCAATTCCCAGTGATACCCGCTTGCGGCTTCGCGGTGAAAAACTCAATAAAATTGCGGGTAAGCCGCAAGCGGGTGCGGTTATTCGTTGCCTTGAGATCATTGCCCACTCAGCGCGTCTGGAATGGCCGGCGGCTCGCCGGCGGATACGACGATTCGCGCGCCCGCCGGCGACAAATCCTGCCAGGAAAGCGTGGCCACCAACGCGGCGTTCATCGGTGAATCAATAGATACCTGTACCACGCGGGGTGCCGAAGCCAGCTCAACGCGCGGCCCATCGATTTCAACCACCCGTTGACCGCCGGCGGCAACGACTCCTGCTATATCCGTTGTTACGCCACCGTCGTTTCGAAGCGTAACAAACCCGATCAACACACAAGCCGCCACCACCGCCGCGCCGGCTGCCCATCGGCCGAACGCGAAACGATATACCTGCTCAACGCGCTGCGCTTCGGACTGATCGATGTTGGATGCAATCACTTCAGCCAGTCGGTCAAATCGAATGGCCGGCAGGGCGGTATTGTCGAGCAGCAATGCGGTGACGCGCCGGTGATCGGCCAACATCGCGCGAGCCTCGCCATCCGTGCGCAGCACCGCCTCCAGCGCGGCGGCCTGCTCGGGGTCGAGTGTTCCGTCGACATACTGGCTGATGAGAAATTCGAGGTCATCGGTGTTCATTTGCCTACTGCACCTGCCTGTAAACCAGAACGACGAAACCAGAAACCTGAATCAAATCCGAATGACGAATGACGAATCGGTGGGGCAGACATTCCTGTCTGCCATCGCTTTCCATGCGATCTCGAACGTCGCACGGCATGGAATGCCGTGGCAGACAGGAATGTCTGCCCCACCAGAAACCAGGCGTTCGTCACTGATTACATCACGTCCTTCAACATTTCCTTCAACTTCTTTCGACCCTGAAACACATGCCACTTCACGGCCTCTACGCTGCAATCGAGAATCTCGGCCACCTGCTTTTGCGGCAGTTGTTCAACCGTGAACAGCAGGATGGCGTCGCGTTGCTTTTCGGGCAGTTGCGCCAGCGCCTGCTTAAGCCGCTCGCCCAGTTCTTTGCCGGCCATGGCACGCGCAGGGTCGGAGTCGGCACTCATCCACTCGCCGCCGCCGGCGGATTCGGGCTGCGGGCCGAGCAGGTCATCCAGCGGCAGTTGGCTGCGCAGCTTTCGGCCCCGGCGGTAGTTGAGCGACAGGTTGCTGACGATTCGCATCAGCCACCCGCCGAACGCCGCCGGGTTTTGCAGCGTGGCCAGGCTGCGATAGGCCTTCAGGTAAGCTTCCTGCGTCACCTCAAGGGCGTCATTTACGTTACCCAACATGCGATACGAAACGGCCACCGCCTGCCGCTGATATTTTCGGATCAGCTCATCGAACGCCGTTTTCTCGCCTTGCAGGGTGCGGGCGATGAGCTCGGCGTCGCCCTGTCCAACATCAGTCGGGCCGGCCGGCTTCGAAGGCTGCGGTTGTGCAGATTCGTTCACCGGCCGTTCCATTCGACAAGACACGCTAGTTGTTGCGTGGTTAGGAGAACGTTTGCTTTCCCCCAATCCTATATACCAGAAGTCATTTCTCGACAATAACTTGCGACTGCTTTGGCGATTGCCGTCGGCGACTCACCGGCGTGCTGCTGCATGCGCTTGACGATGGCCGACCCAACAATCGCCCCGTCCGCCACCGCCGCCACCTGTTTCATGTGCGACGGCTTGGAGATACCAAACCCCACACACACCGGCACACTCGCCAGCGCCTTCATCGCATTAACGTTGGCGGCAAGGTCAGCCGGCAAGGCGTCGCGCTCACCGGTGATGCCGCTTACGCTCAGATAGTACACGAATCCTGTACAGAGTTTGCCGATCTCTGCGCGGCGTTTGGGTGACGTTGTCGGCGCTACCAGTAACACCGTATCCAGTCCCGTGGCGTTGATCGTGTGACAGATATTCTGCGCCTCGGGCGGCGGCAGATCGGGAATGAGAATCGCATCAAAGCCGGATGCTTTAGCTCCGGATAGGAACTTGCCAAGTGGGTACCGATAGACAATTGAGTAACTCACCATTGCGACGAGCGGCGTTTTAACCGTCTTGCGCGCTTCAACAACCGCGGCGAAAATGTGTTCGACCTTCACACCCTTTAAAAGCGTTTGGGCAAACGCCGCCTGAATGGTCGGCCCGTCGGCGATAGGATCGGAAAAGGGAAAGCCAATCTCAATCGCATCCGCTCCGGCACCGGCGACGGCCTTGACCGTTTCGATGAAGGTGGGAATATCCGGATACCCGCCGGCGAGAAACGGCAGAAAAGCAAGCTTTTTGCTCTTGCGCGCCGAGGCAATCGATTCAGCGAGACGGGAGGACATCGGGCGTGGATGTTAGACGCGGCGGGGGGGGAATCAAGGACGGCGAAACGAACCAATTGGCATCAGACATAAGTGATACTGTCGGCCCATTCTCCTTCTGAGCTCTCAATAGCCGCATACATGAGAAAGTCGATTGCAACGGACAGCGGAGTCTTACGTCGAACCAGAAATACACCGGCACTGTGATTCCCTGCGACCAAGAGATTCGCAAAATGGGTCGACATCGTTTTCTTGTCCATCGAGACGAGGACGTATCCATTCTCCGCGGCCCACGCGAGCAGTTCTGGATCGGTTGATCCTAGGGACGGGGCATCATGATCGCCGACATCCAGGAAATGAATTGGATTGCCGCGCCGTACCCCTTCTCTGGCCAGCATGTCACCAAGCCACGATCGGATGTGCTCATCAATGAGGTAGTCGATCGGCATGGCTCATCCCGCCTGCGACCGACGTCGTAACGCTGCGCGGCGCTTCAGTTCTTCCAGACTTGGTCCCTTATTGATGTGCTCCCGTTCGAGTTGATCCATTTCTTCATCATGCACGCGGCAATAATCGCGTACTTCCGGTTCGTTCTCGAGAAGATACACAAGCACGCGGTGGATCATTGGCAGTTCAAGGGTGGGAAATCGAGTCCAAATCCGTTCCGCGCTCAAGCCATCGTCATATTCGCGGATCACATGATGTAATCCAATCCGATGACCTTTGAGCGAGATAAACCCGCCGTCATCTACTTCAAGAAAATCGGGGAGATTCTTCAGCACCGGAAGCATGGATGGATCATATCTCGGTAACCGCCGGAGTAAAACAACATATGCGCTGTGAATTGCGTCTCTTCGCAAGGAAAGCGATCGGCCGGCGGCGCAACGAAAAGAGCAAGGCGCGCAATGCTCGGCCTAAGCCGCATGCCAAATGATCACACCGTATATCTCTCACTCCAACTCAACGGAAACGAAAGTCCGTTTCCATAGACATAACGGATGAGTTGTCCGTGATGCTGAACCTCGTGCTCGAGCAAACGCAATGCCAGGTCGAGCTGTGTCTCAGTTAGTCCGTCAAATTCGATTGCGTGCAGCTTCTCTCGCGTGGCGTCCAAAGCTGTTAGCACCGATTGTTTCTGTCCCGGCGACTTAAGGCTGCAGGAGAAACCCTGCCAGCAATTCGCCTGGATAGCCTTGGTGTAGCTTTCGCGCGCGCCGACGATACACCAAACCTGGCTGGCGATCCGATTGGATTGCAGCTTTGGCAAATCCAATTGAAGGCACGCTTCGTCCAGGTTCTCGAAAAGGTCATACGTCAATTTGAATGCGAGTTCTAACCGTTCTTTCAGCTTCTTGGTCATGATCAAGCCGACTCCAACAGCCGCGCCACTTCCTGACAATCCTTATCGCCACGCCCCGAAAGATTAACCACGATC
>CAZXLA010000205.1:0-6495 GCA_964641895.1 uncultured Tepidisphaeraceae bacterium
AAGAATTTTGGCGAAACGAGCCTGAACGAAATCAAGGCCTTGCTGGCCAGCAAGGGTCTGCGGCTCGGCCAAGCGGCAGAAGAGCCCAAGGCGCCGGTGCGCCGCGCTCCAACGATTTCCGGGGACGTGCCGCCGGAGATTGTTAACAAGCTGGTGGCTGACATGGAACTGAGCGTTCGCAGCCGCAAGGCGCTGCAGCGGCTCAATATCATGTCGGTGGGCGAGCTCGCGGCCCGCACGGAAGATGAGTTGCTCGGCTGCAAAAACTTTGGCCAGACGAGCCTGAACGAAATTAAGCAGGCTTTGGGCACTTATAGCCTCACGCTGCGCAAGCTGGAATCGTAAGACCGGCGATCGCAATAGAAACATCGCGGCCGAAACGCCTGGAGGGCGTTTCGGCCGCGTTCGTTATTCTGCTGCCGAGATTTTTCGTTGCCTTGCATTTGCCGCAGCATAAAGCGACGAACCATGCGTTCACGCGCCATTCGCCATGCCCGGCGTACCAGAGCGTTTGATTCTGCCGCCGGTGCGCGTCACAATCTAATCTCAAATCAAGAAAGGCAAGGATGCCTATGAGTGCTTATCGTTCGAAGCTTTGGACGATGCTTCTCCTTAGCTTCGTGATCATTCCCGCCGGTTGCGCCGGGCGAACACGGCCGGGCAGCGAAGGCCTGCCCGTCATCCGCGTGCGGCTGGCGGCGGGGGCGGATCAGGTTGCAATCGCCACCAACCAGCCGGCGGTGTTTGCCAGCAGCGGTGAGGGGTCGTCGCGCCGACTCACATTCCCGGACGGGCAGCCCGTTGCGATTGCGCTGGAAGGAAGTCAGTGGCGCGTCGGCACGGTGACATTTCCCGGCGGCGAGTTGACGGTGGTGCCTGATGTTGATGGTTCGATGCAGGTGAACGGCGCGCTCTACCGAGGCAAGTTCAAACTCGTACCGACCGGAAGCGGCAAGTTTGATGTCGTCAATCACGTCGATGCCGAATCATATCTGCTCGGCGTGCTGGCCAGCGAATTGTTCAAAGACTGGAACATCGAAGCCTTCAAAGCCCAGGCGATCGTCGCTCGAACCTATGGGCTTTATGAAGCAAAGACGCAGGGAACCGGCAAGCACTGGGACGTGTGGGCCGACACGCGCAGCCAGGTCTACGGCGGAGTGAAGGCTGAGACGGATAAAGCCGCCGAAGCTGTCGACGCCACCCGCGGGATTGTTGCCGCGTGGGGGAAAAACGGCGACGAGAAGATCTTCAAAGCCTACTTCAGCGCCTGCTGCGGCGGCGTGGGGCAGAACGCTTACGACGCATTCGGCGATCAATATATTCCGCCGTTGAGCGAGCGCAACGTGGGCGGCTTGTGCAACATTTCACCACGGCACAGTTGGGCGCCGGTGACGATTGATAAGAACGAATTGACGCGCCGCGTGCGCACATGGGGAACCACGCGCGGGCACGCCGTCGCGCGGATGCAGGGGCTGGATCGTATTGATGTCGAATACGTCAACCGCTTCGGCCGACCGGTGCGATTCATCATCACCGATGTCAGCGGCCAAAAGTTCAGCCTCGGCAGCGAAGAAACGCGCTGGGCCTGCAACGCCGACCGTGGCAGCGGACCGCAATTGCTCAGCAGTTTTTTCAAACCCGTGAACCAGCCGACCGATATCGTTTTTGCCGACGGCCACGGCTTCGGCCACGGCGTAGGCATGTGCCAGTGGTGCGCCGAAGCAATGGCCCGCCGGGGAATACCTGCTGAAGAGATCGTGCGCTATTCCTACCCCAAGGCGGTGTTGGTGAAGGCGTATTGAGTGGAAAAGTTCCGTGGAGCCGCATCGAACCACACCGCTGTGATTTGCGATATCCTTCGGCCGCGTGATTGATTTCGAGCACGAACTTCGCCTGCTATGGGCGATCGCGATGAACGCGGCACTGGCGGTCGGGGCGTTTCGCGCCGCGCGCGCTTTGGGTGCGGGTGATCGTGTGCAGGTCTGGCTTGATGCGATGCTGCTGTGGTGGGCGGGGCAGTATGTGATCGTCGGCGGGCTGGGAATTTGCGGGCTGCTTTCGCCAATTTGGATCGCCGTCGTCACACTTTTAATTGCTGCGATTGCGCTGCGCGTGTTTTCCAAGCCGCACGCCATCGAACCGATGACGAAAGCGGAGCGATTCGCGGTGCACATCGGACTGAGTATTGTCGGCTGTACCGTCGCGGCGCTGGTGTGGAATTTTCGCGTATTGCCGCCGATGTCGGACGACCCGCTCACCTATCACCTGCCCGCCGCCGCAGTGTGGCTGCAGAACCATCGCATCACGGTTTATGAAACGTGGTTTTTCAACCCGGCCAATACCTATTCGCCGCTGGGCGGGTCGATCTTTGCCACATGGCTGATCGCGCCGTTCGGCAGCGATGTGGCGGCGCGGTTCATGCAGGCGCCGGCGGTCGTGGCGATTTATCTGGCCGGTGTGCAGCTCGCGCGGCGGTTGGGCGCGAGCATGCTCGTCGCGACGCTGCTCGGAATCGCCGGCGCGGTCTGTGGCCCGATCGTGCGGCAGGCGGCGTTGGCGAAGGACGATCTATTTCTTGCCGCGTTCGTCCTGATGTTTATCAACGCGATTGCGCGCATCGACAAGCTGGCACCGTGGCGAATCGGGATCGCATTCGGGCTGGCGGCGAGCATGAAGTTGACCTGCGTTTACGCGCTGGCGCCGGCGCTTTTTTTAATGATCATCCCGAGAAAGCGCCCGCCGATGCCGCTGCCAATCATCGCCGTTGCGTGCGCTGCGGTATTGGCGGGGCCGTGGTATTTGCGAAATTGGATGCAGTTCGGCAATCCGGTGTTTCCCGTGGCGATTCGGTTGGTGGGCGAAACGATGTTCGAAGGCCTGTTCGTTACAGTGCCCAGCCCGCGATTGAGCGATCCGGCGGGGCTGCGCGAGATTTTTGTCGACGGCTACTTCAGCCTCGGCCCTGTGTTGGCGGTCGTCCTGCCGATTCTGCTTCTGGGCGCGGCCCTGATGGCTCGCGGCAGGTTGATTCGAGAAGCGGTGCCGCGCGCATTGGTGATCGGCCCTCTCGCGGGCACGATCGCGTTCATTCTCACTTCGCCTTATGGCGAACTGCGGTTTCTCTATCCGTGGATCATCACGGCGATGTTGAGCGCGGCGTTATGGCCGCCGCGTGCAATGTTGCCGCTTGCCGTCGCGATAGCGGGCGCGGCAGTCGGGACGAGTTTTGCCCAGGACTGGGTCGCCGAACTGCTGCTGGCAACCGTCGCAGGTGTGGTCGCGGTGCAACTGATTCGCTTACTGACGCGGCGGCCGGGCCGGGTTCGTAGCGTCACGGTGATCGTCTCCGCCGTATTGGCCGCTGCGACGATCTGGGTGAACTGGCGGGCGTACGTCGAATCGCTTCCTGCATCGGCCGACGTCGCGTGGCAGGCAAAGTACGGCGGCCTCGCCGAAGCGTGGACGTTCCTGCGCGCCCAGCCTTCTTCTGATCAGCCGATTGCTTACAGCGGGACTTACCTCACCTACCCGCTCATGGGCCATCGCCTCGACCGCCGGGCGATGCATGTGCCGGTCAGCGCCTCGGTGACCGACCTCAGCAAGCTGCCAAGGTTTTCCATGCCAATGTCGGAGCGCAACATGCTTCGCGAAGCAATCCCGGCGATGCAAATCGATCCGGATCGCGATTTGTGGTTGAAGCGTTTGGCGGAATCGAAAGCGATGTTCCTGCTGATCGGCCTCGAACCGCTCCCGTCGTCGCCGCCGCCGCTGGAGTGGGAATGGGCGCGGTCTGATGCGCGGTTTCGGCAGGTCTTCCAGAACGGCTCGGCGGTGGTTTACGCGATCTCGCTCAATGGCGATTCGCCCGCGAGCCGGCCCGTGCCGCCGTAGCCGTTGTTTTTCTGCTAACCGTGTTTGATGGATAATGTCTGGTTGGTAAGAGGCCGGAGGCTTTGCCTATGCGATCACTTTTATTGCTTTGCACACTGGTTGCGCTGGTCGCCGCAGCGCCGGCGGATGACCTGCAGCGGCAGATTGATCAGGCGAAGGACGAGCTGCGGCAGGCGACCGAACGGCTCGATCGCGTGAACGATCGTGTTCGCGCCGCCGAAGATCGCGCCGACGCGCTTCGCCGCCGGGCCAACCTCATCGCCGCCGATGCCGATCGACTCAACGCCGAGGCGGCGCGACTGGAGCGTGATCGCGCCAGTGCGCTGGCGGCGCTGCCCCGGCTTCAACAGCAGTATGAAAGCAGCGGGCGCGCGATTCCGGCTTTTAAGGACAAACTCGACGCGTCAAAGGGCGCCGAGCAAACGATCGTCCAAGCGGCGGCGCAGCGCGTGGCGACGATGGAGGCCGAGTTCAAGACTTCGGACGCGATCCAAGCCGCTCAGCGTCGAATCGCCGAAATTCAAAGTCAGCTAGATCTTCGCCTTGCCGAAGTGCAGAAAACGCTGGCGGGCGATCCGACTTACAGCGCGTTGCGTCAAGAGGCGGATCGGTTAAAGATCGAAGTCGACGCGCTTCGCAAGACGTCGGGTGCCGACGCTGCGTTATTGGCCAAAAGCAGCCAGACCTGGATGGCCGCCGAAACCCGCGCGGGGGAGATGCTGAAGAAGGCCGAGTCGGGTGATGAGCTTCACAAAGCATTGCGGCAGAAAGCTGCCGACGCGCGGAAAGCCGAGAAGAAACTGTACGACGATTTCGAGTTGTCAAAGCGCGACGACCCCGCGTTGCGTCAACTCGCCGCCGACGGCCAAGCCGCGGTCGCTGCCGTGCGCCTGGTGCACAATGAGTTGGGGCGCGCGGAAACGGAGCGGTCGAGTGCCGAATTCCGGCTGCGTGAAGTCACCACGCTCATCGCCACCGCCGACGATCAAGCCGCCGCCGCGCGGTTACGGGCGCAATCGTTGCGGCATGACTACGACAACACGATGCGTGAGCTGGAACTGGCCCAGCTCGAACGCCGCCGGGCGGAGGGCGAATGTCAGGACGCCGAGCGAATCGTGCGCGCCGCGGCGGAGAAACTGCGAAAGTTGATCGAGCAGGAGAAGCCGCGCGGGTAAATTGGTGCCGCGTATGACCCGAATGACGAACCGCGAGCGTCAGCGACCGGTGTTGTTGTAGCGGGAATCGGGTCGCTGACGCTCGCCGCTCGTCATAGGTGCCGGCCATGCCTGATTCTGCATTCATTCGCGCCAATTGCATTCTCTTTCATTTCCTTCGATAGTCGCGGGCGAACGATTTATGCCCGCCATCACCTACCAGCACATCCGCACCGACGGCCAAGCCCGTGTCGGCAAAGTTCACACGCCGCACGGCGTGTTTGATACGCCGGCGTTTATGCCCGTTGGCACGCAAGGGACGGTGAAGGGGCTGCTGCCGGAAACCGTTGCGTCGACGGGGTCGCAGATCATCCTCGGCAACACCTATCACCTGATGCTTCGCCCGGGCGAGAAGACGGTGGCGGCGCTGGGTGATCTTCATAAGTTCATGGCGTGGCCGGGGCCGATCCTGACCGACTCCGGTGGGTTTCAGGTTTTCTCCCTGGCCGACATCAACGAAATTTCCGATCACGGCGTGGTTTTCAAAAGCCACATAGATGGTGCGGTGATCGATCTCACTCCCGCGCGCAGCATTCAGGTGCAAAATGACTTAGGGGCCGACATCATCATGGCGTTTGATGAATGCCCGGATCCGAACAAGCCGCGTGAGTATCAATTGAAGGCGGTCGATCGCACGCTGCGTTGGGCGGAGCTGTGCGTCGACGCGCATGCGCGCAAGGACGATCAGGGGTTGTTCGGCATCGTGCAGGGCGGGGTTGATCTGGAACTGCGCGCTTATTGCGCTTCAAAACTCATCGCGATGGATTTCCCCGGCTATGCCATCGGCGGTTTGGCGGTGGGGGAGGGGTTTGACGCGATGAAACTGGTGCTGTCGGCGGTCGCGCCGATGCTGCCTGCCGACAAGCCCCGGTATTTGATGGGCGTGGGCTTTCCGCGGGATATTATTGAAGCCGTCAGCCACGGCGTGGATATGTTCGATTGCGTCATGCCCACGCGTAATGGCCGCAACGCCTACGCCTTCGCCGCCGAAGGGGCGATTCGGCTTCGCAATAGCAAATATATCCGCGACTCAGGCCCGATCGAGGCCGGTTGCGACTGTGTTGCATGCATGACATTTACCCGTGGGGCGATACGCCACTTCTTTTTCGCCGGCGAGATGCTTGGCCCGATCCTCGTTTCCGTGCATAATGTGCGATTCTACCAGCGGCTGATGGCAGACGTTCGCGTCGCCATCGCCGCCGGCCGGTTTGAGCAATTTCGCCAAACCGACCCGCGTTGCCGACTGGGACCGGGTGAGGAAGACGGTGTTGGGGTGGTTGAGTCGTGAGGTGGTTGATTGTCGTTAAGTGACGACTCCATCACACAATCACTCCACCACGCCACCACTTCCCCAATTAACGGAGACCGCTTTGAACGTTTGGTTATCGAT
>CAZXLA010000206.1:0-6457 GCA_964641895.1 uncultured Tepidisphaeraceae bacterium
CCTGGCGGTGGTTCCGGCCCCCGCGATTGCCCAATTTCAGGCTTACTTTGACAGCGAATCCGGTTTGGACGGGCGTTGGAACGTCCCACTCAACTGGCTGAACGATGCACTGCCGCCAACCAACGCCGATATTATCATCGGCAGCCAAAACGATGACGACCTCCACGGGCTGAACCAAGATTTTATTATTCGGTCATTGACGATTGACGATGCCCAATTCATCGCGCTCGACGCAAACAGCGCAGGAGCGGTATTCCCGAGATCAATTTTCTTCCAAGCTGTCAACGGCGTTGATCCGAGCATCGTCGTAACATCGAATACGATTAACAATACCTACATCGGAGGCTATCTGACGGGCCCAAGCTGGCGAGGCAAAATCGATATCACCATCCCGGCGAGCAAAGTGTTAACCATTGACCTTCAAAAGTCAGGGGGAAGAACCAATCTTTACGCAAGTGTTAATGGCTTTGGCAGCATTCTAAAGGTCGGGCCTGGAACGCTGGCCATGGGTCAAACGCCTGGAGGGGGCATAGGCTTCGCTGATTCATTCAATCGATATTCTCTTGGAACGGAATTAAACGCCGGAACCATTGTTGTGCTTCGCAGCACCGCCATGAGCGGCAGTTCGATTGATTACGGCCCGATCGGCACCGGGGCGCTGGTCATCGACGGGAACTCAACGGCGTTCGGGTGCAGTGGATCGCAGGTCATCGCGAATCCTGTTTTCATTGGCGCGAATACAACTTTGTTTGCCGGAAGCTCATTGTCAAGTTTGACGCTCGGAGGGGCGATCAACTTAAGCGCGCCTTCGTCGACGTCGGTGACTCGAACGCTTACGACGATCAATTCGGTCTTTATGACGGGCGTTGTCACAAACGGGTCTGGCACTGGAGGCATACTGAAACAGGGAAGTGGTTCGCTGATTTTATCGGCGGCCAATTCGTTTTCTGGACCGCTAACCGCTTCTGTAGGAAGGCTTGTGCTCACACACCCCCAAGCATTTGGCCCCGGTACAGGTGGCTCCGGTGACGGGACAAGCATCGCCAACGGCGCGCAATTGAGATTCACGACCGCGTTCGGCAATTCGACCGTGAATGAAGAGATCAGGATCAACGGCGTTGGGCCGGCGGGCGAAGGAATTGTTGTAAATCCAAAAAACGCAACGACCACAAAATTGCGCGGACCAATCGTCTTATCAGGCAATTCCACCATCAGCATCTTCGGCAACGCATCGCTTACCGCCGACGGGGGCGTGAAGTCTAACAACACGCAGACTCGTAATCTTGCGCTTGCGGGAAGCGGCACCTTTCGTCACAACCGAACGAATCGAAGTCGAGTGAACTTTTTATGGGCGCCCGGTTCGACGGTGGTGCTCAGTTCGTATATTGGAACAAACTATTCCGACGGGCGGGCATCCACTGAACTCGCGGCGTTCGGCGTTTCCGCCGACGCGGTCGATGTGTCAGAGGATGACATTCCGCCGACTGGATCGCTTCCGACTTTGAAGTTGGAAGACGAGGGTTCGTTCGCCAGCGAAATCGAAACGGGCACCACATCATTCACACTTGCAGTGGATACCGGCACGTTCGCGGGCGCCGTGAATGGCGCTATTTATGGAAACGGCGCAATCGTCAAACGCGGAACCGGCGCATTGACCGCCCAGCATGTTCGAACCGGATCGCTTTCGATCGAACAGGGGAGCGTAAAATCGGCGTCGCTCGGCGCGGATGCTGGCACGAGCCGGCTTGGGTTTCTAACCATCGCAGGGGGTGCAGCGCCGTCGGCCAAGCTTGACCTTACCAACAACGACCTGGTTCTCGATTACACCACCACCAGCCCGGTGGGCAACCCCACCAGCGGATCGGAGACCGTGGCGCAATGGATCAAGGCCGGCTGGAACGGCGGCGGAAGCGGCGCGTGGCAGGGGAACGGCATCACCACCTCGGCGGGCAACGCCGGTTCGTTTGCCGTCGCCTACGCCGAAGCTTCCAACGTGCTGACGTTCAGCGGCGGAACGGCGACGTTCAGCGGGCAAACCGTGGACGCCAGCACCGCGCTGGCGAAGTACAGCTATTACGGCGACGCCTCGCTCGACGGCTGGGTGAACCTCGACGACTACACGCGCCTCTCGGCCAGCTACGGTTACAACAACAAAATCTGGCAGGACGGCGACTTCAACTACGACGGTTCAATCAACTTAGACGACTACACGATCCTTTCTGCAACCTACGGGAGCGGCACGCAACTTCGCGGCAGCGGCGGCGCGCTGCCGCCCTTGGCAGAGCTATACGTTGCCATGCTCGACAATCCGCAGATTTACTGGGACGCGCGCTCGTCGCCATCGCTTTGGGAACGTTTTGCACCATTTGAAGCCTTGAACCTCGGGCCGATTCCGCCGATTCCGGCTGGCTTGCGCAACAGCATTCCCGAGCCGGCCGGGGGAGCGATCGTGCTTTGTCTATTTGCAGCACTAAAAAACCGGGTCCGCGGTCGACTTCTCGTGTGAACCCAGCGCTATGAAAATCATCCCTGGGAGTTGATTTGCCGAATCTCCTGAAGCAACTCGATGGAGGATTGCCGTTACAATCCCCCATCCGTGGACTTCCCCGACTTCCAACCCGCGCTGCTCGCCGCCACGGTGATGAACGCATTTGATCGGCCGTGGTGCCTCGCCGGCGGGTGGGCGATTGATTTTTGGCTCGGCCGGCTTACGCGCAGTCACGCGGATGTGGAAGTGGCGGTGTTTCGCGAAGATCAGATCGCACTGCGCGATTTTCTCTACAATTGGCGGTTTTTCATTGCCACAACCGATGACAAACACCCGCCGCGTAAGCCCTGGCGGCGGGAGGATCGGCAGTTGCTCATGTTGCCGGTACACGAGCTGCATGCGATCAACGCGCGCGGGCAGAAGTTGCAATTGCTTCTCAACGAATCCGACAGCGTCGATTGGCTGTATCGTCGCGACCAGCGCATCCGCTGGCCGCGCGAGCAATGGACCGTGCGCGGCGCGTTCGGCGTGCCGGTGATTGCGCCGCATCTGGCGCTGCTTTACAAAAGCAAACGACCGCGCGATCGCGATGAGCTGGACCTTCGCTCGGCGGCGCCGCAGCTCGATTCGGAGCTGCGGAGCTGGCTGTGCGATGCGATCGCGCTCGCCGATGCAAATCACCCGTGGCTTGCAGCGCTCGAGTCGGTGGCGGCGGGCGCATCGTGCGTTCGGCGCTAACACGGCTCGGGAAGCGCTCACAACGAGCGGCGACCGCATGCGACCCGATTCCCGACAATAAACGTGAACCCGGACTCGCTGGCACTCCGCGAGTTCGACAAGGCCCGATAACCCGCCCCCGGGTGTAATCTTTGCGTTTTAAGAAGAGCAGGCAGGCAAAATTTTGCAGTTACCGCTGTCGAACATTCATTTTACATTTGTGGCCGACCGATAATTTGTTAAGGTAGCGCAAAGATCGCCCGGTTCGGCACGACGGAAAGTGGCGTGCATCACGCCAATTGCGCGGCGGCCCGGGCGGTGCTCACTTCGGTTTGGTCAGAGGTTTGGGTCACGGTCAATGGAGAACGAGGCGTCGAACGGTCTGCGTCGGCGCGTCGTAAGCGGGTACGAGCATGTTGAACTTTGTGCTTAAAACTCATCGCGTGGCGGCGCTGGCCGTTGGGGCAGCGATGGTTCTCGTCGCGCTTTACCTGGCGACGCAGACCTATCGCATTAAAATCGCGCCGGCCGAATTGCAGGCGGCGATGAATAATGTGAACTGGCCCAAAACCGAAGCCGCCGCCACCGCCGCGCGCGAGGGCATCGTCAACCCGCGCGGCGTGGTGAAGATGTTCGACCTCGACGCCGAAGGCAATTTGCCGGCGATCTGGTCGGTCGTCCAACTCATTGCCGCGGCGCTACTGCTGTTGGTGATCGCAAAACACCATAGGACTGTCGGCGATGGAACATCGTGGCTTTGGATGATTCTGGGGTTCGGCTTTCTCTTTCTGGCACTGGACGAAGGCGGGAGCATTCACTCCAGCTTTTACCTTTCATCGAGCACGCAAGGCGTTCGCAAAGCGCGCGGCATTTTTTACTTCTCGTGGATCATCCCCGCGATGATCGCCGTCGCGGTCGTCGGATTATTTTACCTTCGATTCCTGTGGCGCCTGCCGACGGCGACGCGGTGGCTGTTCATCCTCGCCGGAGCCTGGTACGTCGGCTCGGCGGTCGGGGGCGAAATGGCGCAGGGGTGGTGGGCGGCGCAGGGCCTGAGCAAAGTGCGCTTCAGTTGGGCCGCCATGACGATCGCGGAAGAAGCCGGCGAGATGCTTTCCATCGCGTTGTTCGTCTGCACGCTGCTCGACTACATGCGTCGGGAATCGATCACCCTTCAACTGCGCGTGGTCGGCGCAACCGCGCCGGCGGTGCTGGCGGTCAGGTCGGCGCCGATCAAACATCTGCAGCCGTCGCTGGACGATGTTGAGGAAGAAGCGGGCATGATGCTGCCTCGGTAAATGAACGCGCGCGCATGAGCCGCCTTGGAGCCTAAGCTCCAAATGACAAGCGGCAATTTCCAAACAATTTAAGAATCTGGAAGGCGAAGCACACTACAGCCGGCCTTTGGAGCCGGGGCGGCGCTAAGGCTCTGCCCCGGCGTGATGCGCGAATGACGCAGTTAAAATTATTGCGCTCCACGCCGGGGCAGAGCTTTAGCGCCGCCCCGGCTTTCTGCGGGCACAAATCACTTCGACGAACCGTTATTGCTTCGCCACCGTCGTCGCGCTCACCGGATCCACAATCCGCTCCAGCGCATTCGCTGCGGTGTAGCCATTGTAGCCGCCGGGGGGCATGGGGCGGGCCGCGCCGATCAGCGCCACCGCGATCGAAAAGCCGCCGGCCAGTGCGGCGGCGAACCAGGCGCTTTTGGTGTGCGGCTGCTTCAGCCACGCGCCGGTCCAGAACAGCAACATGGGGCTGAACGCGATAAACCAGCGGGTGGCGAAGCCGGCCTGCGTGTAATCGATTCGGCTCAGCACGATCACGATCACCGCCACCACGCCCGCCAAAAGCGTAGCGCCGGCCAGCCACTTGATGCTCTCAGGCCAGTTGCGGTGCATCATCAGCATCACGCCGGCCGCGCCGAGGAGCAGCAGCGGGAAGTGGCTGAGCAGGCCGTGCGCGCCGATGGTGGCGGTGATGAGTCGATCGAGGTGATAAGCCGTCCATTGGCTGATGCCCGATTCGATATTGCCGGAGATGTCATCGATCGTGAAAATCGGCGGCTGGGCAGCCAGCTCGGCCAGCGGGCCGGCGGTGGGTGTGCCGTGCAGGCTTCGGTGCAGCCAGACGGGCGCGATCGATCCGGCGATAAACAGGCCGATGGCCAGCAGGCGAAAGTTCCACTTCACCGGCCAGGCGATGAAGACCATCGGCAGCATGACTACAAATGGCAGCGATGATGGATCGAGCGCCGCCGACAGCATCCCCAGCGCCCCGGCCGGCACACACCAGCCGATCCCCCTGCCGGCGCGCACGGCGCGCAGCGCGTACATCACGCAATACGCCGACCCGATCAGCACCGCCGCCGACAACGCGTGCGCACTGAGCGTGGTGGCGTAACTCACCAACCCGCTGGCGGTGACGCACAAGACGCCCAGCGCCGCGCGCTGCGGGCGGTTGAGTTCAAACAAGCGCCCCATGCGGTAGATCAGCCCCGCCGACAGCGCCACCGGCAGCGTCACGCCGATGGCAATCAGCATGTAGGCCATGAGCGTGGCGTTGTTATCAAAATCAAACCCCATCGTTTGCATCAGCCACGCGGGGCCGGTGAGCACCAGCGCAAACGTGGGCGACGGCTCGGTGAGGCTTGCCGATGAAATGGGTGGCGTGTCGGCAATGTAGAGCCTGCCGGACAAGTTTTGCCGAACCATATCCACCAGCCGCGCTTCTTCCAGCGGCAATTCGGCCGGATGCTGCAGCGGGCGCAGCAACGGCAGGCAGAACACCAATAGCGCGATCGGCCCCGCCAGCGCCCAGGGGCGCACCCAGGGTTTGCGTGTGGCGGCGGGAGTATGAACGGCGAGGACGGACATTCGATTTCGGATTTGCGATTGCCGATTGCGGATTGAGAACGCTATGCAACGGCCAATCCGAAATCCGTAATCCGCAATCAATCAATACTGCTTCAAAAACTGCACCACGTTCTGCACCAGTTTGTCGCCCAGGCGCGCATAGCGCGGATAAAACTGTTCGGTATCGGCGCGAATTTGTGCCGCGCCGTTCGGGCCCAGCACCTGTTGAACCGTCTGCGAATCGTTCGACACCACGGCTTCAATCTCAACCTGCGTCAATTCAAAATGGTATTGAAATCCGAACAGCTTGGTCTTGAACCGGAACGCCTGATTTTTGCAAAGCTTGCTGGAACTCAAAAGCGAATTCCCCATCGGCGGGGGCGGGGCGCCTGGGGGG
>CAZXLA010000207.1:0-6384 GCA_964641895.1 uncultured Tepidisphaeraceae bacterium
AGAAAAGAGTCAAGAGATCTTCACCCGATGCTGTGTCCCCTGTAGACGCCAGCAGCCCCATCGATGTTTCTCCAGTTGTCCCAGATGCTCCATATTAAAGAGAGGTGGGGCAGGGATGTTAGGGTCGATGATTTTTTGGAGCGATTGTAAGTTTATACAGAAAAGGCGTTTACGTTGATTATTTACAATTGTGCCGCGTGGCACAATTGCATGGGAGGCCGTCGTGGGGTGGTGCTCGGGCGAGCATTGTGCCACGTGGCACAATTGCGTTGAAAGCCTTTGTGGGCGTCGCGCTCGGGCGAGAATTGTGCCACGTGGCACAGTCGTCAGTCGTTGGGGTTCTTGGGAAAAAGGAACAGCAGGATGTCATCAAACCGATCCGCCCAAGCCGGTTCGTTGTGGCCGGCGCCTTCGACCTCCAGATATTTGTAATCATGATCAACCGACCGACCGGCGTGCTGCAAAGCGGCGGCGAAGTCGCGGGCGGCTTTGATATTCAAATCTTCGGCGGTGCCGAGCCTTGCCCCTTCGGCGGTGCCCATGTCGAGCCAGATGCGGCAGTTGGCGGTCCAAGCCGGATCGTGCTCGGTGGTCACCACGGTCGTGTTGTTCGCCCACCACAGCGACGGCGACACCGCGCCGCACAGGCCCACCAGATCTGGATAAGTGCGCGCGATGTGAATTGAAATCAACCCGCCCAGCGACGACCCGCACACGGCGGTGTGATCGCGGTCGGGCATGGTGCGATAGGTTTTGTCGATGAACGGCTTGAGCTCGGTCATGAGGAATCGCGCATACTTGTCGCCGTTGCCGCCTTCGCCGAGACGCAGATCAATCATCGGCGTGTATTCGTTCATCCGCTGCGTGCCGGCGTTGGCGACGGCGACGATGATGATTGGTTCGACCTTGCCGGCGCTGATCAGCGCCTCGGCGGTCTCGTCGGCCTTCCATTCGCCGGCAAAGCTTGTGGCGTCGTCGAAGCAGTTCTGGCCGTCGTGCATATAGAGCACCGGATAACGGCGGCCTTCGGACTTGTCATACCCCGGAGGCAGATAGACCCACACCGGTCGGCGGTTGTCGAGAATCTTACTTTCGAAGTCGTCCAGCGAACGGATGTTGCCGGTAAGTGTGTGCTTCTTTTCTTTGGGCGGCGCGGCGGCGCCATCAGCCCAGCTCGCGACGGTAACGGCGATCATCTGATCGCGGTCAGCGACGGCGGTGCGATTGGGCACGTCGCCGCCGGTTGCTGTTTTCTCGACCGATTCCCATGCGCCGAGCGTGAACTTGTATTCGAGCCGCGAATCTTTCGGGACGGCGACATCGAGCGTATATCGGCCGTCGTCTGCGCGCGCCAACGGCTTGCCCGCGGCTTGCCACGCGCCCAATTCGAGCAGGTTTCCGGAGAGGAACACCTGCGCGTCTTCCGGCGTGCCCCGAGGAACAGTCACGGCAAATCGAATCGTCACTTCCGCCGATCGCGCCGCCGCCGCGAAAAGCGTCATTAATACGAGGCAGGTCAAACCCGCGAACTTCAAGGGCATATTGAGTCTCCCAATTGCAGAAAGCCTAACCACTTGCAATGTTCGCGGCCACTCTTAGGATGCCCGCTCAAACAGCGTACGAACCGACGGCTTTTCCGTCGCCGGTCAAGGCATCGGCTTAGGGCATCGTTTTGAAGTTCAACTTAGTCGACAAAATCGAGCAACTGACCGACGACCGCATCATCGCGGTGAAACAGGTGAGTCTGGCTGAGGAATATTTGGCCGATCACTTTCCCACTTTTGCGGTGCTGCCGGGCGTGATGATGCTGGAAGCGATGACGCAGGCCGCCGGCTGGCTGTTGCACCGTCGGCGGCAGTTTTCGAAGTCGACGGTCGTCCTTAAAGAAGCACGCCATGTGAAGTATGGTCGATTCGTCGCTCCGGGCGATTGGCTTCGGATCGACGTTGAGTTTATGAAGGATACCGAAGTTGGCGCGATGTTCCGCGCTTCGGGCACCGTGGGCGCAGCTCAGGCGGTATCGGCCCGGCTGGAATTGGCGTATTTCAACCTCGCCGAGAAGAATCCGGCGCTGGTTCGTTTTGATCACAAGATGCTGAAGCACACCCGCGAACGGTTTGAGATTCTGCAAAACGTTACGGTGAACATTTAGGGGAGCACTTAGGGGAATATTTAGGGCCAGAAGTGCGGGGTGTGAAGCGCAACGTTTTCCGGGCTGGCAGGACGCCGGCTTCTTGAAGAGGATTGACCGATGGCCATGTCTCGCGACGAAATTTTCCAGAAGGTGTCGGCGGTTTTGGTCGACGCGCTGGGCGTTGACGACGAAGAAGTAACCGCCGGCGCCGTCATTCGGGACGACCTGGGCGCCGAATCGATCGACTTCCTGGATATCATGTTCCGGCTGGAGAAAGCTTTCGGCATCAAGATCCCGCGTGGGGAACTGCTTCCCGACAACGTCGCGAACGATCCCAACTTCATCAAAGACGGAATGGTCACGCCCGAAGCCATCTCGATCCTGAAGCAAAAGATGCCTCACTCCGACTTTTCAGAATTTGAAAAAGACCCGCAGCTCGATCACATGAGCAAACTCTTCACGGTCAACGCGATCGTGAACTATGTTGAAGGGAAGCTGAAATGAGCCGATAGCGGATTGCCCATAGCCGGTGGAAGAGTTCTTCTTCAATTCGCTATCTGCTATCTGCTAACCGCTATCAGCTACCGATGCGTTGGTACTGGATCGACAAGTTCGTGGAATTCACTCCGAAACAGTCGGCTTCCGCCGTCAAAGCGGTTTCGTTGGCGGAAGATCACATGCACGATCTGTATCCGGACTTCCCGATGGTGCCGCACAGCCTGATCATCGAAGGTATGGCCCAGACCGCCGGTATGCTCGTGGGGGAAGCGCGCGGGTTTTGTGAGAAAGTGATTCTCGCAAAGATCAACCGCGCGACGTTCCATCGGCTCGTCCGCCCCGGCGAAACGATCGTGTACACCGCCAACGTCGAGCAACTGAACGAGGCCGGCGCGAGCATCAGCGGAACCGTGAGCGTCCGACCGGCCGAGGCGGGCATGCCCGTCGAACTCGTCGCCGAGATTGAGTTGATGTTCAGCCACATCGACAAGAACATGGCCGGCATGGAGTTCCCCGAACACAACTTCGTCTTCACCGAACACTTCACCGAACTGCTTCGCGTGTTCGGCATTGATACCAACGTGAGGCTTTAGCGTGCGCAGAGTGGTCGTCACCGGCGTCGGCGTGGTCAGCCCGATCGGGATCGGCTCAGACACGTTCTGGACCAACCTGCTCGCCGGGCAAGTGGGGATTCGCAAGATCAGCGCATTCGATGCGTCAGGCTTTCCGTGCCAGATCGCCGGCGAAGTGCCGGCTTACAAAATCGGCGATTTCGTCCCCAAGAGCTACCGCAAAGCCACGAAGGTGATGGCCCGCGACATCGAACTGGCGGTGATCGCCGCCGACGATGCGTTCAAAAGCGCCGGGCTGCAATCCCAGGCACACGCCGAGAAACCCTCATTTGATGTGACGCGCTTCGGATGCAACATCGGCGCGGGGTTGATTTCATGTGAACTAAACGAGCTGACCAGCGCGATGACATCGGCCCGGGATGATGCCGATCCCAACAAACTCAACTTGGAAAAATGGGGCCGCGAAGGAATGCAGCAGCTCACGCCGCTGTGGCTTCTGAAGTACCTGCCCAACATGCTGGCGTGCCACGTCACGATCATTCACGGACTGATGGGCCCGAGCAACACCATCACCTGCGACGCCGCCAGCAGCCACCTGGCGATCGGCGAAGCGTTCCGAACCATTCAACGCGGCAAGGCCGACCTGGCGATTTGCGGCGGCGCCGAGAGCCGCGTGAACCCGATGGGCCTCGTTCGCCAGCAACTGCTCAAACGCATGAACGAGTCCGCCAACGATCGGCCCGCCGAAGCACTCCGACCGTTCGACACCACCGCCGCCGGCACGGTCTTTGGCGAAGGCGGTGGGTTGCTCATCCTTGAAGAATACGAGTCGGCGAAAAAGCGCGGTGCGAAAATTTACGCCGAACTGGTTGGTTTTGCGGCATCGCAAGACACGCACAGGATCACCGAACCGCAGCCGACCGGCCACAGTTATGGCAAAGCGATTGAGAACGCACTTAAAGATGCGAAGCTGACGCCGAAAGATGTTGACCTTCTCATCCCCCACGGTACCGGCATTGCCCGCGACGACCGTGCTGAGCTCAACGGGTTAATGAAGGCGCTCGGCGAATCGCTGTCTCAAATCGCTCTCTCGCCGATCAAAGCGCAAGTTGGCTTGCTCGGCGCCGGCTGCGGCATCGACGCCTGCGCGGCGGTGATGTCGGTGGCGAATTCGATCATCCCACCGGCGATGAACACACCGGCAGTCGCCGGCGGTACGAAACTCAACGTGGCAATCACCGCCCGCGAATCTGCAATAAAGACCGCCGTTAGCAGCGTGTATTCCCTCGGCGGGCAAAACGCGGCGCTGGTGTTTACTGCGATATCGTGAAGCAGCGGAAGGGCTATGCGATATCAGTTCTACATCGATCCTCGAACGCTTCTTCCACACTGCTACAAACACAGTGTAAACGAATCGGAAGCCATCGAAGTTATTGAAACCGCGACGGAACTACTGCAACGGATCGATGACAGTTTCGCTGCCCAAGGCGAAACAACTGCGGGCAGAATATTGAAGGTTATCTATCGTGAGACCGCGAATTCGGATTTGATTTTCGTGATAACGGCGTATGATCTAATCGGTGTTGCTAAGCGAGCTTATCAACGCAGAAATCGGCGATAAAACTGATGAAAAAGAAGCGAAAAGACCCCAATATCTATCCTCCCGGCCTCAACGCAAAGAAGGTAGCAAGCATCATCGCCCACTACGATTCTAAGCAAGGGGATGATCTGTTCAAAGACAAGAGTCATCGAGTAATTCGACAACGACGGTTCGGCGTTGCGCCGACAATTTGGCTGGAAATTCCCACTGACTTGCTCCCAGAGGTAGAAAAGCTTCTTACGACCTACCTCAAGTCGGCTTGATTTTGGTTTGAGGCTCCGCCATGAACCGCGTCGTCATCACAGGTATGGGCTGGATCACCCCGATGGGCCACGACATCGAGTCGGTGTGGTCGCGCCTGCTCGCCGGCGACAGCGGGATTGCGCGCACCAGCATCTTCGACGCGCGCACGTTCCCCACCACCATCAGCGCCGAAGTAAAGGGATTCAAACTGGCCGAACACATCACCGATCTTGCTACGCACGGCATGGCCGGCCGAAACACACAGTTCGCGCTGGCGGCGTGCCAGCAGGCTTGGAAGGCTGCCAGGCTAAACGCCGAATCGCTCGATCTTGATCGCGTGGGAATTTATCTGGGCGCGGGTGAAGGGGAGCTTGACCTCGACGCCTACACCACCGCCGGCCTGACGGCCTGGAACGCCGACGCCAACGAAATTGACACAGTGAAATGGGCCCAGATCGCCATGGAGCGGATGAGCACGGTGCGCGAGTACGAGCAGGAGCCCAACATGCCGCTGTCGCATTTGGCGCTGCTCACCGGCGCGCGCGGCCCCGCGTTCAACTGCCTGACCGCCTGCGCCGCCAGCACCCAGGCCATCGGCGAAGCGGCCATGATCATCCGGCGCGGCGATGCCGATGTGATGATCGGCGGGGGCGCGCACTCCATGATCCATCCGTTCGGCGTGACGGGCTTCAACCGCCTCACCGCCCTTTCGCAAGCGAACGATGATCCGCCCAAAGCCAGCCGACCGTTCGATGCGCAGCGCGGCGGGTTTGTGCTGGGCGAGGGCGCGGGAATGGTTATCTTAGAAAGTCTACAACACGCACAAAAACGTGGCGCACCGATCCTGGCCGAGGTGGTCGGTTACGGCTCGACCGCCGACGCCTTTCGCATCACCGATCAACACCCGCAAGGCACCGGTGCCGTCATCGCCATGCGCGAAGCGCTCGCCGACGCGAAGCTTTCGCCCAAGGATATTCACTACATTAACGCCCACGGCACCGGCACGAAGGAAAACGACGGCAACGAAACCGCCGCCATCAAGCAGGTGTTCGGCGAGCATGCCAAACGGGTGCCGGTGAGCAGTATTAAGAGCATGATGGGCCACCTCATCGCCGCCGCCGGTGCGGTGGAGTTGATCACCTGCGTGCTGGCCCTTCGAGATCAGGTGCTGCCCCCGACCATGAATCTACAGCACCCCGATCCGGCGTGCGATTTAGACTACATCCCCAACGCCGCCCGCAAGGCCGCAGTTTCCGCCGTCATGAGCAACAGTTTCGGCTTCGGGGGGCAGAATGATACGATCATTGTTAGACAGTTTATTGCTTGACCTGCTCGCT
>CAZXLA010000208.1:0-6343 GCA_964641895.1 uncultured Tepidisphaeraceae bacterium
AGCGATCTACCTGCCGCTTTACGCGGTGCAGATCTCCTATCTGTTCTTCAACCCCAGTTCGAACACGGTGCTTGCCATCGCCTTGGCGCACACGGCAATCTTGCTTCCCGTCGCGGCATTGTGGAACGCCGCCGAGTTCCCGCTGATGATACGATTGTTGCCGCGGCAACGGTACGGCCAGTTTTGAATCCATTGTGGGAGAGGCCCAACGTGATTGTCATCCAAACCACCGGCGGCGGCACATGGGACAAGGGACCGCGCAAGGTCGACACGTTCGTCGACAATTATCGGCGATTCCGCCACGAACAGCCTCTCACCGGAATCGTCGACTGGCAACGTGGATACTAAAGCACCTCTATGCAACACCGAATACTCATTGTCGGCACAGGATCGATCGGCGAGCGACACACACGATGCTTTCGCGCAACCGACCGTTGCAAAGTTGGCATTGTGGAAACCAATGGCGATCTGCGGCAACTGGTGGCCCAGCGGTACGATATCGCGTCGGCTTATTCTTCTATTGATGCCGCCCTGGCCGACGCAGGCACTATGCTGCGCCAAGTGTAATCCGCCGACCGTAGTCGGGGATGTGTGTGGGCACCTGTGGATATTCCACGTTCATGTAGCGCGCGAACGCCGCCGGGTCGCCAAGGTTCATGGCGAACATGTCCCAGTGCGTCGGGATCACCAACTTTGGTTGGAGCGGCCCGCACAAATCCGCCGCCTCCTGGTATGTCATGTTGCCGATGATGTTGGTATGAAACCGCTCGGCGTCGCGGCGATCCGGGGATCGGGAAGCTCACACGCAGGGTCGCGCGCCGCGCCAACGCCGCCGCCCGGCCGGCGCGGCCAGGATCTCCGGCAGGGTAGGCGAGAAGCATGTCGGGCACAACATCCGACATCACCTCTGCTTCGCCAACCTTGGCCACCGTGAGCCCACGAGCGCCGGCGGCGATCTGAAGGCCGGCGAAATACCGGCTCTTGTGCGTCTTGGTGTGCGGACGAACAGTCAATCCATGCGCCGCGACGTAGCTTGCCAGTTTTGCGATGTTGTGACGTACCTTGAGAACGTCCACCTGCAAGAATGGTGTTGACATGACTGAAGGCACTCTACGAACAGAATTATCGCGGGCGGGCGATATGTCAACCATTGTGGAGAAGTGCCCCGCAACCGGCAACCGGCCACGCAGCCGCTTGGGGCCGCGACGAACCAATCCCTTCACGACGACATCGTTCGATCGATGCGGGTCCACCGGCGGCTTTGCGCAATCGACGATCACCCTTCAAGCCCGAGGGTGATACTTCCTGTGTACGGCGCGGATGCGGTCTGAATCGACGTGCGTATAAATCTGGGTCGTGCTGACGTCGGCATGGCCGAGCAATTCCTGGACGACGCGCAAATCCGCCCCGCCGCCCAGCAGGTGACTCGCAAAGCAATGCCGCAGCGTGTGCGGCGATACGCCTCGCGCATGTAGCCCGGACTTCTTCGCATACTTTTCGATAAGTTGCCACAGCGCCACGCGCTCAAGCGGCCTGCCGGTGCGTGAAAGGAACAGGCGGTCACACTTTCGCCGATCAAGCGCCGGCCGGGTTTCGGCGATGTATCGTTCGATCGCGCCAATGGCGGCCTTGCCCATCGGCACGACGCGTTCCTTCCGCCCCTTGCCCAGCACGCGCACGCAGCCGACCTGCAAATTCACGTCGCGCAGCGGCAGGTCGCACAGTTCCGTGGCGCGTAAACCGCTGGCATACAGTAGTTCCAAGATCGCCACGTCGCGGGTGAACATGCGGTTCTCCGGATCGGGCGTCGCAATTAACTGGTTTACGTGCGATCGGCTGAGGATCTTGGGAAGGGCGCGTTCGGGCTTTGGGCGTTCGAGTTGCTGCAAAATAGGATCAACGTCGCGTCCTTCGCCCGCCATGTAACGCAGCATCACGCGCATCGCCGCCACGCGGCGGGCGAGCGTTTTGGTCGATCGGCCCTTGCGGGTTTGATCTCGTAGGTAGGCGGTAAAGTCTTCGGCGACGGCGCGGTCGAGCGGCGTTTGACGGGTTTTTAGAAAATCGGCGAGGCTGGCAAGGTCGCGACGGTAGGCATCGATGGTGTTGCGGGCCAGCCCACGTTCAGTGGCCAAATGCGACAGAAACCGCAGCACCAGCGCAGACGGCGGTTCGGCCGACGATGCTGACTTGGACGATCGGCTGGCCATGACCATTCATGTTACGCGCGACAGCATTGCGCCGCGCCCGGCGTTCCACCAGAAGTTCGACATACGTGGGGCAGGCTGCATAATTTCCGGTGCAATGGTGAAGGGCGTGGCTGAGCCGGTCGAGACTGAAATTGGCCCCGCAGCGCGGATCCGATCGATTGAGAAACGGACAGTGATCACCTGGTTGCGACATCAAATGAGGGCTGCTCGACAACAACCTTTAGAGTTATCGGCAAGCGCGTGCGAATGACTGCACAATCACGCCGTCATGGTTCGACGGACTGTAGTTCGCGCACGATTCCCTCATCCTCGGTTTCGTCCGATAACTTCTGCTTGACGATATCGCGGTACGCCTTGGCCGCCGACTCTTCGTTGAATTGATCCAAGGGAATAAATGCGCCAGGACTAAACGCACCCGACGGCTTCTCGGCGAACAAATGACGAGCGACGACGCCGAGCGTTTCGATGGCGATGCGGTCCATCGGTTGGCGCGTGCGGTCCTCGGTCAACCCCAGTTGCACCACGCCGGCGCCGGGTTGGGGCGTATCGAGCAGGCACGCGATCGCCCTGACGGCTGTCGGCGTGATCAGGAACACTTTTGCGCTGCGCGGTCCCGGACCTCGCTGGAGGGTGATGAAGCGAAGATCGTCGAGCGGGCGCACGTGGCGGAACGGGCCGGCGCCGAGTTGCGAAAGTGAGTCGACGTACTGTTTGATCTTCGCCGCCGCCTCAAACTTCAGCGCCCCCGCCGCCTGTTGCATGCGACGCTCGTGGCCGCGGACGAAGTCTGCCGGATCGGCAAGCGCCGCCGCGCTGAGTTGGATCAACCGCCGATACTGCTCCATCGACACGGTGCCGTCGCACGGCGCGGGGCAGCGGCCCATCTCTTTATACGCACACGCGCGGCCATGGGGGGCCTGCGCGAGAATATTGTGATAACGACACAGGTCGAACCAGTCTTCCAGTTGCTCGATGAGCTTTTGCGCATCGGCCTTGTGTTCCAAAGGGCCAAACAGTTGGCCGCTCTGCGTGGCCGGCGTTTCAGTTTTGACATACCGCGGAAACGGTGCATCAATGTCGATGTGCAGGAACCAGGCCGGCCGAAACGCGACGATCTGCTCGTAGCTGTCGGGGAACAATTGGCGCGCGAGTTCAAGATAAAGGAGGTCGGCCTCGAAGTGGCTATCAACGCGTCGCCAATACACTCTGCGAACGAGTTGGCGGTAATCGACTCGCCGGGAAGGCTCATTCTCGGGCGGCGGGCCGAGGCGCCGCCGCAGGCTCGCGCGCAGGTTCTTCACACAGAGCAGTTGAATCGGTCGATCATCCGCATCGGCAAAGAGATAAACCACCCACCGCGCGGGAACGCGCAGCAGCACCGCCTCCAGTTCAGCGGCGGGGTCGAAGTCGCAGCAGCTTTGGAGTTGCGGGAATTCCATGGTGTCAAATCAAGCTTTGCTGTATCTGGATCGTACGATTCACCGCATTAAAAGCGACTCAAATCGCGGCCGAAGATCGAAGTTTTTATCCAGTCGAAAAGCACGAGCACCTTGTTCTTGAAACTCACCAGCCGGGTGAGATACGCCGACCGCCAGAACAGGTAAGTGAGAAACCCGCGCCACCGCAGCTTAGCTTTGGGAATGTCGGCCAGCGCCCGATTGTCTCCTACATAAGCCAGCATGCCGAGGTTGTTGAATTTAAATGCCCAAGGCTCCTTTCCGCGCGCACAGGCGTTCATAACTTTGGCTAGATATTTCCCCTGCTGCATCGCCACCTGCGCGGTGAGTGGAAGCGAGTGGCCTTCTATCGCGCCGTTGTCCCCGGGCGCGTAAATGTCCGGGTTGGATTTCACACGAAGGAATGGATCGACGATCAGCCGGCCGGCGGGGTCTTTCTCGAACGGCAACTGCGCCACAAACGGCGTCGCCTGCACGCCGCTCGACCAGACGACGGTGCCCGCCGGCACCTCTTCGCCGCTCTTAAGCCGCAGCCAGCCCGGCCCGACTTCGGCCACCGGCGATTGCAGCCGAAGCTCAATCCCCTGGCGTCGAAACGAACGTGCCGCGTATTCGCGCAGGCTTTCGTCGAACGCGCCGAGCAGGCTGGACATAGCTTCGAACAGTGTGATCTTCACTTGGCCGGCCAATTCCGGATACGCCTTGGATACATTCTCAACCAGCAGGTCATGCAGTTCGGCCGCAAACTCAACCCCCGTCGGCCCGCCGCCGATGACCGCGAAGTGAAGGAGCCTGCGTCGTTCGTCGTCCGGCGTCTGCGGCACACTGGCGCGCTCAAGACAGGTGATAATGCGTTCGCGCAGCTTGCGTGCGTCGGTGAGTTCTTTAAGAAACAGGGCATGCTCGGCGACGCCGGGAATGCCAAAGGTGTTCGTCAAGGATCCGACGGCGATCACGAGCTCGTCGTACTCAATTTCAAACGCGGCGCCGGAATCATCTTCGCGGCAATAAACGCGCCGCGCCATGTGATCCAGCCGCTTGGCCGACGCCTGCACAAACCGCACCCCGCGCCGGACGCGGCGGATCGGCTCGATAATGCTCCGAAACTCCACCGTTCCCACCGTAGAACCCGGCAAAAGCGGTGTAAACAGGAAGTGATTGCGCTTGCTGACTACGGTGACATCGAAGTGCGCCAGATCGATCTTGCGCAACAGCGAAACCGCCGCGAATCCGCCACCGAGGATCACCAATCGCTTGCGGTCCATATTGGTGTGGGCATCGGTCAATCAAACTCGGCGTCGTCGTCTTGCGGCCGAATGGGTTGCGCAACGATTTCGTTCCACGCTGCGCGAATATCAGCGCCGGCGGCGGCGGCATCGAGGCGGTCTGTGACGGGGCCGGCTTCGGTTTTTAATTCCGGAAATTGAAGCAGAAGGATGGCCAGGTCGCGCCGGTCCGTAAAGGCCTTGGGCGAACCGCGCCGGTGATGAAATGCGGTGACTTTGTTGGCAACTAGTTCCGCCGGTGAGATAACCAGCACATCATCCACGCGCTGCGTGGGCGGAAACGCCAAGACCGGGCGGACATCAACCAGATGCCGATTGCCAGTCTTTTGAACTTGGTAGATTCGGTATCCAAGCCCCTGGCGGACCGTGCGCACGCGTGCGGCGATCTTAAAACGATCGTTCAGATATTTACGGATTTCCTCAGCCAGCGCGGGGGCGCGCGTGGAGAGGATATCCACGTCCTGGGTCATGCGTGCCTCATCCACATAGGCATTGACCGCCTGGGCGCCGAACAGGGCGGCGTCGTCGCGGTGTTGAAGAAAATCCAAAACCCCGCGGTGAACGATCGCCAATGGAAGCGGTTCATTCATGACGTACTCGCGAAATGTGAGTGCACCGTCTCCAAACATCTGCCGACCTCTCCAAATTCTGCTCGTCACCCAATGATACCCGATGTTGCTGCGTTTCGTGAGGAGGCGCATAAAAAGAACCCCGATCCGGTTACCCGGATCGGGGTTCATGTTTAATGCTGGCAGTGACCTACTTTCCCGCTGAAGCAGTATCATCGGCTCCGCAGGCTTGACGACCGTGTTCGGAATGGGAACGGGTATGACCCTACGGATATAGCCACCAGCAAAGCCTCGACCGGTGGTTTCCCACCGGCCGAGGTGTTTATTTGCAAGTGTGACGTGAGATTCAATTTGAAGCTTATTTTTCAAAGCTTATCGTCGAACAACTTTCATGGTGATGCTTCGACGCATATCGAACGATGCCCGGTTTAGGACGGTAGTCGATAAATATGGTCAAGCCAATCGACCTTTAGTACCAGTAACCTAAAGTCATTTCTGACCGTACAGCTCTGGCCTATCAACCCGGTAGTCTACCGGGGGTCTCATGGGAACCCTAGTCTTGACGTTGGCTTCACGCTTAGATGCTTTCAGCGTTTATCCTTTCCTGCCATAGCTACCCAGCCGTGCCCTTAGCAGGACAACTGGTAAACCAGGGGGCAGTCCTTCCAAATCCTCTCGTACTATGGAAGAATCGCCGTCAAGGTTCCTACGCCCGCAGCAGATAGGGACCGACCTGGCTCACGCCGGTCTGAACCCAGCTCGCGTACCGCTTTAATTGGCGAACAGCCAAACCCTTGGGACCGCCTTCAGCCCCAGGATGC
>CAZXLA010000209.1:0-5014 GCA_964641895.1 uncultured Tepidisphaeraceae bacterium
CCTATTGCGCAAACGGGGTTGCGTGCGTTGATCGGCGCGAATACAACGTGTGCAACTGGAGGATCAGCTCATGTCGCTATGCACACGTTCGGGTTTGGGTCTGGCACTTTTCTCGATGGTTTCTGCCTCGGTTCTGGTCGGCTGCTCGAACAAGGGCGCTACACAACAGGCGAAGCGCGATACGGATCGCGTGGCGCTGCAGATCGAAGACCTCACCAATCAACGCAACGCGTTCCGAGAGGAACTCGACCGCGTGCGCCAAGCTGCGGGGGTCATGCAGAAGGATTTGGCGACCGCCAAGTCGCAAATGGAGCAGGACAAGGCGACCCTGGCACGCGCCAATGCCGATCTGGCGGCCGCCAACGCGATGATGCAATCGCTCGATGCTCAAAAGGCGGAACTGGCGACGATGAAAGCGCAACTTGCCGCCGAGCGGGCGAAAATGCGTGACAGCGCCGCTCCCGCCGCCGGCGAGCAGCGGATGCTCACCACGCCATCGACGCAACCCGCGCTCAACAAATGAGCGCCGCACGACTTCCTTCCACAACATCGCCGCGCAGCGCCGGCGTGATCATGCTGCTGGTGTGCGCGGCGCTGTGGAGCCTGAACGGGCTGGTCGTCAAACTCGCCGGGGCTGATCCGCTGGCGTTCGCCGGACTGCGCAGCGCGATCGCCGCGGGGTTTGTGCTGCTGTTCATTCCGTTTTTCAAAGGCAACCGACCGAACTTCTGGCCGATGGCCGCCGGCGTGCTTTTTCACACGCTCATGGTCGGCTTTTTCATCGCCGCCATCACCTTCGGCAAAGCCGCCAGCGGAGTCATCCTGCAATATACCGGCCCGGCGTGGGTGGCGCTGATCGCGTGGGGGCTGCAGCGGCAAAAAATCGGCCGGCGCACTGTTGCCGCCGTCGTGCTAACCTTGCTTGGCGTGCTGGTGATGCTGGTGGTGCCGATGATGCGCGAGCCCAGCTTCGACCCCATCGGCCCGACGTGCGGCTTGCTCGCCGGCATCTCCTTCGGCGCGCTAATGGTCATGCTGGAGAAAGTCGACCGCGACGCCCGCGGCGCCAATCCGCTGCTGATCGTCTTCATCAACAACGCCGGCACCGCCGCCCTGCTGTTGCCGGCGGCGATTCTGCTCGATCGGTTTCACCTCACACCGACGCAGTGGGGATTGATCATTTTCTGCGGCATCATTCAGCACGCGATTCCGTACCTGCTCTTCCAACTCGGCCTGCGCCGGGTGCGGCCGGTAGAGGCGTCGCTGCTGATTCTGCTGGAACCGCTGCTCAGCCCGACGTGGGTGGCGATTTTTATCGGCGAATTGCCCTCGAAGTGGGATTATGTTGGCGGAATCGCAATTTTTTCGGCGTTGATTCTGGAAGCAACCAAAAGAAATCGACGGCAAACTGCGAACATCGCCGCCGATTGAACGATAGAGCTAATGAAATGGCGTACCTGATTTTCGCCGATCGCCGGGGTGAGTTGGCTCGTCACGAGTTGGCGGGTCCGGTAACCGTAGGCCGCTCGCAGGAGTGTTCGATCGCGGTGCACGATGCGCAGCTTTCCCGCCGACATTGCAAAATCGAGCGGTTGCTCGATTCCTGGGTGATCGAAGACCTGGGCAGCAAGAACAGCACGCGCGTCGACGGCCGAGTGGTAACGAGGCACACGCTAAGCAACGGCGACGTGATTCGCATCGGCCGGACGCTGGTGTGCTTCCGTGCCGGCGCATTCATTCCCGCGCCGCCGGCCGATCGCCCGGCCGACCTGCGGCCCGTCAACCCGATCGAGGCGCTGGCGGGCACCGTGGCGGGCTTCCGTGTGGAAACCCCACCGACGGTTGACACCACCAACTTCCCCCGGCCCCAGCCGAAACCCGCCGAGCCGAATACGCCGAGCCTGATTGAGGCGCAGTCGCTCATCACCGGGCTGTCGAGCAGTTCATGGGACGAATTGCAAACCCGCGGGGCCGCCCCTCCCGGCCGCGACACGCGCGCGCGACCCGTCGTGAGCGTGAACGAATCCCATTTGCAAACAATCAGGTCGGCGTCATCAAACCGCTTGAGGTTGAGCCGCCTCCTGGCCCTCGCGGGCGCGGCGGTCACGCTGGTCGTCGTCGTGGTGATCATTGTCGCACGATCACTGTGACCACAGAAATGCAGCAGGACAAAGTGAACCGCAGATAACGCAGATAGCGCGAATATTCTTCTTACTATCTGCGCTATCGGCGTTATCTGTGGTTCATTGATCTTCTCGCTTCAAAGGCAACGTGCGCCTATCGTTGATCCGAAGTGACATCCACGAGTCGGTTTGGTACCAATCGGCGCACCGTGACCGCAACTGTCGACATGAAGCCCTCTGCCAAAATCGCGCCTCAATCTTCGTCGCCCGCACTCGCCGTCGCGGCGGTGTTGCTCGGCATCGCCATCAATCTGGTGGTCAATGGCTACCAGTTCGGGCAGAGCAATCACTCGGTGTATCTCATCGATGCCTTGCGAAAGTGCGACCCGACGCTGCTCGCCAACGATTGGTTCTATACACAGACATTGCAATACCACAGCGCCTTCGGCTGGCTGACCGCGGCGCTTCTGAAGGCAGGAATTCTCCAGCCGGCGTTCGCCGTTCTCTATGGCGTGTTGCTGGTTGCGTTTCACATGTCGTGGCGAAGCATCGTGCGACGGCTGGGCGGCGGCGATGACGCTTACGTGCTGTCAGTCATCCTCTACTTCATTTCCGCCGGCGGGATTGGGTTGGGAACGTACCAGTTCTTTCAGGACTCGTGCCTGTTGGCCAGCAACATCGCAAACGTGGCAATGTTTGGCGGCGTGGCGGCGTTTGTCAGCGGGCGATGGATCCTTGCCGGCGTCGGCATGGGTTTGGCGGGGTTGTTTCACCTGAATCATGCCGTCGTCGTGCCGGTGCTTTGGATTGCGATGTGCCTCTACGACAACCGCCTCGACGCGAAGCGCTGGCTTCGGCCGACGATCATCATTGCGACCCTGCTCGCGGCGATCGGTTGCGGCGTGAATGTCATCCCCTCCGCCGTCGCAAAGATGGGTCATCCGGGGGCGGCGATTCCGCTGGCAGAGTTCGTCGATATTTACGCCATGCTGCGTCATCCGCATCACTATCACCCGGCGAGTTGGCCGTTCGTCATCTGGCTGGCCTTCGGATTCTGGATTCTACCGGGCTTGGCGGGAATCGTTGTCGTACGATCTCCGGCGCGTGATCGCGCGGTCGTAGTTTTGCTCCCGATCATGCTCCTCCAACTCATCGCACTTTGCTTCGCGGGAATTATTTACGTCAATGCGACATTGGTGCAAATGAGTTTATTCCGTTTCAGCATCATCGCGCATGTGTTGCTGGTGATTTTCGCCGCGGTGCTGATGACGCGCTGGCGGGCGATGGTGTGGACGCTGCCGGCCTGCCTGCTGTTCGCGGCCGTCGTGCTCGCACTGTCGCCGTTTACAGCAATTGCGCAGCAGCGGCTGGGGCAGGTGATCGTGCTCGTCATCCTCGGCTTCGCGCCGATGATTCTGGTGATTGCCCGAAACCGGCCGTGGATGGCGCTGGCCGGCGGCGTTGTCGCGCTGGCAGTGTTGGCAAGCTCGTTCGACCGGCTCACCGGCCTTTCACGCCCGCTCGTGAAGATCGATACCGACTATCGCGCGCTATGCGCCTGGGCGGCCAATGAGGAGAACACGCCGCGCGACGCGGTGTTTCTGGTGTCGCCGGTGGATGAAGATTTTCGCTGGTACGCCCGGCGCGCGATCGTCATCAACTGGAAAAGCGTGCCTCAGTTGGCCGGCGAGCTGCCCGAATGGCAAAGCCGCATGGCCGCGACGATGGGGTGGACCAACCTCGACGCCCTTCCGCGCGGGTCGTACCTTAATGCCCAGACCGCTATGCGCGAGCGATACGATCAAACCCCCGCCGACGCCCTGTTCGCTGCGGCGGCGAAGTATGGCGCGCGGTACGTCGTGGTAACCCGCGATCTGGGCGCAGACTTCCGCCGCCGGCAAATCGGCCCGGCGTTCGGCAGGTATTTACTGTACGACGTGACACGATAAAGTCTGACAAATCATGATCATCAAAGAACACGCCCACGCGCGCGCCGGACTGGTCGGCAACCCTTCCGATGGCTACTACGGCAAAACGATTTCGTTCATCATTAAGAATTTCAGCGCGACGGTTACGCTGTGGGAAAGCCCGCATTTTGAGATCATTCCCAGCGAAGGCGATCTGTCCCGCTACGAAAGCGTCGACACCTTCCTCCGCGATCAAAAACTCTACGGCTACTACGGCGGCGTGCGCCTGATGAAGGCGGCGGTGAAACGGTTTCACCAATACTGCGCCCAGCAAGGCCGCGAATTGCACGATCGCAATTTCACCATCACTTACAACACCGACATTCCGCGACTGGTCGGCATGAGCGGATCAAGCGCCATCGTCACCGCGACCGTGCGCGCACTGATGAAGTTTTACGAAATGGATATTCCAAAACATTATGTGCCTACGCTGGTGCTTTCCGTCGAACGTGACGAATTGGGCATCAATGCGGGGCTGCAGGATCGCGTGATTCAGACTTACGAAGGCATCGTCTTCATGGATTTTGAGAAATCCTTGATCGAATCGCGCGGCTACGGCAACTATGAAGAACTGAAGCCGGAGAAGAAACCGCCGATCTACGTCGCGTTCGACCAGGACCGCGCCGAAATCAGCGACGTGCCCCACCGCAACCTACGCGACCTGTGGAACCGCGGCGATGCCGGTGTGATCTCGGCCATGAAAAAGCTCGGCGAACTGACCGACGCCGGCAAAAAGGCGCTTCTCGCGGGGGATTGGATCGAACTGGGCCGGATCATTGATGCCAATTATGCGGTAAGGCAATCCATCATGAACATCGCACCGGAGAACCATCGCATGGTGGAAACAGCCCGCAAGGTGGGCGCATCCGCCCACTTCTGCGGCAGCGGCGGCGCCATCTGCGGCCTGTACCGCGACGGGGGGCA
>CAZXLA010000209.1:5114-6273 GCA_964641895.1 uncultured Tepidisphaeraceae bacterium
AAAGCAGTCATCCCCGCCGCCGGATTTGGAACGCGCATGCTGCCCGCCGCCAAGGCGGTGCCCAAGGAAATGCTGCCCATTCTCGATCGGCCGACGATTCAGTATGTAGTCGAAGAATCCGCCGCCGCCGGCGCGACGGATGTATTGATCATCACGTCGCGCGACAAAAAGGCCATCGAAGATCACTTCGACCGTTTTCCCGAACTCGAAAGCCGGCTTAAAGCTTCCGGCAAAGAAGAATTCCTGCAATCCATCAATACGCTGATGGCCCAAGTCCGCATCAGCACGACCCGGCAACAGGAGCAACGCGGCCTCGGCCACGCAGTGCTGCAGAGCCGCGAACATGTGGGAAACGAGCCATTCCTCTGTCTGCTGGGCGATACGATCTTCAGCGGTGCCGATGTTTCACCGGCCAGGCAACTGGTGGATGCTTATGAGAAGTTTGGGACCGCAGTGATTGGGTTGCAACAGGTTTCGCCGGAAAAGGTGGAGCGATACGGAATTGTCGCCGGCGAGCCCGTTGAAGACGGCGTGATTCGCATCACCGACCTGGTTGAAAAACCCAACCGCGATCGTGCGCGCAGCACGCTCGCCATCGCCGCCCGCTACCTGTTCACGCCGGGCATTTTCCCATGCATTGATCTGGTGGAGCCCGGCAAAGGCGGCGAGATTCAACTGACCGATGCCATGCGCCTGCTGCTCACGCGTGAGCGGATTCATGGCGTTGTGCTCCGCAGCACGCGGCACGACATTGGCGACCCGGCCGAGTGGTTGAAAGCGAATCTCATTTTCGCACGGCGCGATCCAGCGATGTGGTCGATGCTGCGGCCGACCCTTGAAGCGTTGATGAAAACGTCGATGTGATGTTGTCAAAGAATTGACGCGCGACGATCAAGCACGAAGCGCGATTTCAATCAACATGCCCTTGACGTGTTGCGCCTGCGCGATATGTTTCAGCAGTCGAATGAAATTTTTCAGCGGGTCGGAAGTGGTGGCTCCCTTCCGGCCCGCTTTGTTTTTGGATTGAGCCACAGAGGCACAGAGAACACGGGGCAAACGACGGGATGAATATATTACTGTCACCCCGAACGTACTCGTAAGGGGCCAACATGTCGGAGTGCACTTGTTCGCAGATCGATTTGGTGGAGTGCAACCCAAC
>CAZXLA010000210.1:0-6273 GCA_964641895.1 uncultured Tepidisphaeraceae bacterium
GATTCTGCGTTTGGCGCACCACGTCCGAAAACAAAATTCCCATCCCTTTTCGATCCGTTTCAACAATAATCCCATCGCACCCCCGTTTGTCACTTCGTCGGAGCGGGAAAAATGCGTAGTGTTGATCAGCATCGATTCTTTGTTTTCGGAGGCCCGTCATGTTGAAGTCTTGTTCTCGCAATGCAATCGAAATTCTCGAATCCCGCCGCTTGCTCGCTGCCACGCTTACCGCCGGGCTGCTGCGCGTCGTCGGCGATGAATCGACGGCCAACAGCATTACCGTCGGCGTCTCCGGCGGCGATCCCACCAAGGTCGAAGTTTCTCTCAACGGCGTTGACAGTGAGTTCGCCACCGCCGACGTGCAGCGCGTGCTCATCATCGGTGGCAGCCAGAACGATACGCTTACAGTCGATGACAGCTACGTCATCCTCAACATGATTCGCGGCCTCGCCGGCAACGACACGATCACCGGCGGCGGGGGACGCTCTGACCTGCGCGGCGATACCGGCAACGACACCATCACCGGTAATGGCACACGCAACTTTCTCTTCGGCAACGATGGCGACGACCTCATCACCGGCGAAAGTTCCAGCCGTAACCTGGTGGTCGCCGGCGACGGCGTCGACACCGTAACCGGCGGCGATGTGCGCGATATCCTCTTCGGCAACGGCGGCGCCGACAGCATCGATGGCGGCAACGGCTCAGATAGAATCCACGGCGGCCGCGGCAACGATACCCTCAACGGCGGCGACGGCGACGATGCGCTCATCGGCTTCACCGGCAACGACAGCATCACCGGCGGCAACGGCAACGATAAACTCTTCGGCCTCGCCGGCGCCGATACGCTCCTGGGTAACGACGGCGACGACACCCTCTTCGGCGGCGGCAACCCCGACACGATCGACGGCGGCGCCGGCACCAACGTCATCCGCCAACGAGAAGCGTCCAACATCACCGCCATCCTCGACGACGTAAACGCCAGCACGATTTGAGCATGCCCCCTCTCCCGGGGTACCGGGCGAGGGAGTGGCTAAAACAAGCTAAAGATCGCATACGCAAACGGCGCCGCCAGCAGGGGGGAATCGGTCACATCCAGGATTCCGCCGAAGCCGGGGATTAGTTTGCTGCTGTCTTTGACTTCGGCGTCGCGTTTCATCATGGATTCGAGCAGATCGCCAAGCTGGCCGATGCCGCCGATGATCACGCCGAACACGAAAGCCTTTCCCCACGTCAACTGGCTGACGCGCGGGGCGCACGCCATGCCGACGAAGCCGGCGGTGATCAGGCCGCAGATGAGGCCTTCCCAGGTTTTTCCGGGGCTGAGCCAGGGGATGAGTTTATGCCTGCCCAGCGCCCGCCCGCCGAAGTAGGCGCCGATGTCGGTGAACTTTACGACGAGCAGAATCATAAGGATGGCCATGGTGCTGCCGGTGAAATTATCGGAGTGTTTCACCCGCAGTGCGATCAGAAACCACGCCAGCCCGCCGAGGTAGAGCGTCGCGAGCAGTGTTCCGGCCATGCGGTGGATCGCGTCCTGGCTTTGGCGGTCGATGGCCCGGCGTAGGGCGCTGGCGAGCATGACGCCGACGATGATGAACGCGAGGATCGATGCCGCGACAGGTTTGAACCACTCGAACTGCGTCATGAAGGCATGCGCCATCAGCGCATACGACCCGGCGGCGGCGAGAATGCGGTAGGGCCGCACATTTTCGGCGGCAAAAAGTGCCGTCAACTCGACGGTTGCCAGCGGAATGACGATGGCGAGGAGCGCCAGCAGGCCCGTGCCGCCAATGCCCAGGCCGGCGTTCGGGCCGCTGCCGCGCGTCCAGACTTGAACGTAATGATCCATCGCCAGCAGGCCAAACAGCGCCGCCAGCATCACGGGGCCCCAGGTGAGGCGGTTCTTGAGTGATTGCTCCATATCGTAGTCGGAAAGATAACTGCGCAGGCAAAGTTGGCCAAACCCCCGGGCGCTCGCGTATATTTGAAGTAACTTTATATTCCTAAAGGAGGAATAGCATGATGAAGCGAATGATGTGCGTGCTGGCCATGGGCGGCATGCTGGCGGTTGGGTGCTCGCGGATGACCAGCGGGAACGCGGTGCAACGCTACGATTCGGGCAAAGATGCCATCGTCGCCGAAGCCACGTCCGATGGGGATTACGCGTTGTACTCCACGTTCGACAGCACCCCCGTCGTCACCTACAGCCTGAAGAAGGGCGACAAGCTCGGCTTTAAGAGGGCCGAAACCGGCAAAGTGGTTGCCGTCGCCGGCAGTAACGAAGTGGCGATTCAGGACAAGAGCTACATCTGGAAGCGGAAATAAATCGCTTCTTTCTTGCGCGGTTTTGCGCGAGACGAGTGGTAGTCGTAACGATTGACGATTGACGATTGAGAGGAGTTTTTCTCTCTGATCGTCAATCGTTAATCTTTTAGCACTCGATGATCTTTTACCAGTCAATCCGGATGACGGTGCACGCCCGCCGGAAGCCCGAGTGACGGAATCAGAAATCCGAGTCATCCGAACGACAAAGTTCGGAAGGGCACATGATGCTTTTCCGGTGGGGCAGACATTCTTGTCTGTCACGGCATTCCATGCCGTTTGGAGCTGCCGCAATCGCGTGGAGGGCGATGGCAGACAGGAATGCCCGGCCAACCGCGCCTCCCCATTTCGTCATTCGAGCTTCGTCATTCGGATTTGATTCGGATTTCTGGTTGCGCCATGTCAGCTTTGTTCTACAAGACGTTTCTCACCGCAGCGTGTTCGTATGATCCAGCGCCCCGAACCGCCGGTTCCGCTTAGAAAACGCCGCAATCGCCGCGTGCAGATCTTGTTCGTTGTAATCGGGCCACAGCGTGTCGCTCACGAACAGCTCGGCGTAGCTGATCTGCCAAAGTAGATAATTGCTGACGCGCATTTCGCCGGCGGTGCGGATGAGTAAATCGGGGTCGGGCATGCCGGCGGTGTAGAGGTGGTCGGCGATGGTTTGCTCGTCGATCTGCTCGGGCTTGATCTCGCCGGCCTTCACACGTTTGGCGATGGCCTGCACCGCGTCGGTGATTTCTCCCCGGCTGCTGTAGTTAAGCGCCAGCACCAGCGTCAGGCCGGTGTTGCCGCGAGTTTCTTTCAGGGTGATATCGACTTCTTCGAGCACCCCATCGGGCAGGTTTTCCAGCCGGCCAATCTGGGCGAAGCGGATGTTATTTTCCATCATGGTCGCGCGCTCGCTGCGCAGGTAGTCGACGTACATTTCCATGAGAAAGCCCACTTCCTTCGTCGGCCGCTTCCAGTTTTCCAGGCTGAAGGAGTAGAGCGTGAGATAGTCCGGCCCGCCGTGGCTGGTGCGCAGGCGGGCGCACTCGGTGACGATCCGGCGAACGGTCTTAGCCCCTTCCTGATGCCCGCGAACGCGCTCGAGGTTGCGCTGCACCGCCCAGCGGCCGTTGCCATCCATGATGACGGCGATGTGGCGGGGGAAGCAATTGGGGGGGATGTTTTGTATTGCTCCCATGATTCAGACTTACCAGATTACGGTGACCAGTTTGCAGGCGTGAATTTCAGCATCCCCCGTGATCAATCCCTGTGATGCATCTATGCGTTCGAGTGCCTTGGCGCAGGTGACGATGAATCGATCGTGTAAGCCCGTCAACTCCTTAAGCGCCTTCGCCGCAACTACATCGTCGTACGTCAGGGGAACGACTCGCAGATTACTCTCGCGTGCGAAGAACTCTTTCAACTCCTCGGGAGTGATTGTTGACCGGCCTTTTTCAACAATCAGCCAGAGCTCGGCCGCGGTGATGACTGAAATGAAGAGCACGACGTCAGGCTGCTCAAGCACCGCCGCGGCGATTGCGGACAGCTTGGGATTGTCCTCCAAGTACCAAATGATCGCGTGCGCGTCGGCAGCGTAGGCGGTCACTCGTTGCGCTCCTTCGGCTCGAATTCCTTCTTGGCTTCCAGAAAATCTTCTTCAGTAGACATGCGTCTCCCGGGTTTCTTATACATCCCGCGGCGCATGAACCTTCCCGGGATCGACGGCTCCGTAAAGGTTACGATCACATCCGCGCGCTTAACGCCCTGCGGCGTCTCCTCCAGTGTGATTTGACCGTTCTCGTATGTACCTCGAATGGTTCTATTCATGATGTTCAGGCCGAAACGGCCTCCTCCACATGCACCAGATGATACTCATACGCATCCACAATTGCCTGCCAGCTCGCGTCGATGATATTGCTGCTCACGCCGATCGTGCCGAAGATTTCTTTGCGGCCGTCGGGCTGCTGCCGGCGCCATTCCACCACCACCCGCACGGCGGCGGCGGTCTCGGCGCGGGCGTTGATCACGCGCACTTTGTAGTCAATCAGATGTACGTCGGCGATGGCGGCGAAATGGATTTTTAATGCCCGCCGCAACGCCTGATTGAGCGCATCCACCGGGCCGTCGCCTTCGGCTACGGTGTGTTCGGTCGACTCGCCCATTTTCAGCTTGACCGTCGCCTCGGCCACCGGCGCGCCGCCGTTGTGGCGGGCAACTTCCACGCGGTAATTCACCAGTTCGAAAAATGTGCGATGCCGGCCAATTTCGCGGCGCAGGAGCAATTCAAAACTCGCCTCGGCGGCTTCAAACTGGTAGCCGGCGTTTTCGAGGGTTTGCACCTGCTCCAGAACTTTCTTCAAGATCGCCTTGTCGTTTTCAATATCAAACTTACGCCCGGCTTTTGCCGCAATGTTGCTTTGACCCGACAGCTCGCTCACCAGCACCCGGCGTGTGTTGCCAACCAGTTCCGGATCAATGTGCTCGTAAGTCACCGGATCTTTCTGCACCGCGTGAACGTGCATCCCGCCCTTGTGCGCGAACGCCGACGCGCCCACGTACGGCTGACCGGGGTTGAGGTTCATGTTGGCGATTTCGTACACGTACCGGCTCACTTCGGTCAGCCTCTTGAGTGTGTTCGGCCGCAGCACTTCGCAGCCGAGCTTGAGCGACAGGTTGGCGATCAGCGCAATGAGATCCATGTTCCCGCAGCGCTCGCCCACGCCGTTGATCGTGCCCTGCGCGTGACTCGCCCCCGCGCGCACCGCCGCCAGCGCATTGGCGACGGCCAGCGACGAATCGTTGTGCGTATGAATGCCGATCTTCGCCGACGATTTTGCCTTGGCCGCAGCGACGGCCGCTTCAACCGGCTCCGGCAGCGTTCCGCCGTTGGTGTCGCACAGGCACAGCGTTGTCGCGCCGGCTTCCTCGGCGGCGAGAATGGTGGCCAGCGCGTAGTCTCGGTCGGCTTTGAAGGCATCAAAAAAGTGCTCGGCGTCGTAGACCACCTCGCGGCCGGCTTCGCGGAAGAAGTTCACCGTTTCGCGAATCATCGCCAGGTTTTCATTGCGATCGACATTCAACACCCGCGTCGCATGAAACTCACTCGACTTGCCCACGATCGTCACCACCGGCGTTTGCGCTTCCATGAGCGCCGCCAGCCCCGGGTCTTCGCTGGCTTTCATCCCGCGCCGGCGCGTCATGCCGAACGCGGCGATCTTCGCGTGCCGCAGGTTCATCGCGCGCACTTCGCGGAAGAACGCCTCATCTTTCGGGTTGGAAAGCGGGAACCCGCCTTCAATGTAATCCACGCCCAGATCGTCCAGCTTCAGCGCAATCTGCAGCTTGTCCTGCAACGACAGGTTGAACCCTTCGCCTTGCGTGCCATCACGCAGCGTGGTGTCGTAGATATCGATTCGTCGAGGCATGACTCAAGTCTTCCTTCCGTAGCAACGGCCGTCACGGCTGTATCTGGGCGATTGAACCGCCGGGGCAATCGTTGTCGCAATCGCCTCGGCGAGCCGATCGCGTGTGGCGATCGGTGCGGCAAAGCGTCGTAGTTCACGACCGCGCGACCGACTTGTAGGCCGCGCTCGACATCAGATTGAAATCGAATCGACGATCATAGCCGATCAACCCTCGCCCCGGCAGTTCCACCGCCGCAACAAAACTCCCGATGCGTGACAAAACAAAAACACCCCGCCGCAGGGCAGGGTGCTCGGTTCTGTCTCACGTTCGAACGATCAGCCCTACCCGCGTTGTCGCGGGGTAATCATGCACCGGGCGATCGCGGTCATCGTCTTCACGATTAAGAACATACCCGTGCCCCCGTCCCCTCGGCAAGCGATTTTTTTGACGTGAACCGGGCGGACGGTTCACCGCCCAATCCCCTGGAAGCGGATGCGCATGCAAATTGTGCCACGTGGCACAATGCGTCGCGGTTCGCCAACGGCCTGCGAATCT
>CAZXLA010000211.1:0-6245 GCA_964641895.1 uncultured Tepidisphaeraceae bacterium
GATTTCTGGTTTCGTCATTCGGATTTGAAGATCATGGTTTCGGTCTGAACCCGAGAACGGATACAAATAGGCCAGTGACTACCTCTGCTCATCCGCGTCATCGCGCCGCATCCTATATCTGGCGGCTCTTGCTTCTCATCCCCGCGCTCGCCGCAACCGGCATCGGCTGGTGGAAATACTCCGACGTCCCGCCCGGGGGAACCGTCACCGCCGTCAAGCTCACCACCAAACCCGGGCCTGTCGGGCAGGTGCGCGAGGCGTACGACACCGTGAAACCCAGCACGCCCGATTTATATCTCAAAATTTTCGTCCCCGGCCGCGAGGTAAACACGCGCACCTTTACCGATCAACCCATCGGCAACGGCGTGACATGGAACCTGGAGTCGCCCTTCTCGCTGTTGGAAATCAAGAAAGTAGAAGTATGGGACGACGACGCCTTCGGCGATACACAACTCGACAACGTGAACATGGAAGGCTGGTCCGCCGAGGGGCAGACGTTTCGCATCGAGCTGCAAGGGGAACGCCCGCGCCCGCCGGAGTGGGCATTACCATTGGCAAGCGCCGGCGCGACACTCGCGGCGGTGATCTTGCTGCGGTTTGTTTGGGATCAGGTGGTGTAGTCAAGCGACCGCGCGACCGCCAAGCAACGCGTTTAAAGAAAGCGACGATCAGAGTGCTGTCATGCATTGGTTCGGATCGCTTTTTTCAAACAGCGTAGGGTCAAATATGAAACGCGCTTCTGCCCTGAAACGTGCCGTAGTAGAAACGCTTGAAAATCGCCGGCTGCTGTCGAGTCCGGCGTTTGCGCGAATCACAAGCAGCGGTACGCTTTTGGTTGATTCCACTGACGGCGATGACAACATTGCAGTCTATGTAGAAGACTAAAACAGGCGAACATTGGTGGGGCTCAACGGCGTTTCAATGGCCCTGGATTGGGTCTTTGGTTCGATCAATTTCAAGCGCGTTTACATCGGCGGCGGCGGGAATGACAGCCTCAGCGGCGGTGGTGGACGCGATACCCTTGACGGCGGGGATGGCAACGACACGCTCGCAGGATCGGCCGGCCGCGACAAGCTCAACGGCGGGCCGGGCATCGACACTTTCGAAGCCCGCGACAGCCAGATCGATACCCTCAACGGCGGCGCCGGGCTCGACATTGTGGGCGCGGATAACGATGACGTGTTGATGGAAATTTAGTGACATGGGTTTTCAACCCATGAGAGCCGGTACGCCGGCTTGCGTAAGCGTCGACGCGATCAAACAATAGCCGATTTCCACTCTTCTGTAGCGACGCCCGTCCCGGGGCGTTCAGTGCCAGCAAGAGTGGCCGACGACGGCCACCGCTACAAGCGAACGAAACTTGCGCTCGATAGTGCGGCCCAAGTAGAACAGAGGACAACGAGCGGGGGAAAAGTGAACAGGGGCGGCCCTTCTTGGCGGGCCGCCCCTGTTGAGTCAGGATGCAAATTTAACGCGATCGCAAGAATTACTTGCGACGGCGGCTGATCAGCCCGCCGACCGCCAAGCCCACGAGGCTAAGCGAAGCCGGTTCGGGAACAACCACGGTGATATCGCGGACGAACAACCCGCCGCCGATCGTGCCGGTGGTGGTCACGGCCCCGGTCGTCAAGTTGATCGTGCCGAACAGCGCGCTTGCGTTGTTCCAGTGAACGAAGGCCGTGCCGGTGATGCCGGAAATATCGAACCCGCTGTAATCACCAAAGTTAACAGCCAGCGGCCCGACGGTGACCATTTCAGCGAAGCCCGGGGCACCCTGATGGCGGTTGAGCGTGTCGCGAACCGAGTCAATGGAGAAAAGCGTGGTGCTCGTTGCGCCGGCGACGTTGTTGGTGTAGGCGGAGGCGACGACGTTCGGATCAAGCCCCGCGCCCGAATCGGCGGCGGCGTAAAACAGGTTGGGGTCAGTAAATGCGACTGCGCCAGTAATCGGGTTCAGCCGCAGATTCTGGTTCGCGTTGCTGTGAACGCGAATGCGATCGACGGTCGGGTTGAAATCCATCCCGTACGCCAGGCCGTTAAGCGCCGGGGTGAACGGCCCGCCGACACCGGTGGCCGCGCCCGTGGCGGTGTCGAGCGTGTAAACACGATTCGAACTGCCCAGCGCGAAAAGCTGGCCCGTTGCCGGGCGGAAATCGATCGCCTGAATAAACTCGTTTGATTGCAAGCCGCCGACGTAGACGCCCGTGAGGACGTTATTCGGGGTTGCGGAATCGAAGGTGAACAGATTGTTATCGAACGTGATGCCGTAAACCAGTTCAGCCTTCGCCGATTTGCCGCCCACAAGCAATGCAGCGACCGCGACGGCCGAAGCCGCCAATACCTTCAATGAACCCACCAACATAACAATTCTCCCAATCCAAGGCATCTCCCAAAGTGCAGCCCGGCAGCGCGAGAACGCCCGCGCACGGGATCCATTCAGGAGACACAACCTCAAAGCTTCCTGCGGCCTAGACAACCACGACCAAGCGCAGGAACGACCGACGCGAGCAGCGCCGGTTCCCAGAGCGATTGCAAGAATGCCACGACTCCGAACCGATTGCAAGCGAATTCTTGTCTATTTTTGATCTTTGTTGAGCGCTAACAAGGACTTATGGATTGCCCAGTTTAATGTAGCGCCGCTAACTCTCGCATTTATAACTGCTTAGAAAGCGAAACCCCGCGACGATGTGGATCGCCGCGGGGTTAAAAGTGCGCAGAAAACGCCGAGCTTGCCGGGGCAGGCCGTTGAGCCGCCACCCTTTTAACGCCTTTCATGCGCTGGAACCGCGAGCAAGCTCCCGGGCTAAACGATCATCAACGACTTGGACAAATTCGGCAAACCTTATTCCTCTTCCGCATGCGGCTTATAAGCCTCCACCAGATGCTGCTGCACCTGCGGCGGGACCGGGTCGTAGTGGCTTAGCTCCATGCTGAAGCTGCCTTGCCCGCCGGTGACGCTCTTGAGCTGGTTTTGATACGTCATTACTTCGGCCAGCGGGGCTTGGGCTTTTACTGTTGCCATGCCTCCTCCAAGAAAATCCTGGCCCATGATTCGGCCGCGTTTGCCCGAGAGGTCGCCGGTGATGGCACCGAGTTTATCTTCCGGGCAGGTGACTTCCATGTTGACGATGGGTTCGAGAATGCTCGGGCGTGCTTTCAAGATCGCGTCTCGAAATGCGTGCTTGCCGGCGGTTTTAAATGCGATTTCTTTGCTGTCGACCGGGTGATGTTTGCCGTCGTACACCACCACTTTGATGTCTTGCAGCGGATAGCCGGCGACGGCGCCCTGGTCGAGCAGCTCGCGGACGCCTTTTTCAATCGCGGGCACGAACTGGCCGGGAATGGCGCCGCCGAAGATTTCATCGACGAACTGAAACCCGCTGCCCCGTTCCATCGGTTCGACGCGCAGGAACACCTCGCCGAACTGCCCGGCCCCGCCGGTTTGTTTTTTGTGGCGGTGATGCCCTTCGGCCACCTGCAGAATGGTTTCGCGATAGGCGATTTTGGGGGGCTTGGTATCCACATGCAGCCCGCGGTTGCTCAGGCGTTCGAGCACCAGCCGCAGGTGCAGTTCGCCAATGCCGTTGATCACCACTTCGTGCGTTTGCGCGTCATTGTGCCATTTGAAAGTCGGATCTTCCTCGATCAGCTTGTGCAATTGCACGCTCATCTTGGTCTCATCGCCGCGGGCTTTGGGGCTGATGGCCAGGCCGTACATGGGCGTGGGATATTTCAGCGGCTTGCAATGCACGCTGTCCAGTGCGTGATCGTCGTGCAGCACGTCGTTGACATGAATATCTTCAATCTTCGCCACCGCGCCGATGTCGCCGGAGATAATTTGGGTGGCTTCCCGATGATCTTTCCCCTGCAAGTGAAACACGTGACCGAGCTTGATCGGTTTCTTGCTGTGACCGATGTAAACCTGTGATTGCCCGGTGATTTTGCCCTGGTGAATGCGGAAAATGGCCAGCTTGCCCACGAACGGGTCGGCGGTGACTTTGAATACATGAGCCAGCAGCGGGTGATCCTGATCTTCGTGAATGTCGTACTGCCGTTCGTTGTCCCCTTCGCCGGTGAGGAAGGCGGGCATGTTGCCTTCGAGCGGGCTGGGGAAGTGTTTGACGATGGCATCGAGCAGTTCGGCCACGCCCACGCCGTTTTTGGCGTCGGTGAACAAAATGGGGACGACGTGGGCTTCATCCATCGCTTTTTCAAACGGGGCGTGCAACGCAGCGTAATCCGGCTCTTCCCCGCCGAGGTATTTTTCCATCAGGTTTTCATCCATCTCGACGATCTGATCGAGAATGGCGGCGTGGCAACGCTTGACCGTATCAAAATCACTTTCGCCGGTTGCGCTGAGCAGGCATTCCACCACTGCCTTGCTTTTGCCGGTGGGAAGGTTGATCGGCAGACATTCGGCCCCGAACGTATCCTGAATGCGCGCGATCAGCGCGGGCAGATTCAGGTCCGGCAGATCAATCTTATTGATGATGATCGCCCGCGGGAGGTTGCGCTCTTTGGCGGCTTCCATGATGCGCCGGGTGAAGACTTCAATGCCGCTCACCGCGTTCACCACGACCGCCACCGTTTCCACCGCCGGCAGGCAGGAGATGGCCTGGCCGATGAGATCGGGCGAGCCGGGCGTATCCAGAATGTTGATGCGCTTGCCCAGATGGTCGCAGTGCAGCAGCGCCGAATAAATGCTGTGCTTGTGGTCTTTTTCTTCTTTCTCAAAGTCGCTGAAACTGCTTCCGTCGGCGGGCGAGGCCTTTCGGTTCACCGTGCCGGATGCGAAGAGCATCGCATCCACCAGCGTGGTTTTGCCACTCGCGCCGTGGCCGGCAATAAGAACATTCCTGATGTCAGCCGTGGTGTAGGAAGGCATGCGATGACTCCGGTACTGGCGTCAACTATAGAACCCTCGTTTCACTTACATCGACAGGCAAGACGTGTCGACAGACGGCCTGACGCCGCGGCCGTCTGTCGGCGACTGTGTATCGTAACCATTGGCGCAGCCGAAGGCTAAATCAATCCGTTTGAAGTGACGGGGTGAAGTGACGATTAAGCACTTTGTTGTTGACAGGTGTTGTGACGACGGTTTCGCCCATCCTCGCGCGGCGAAGGCGCAAGCGAAGAATAGTGCATTACGGCGCGGAATGTCGCTTGTGCCTTCGCGGTGGCGACGGCGCTTAACCAGCCTTCTTTGCCGACAATTCGGTTGGATTCGGCCGCATGCTAACCGGCGCCGCAACGGCCTTGCCCGATTTTGCAGCGGCGGAATTAATCTTGCCGCCGTCCGAATGAGACCGACATCTCTGTTGCGGCCGCTTATTCGTCACCGCTGTCGGGATGCATTCACGTTACGATGCCGGGATGGACCGAATCATCCTCTTGGCGGCGTTGGTTTTTGCCGGCTGCACGACGACCGCCATGCAAAGCAAATCAAAGACTCCGGTCGACCTGCGGGTGATGAGTTTCAACGTCCGCTACGCCACCGCGCCCGACGGGCCGAACCACTGGAATCTGCGCCAAGGTGCCGTGCTGGCGGCGATTGAGGCGTTCAACCCCGACATCCTCGCCACGCAGGAAACGCTGGCCGTGCAGCGCGATTTCATTGCAGAAAAGCTGCCGCACTACGCGGCCGTGGGGGTTGGGCGGGACGATGGAAAAGAACAAGGCGAAATGACCGCCACGTTCTACCGCCGCGACCGGTTCGATCTGCTCGCTTCGGGCCATTTCTGGCTGAGCGAAACACCCGAGGTGCCCGGATCAAAAAGCTGGGATACTGCCATCACAAGAATGGCCACATGGCTGAAGCTGCGCGACCGCCGCAGCGAATCCGCCGCGCCGCTGCTGGTGATCAACACGCACTTCGATCACATGGGCGAGCAGGCGAGGCTTGAATCCGCCAAACTCCTGCGTCGTCGGGCTGAAGTGCTGGGCCACGGCTGCTCGATCGTGATCCTGGGCGATTTGAACTGCGACGAAGATTCCGCGCCGTACACCGAGCTTGCCGCCCGGCGCGTCAACTCGACGACGCTGATCGACGTGTATCGCAAAGTAAACCCGCTACGCCAGAAAAACGAAGCCACATTTCAGGCCTTCAAGCCCGACGCCATTGCAGGCAACCGAATCGATTTCATCTTCGCCAGCGAAGATCTTGCAACGCTAAGCGCCGCGATTGATCGCGGTCTTTACAGTGGAAAGCTCCCCAGCGACCATTTCCCGGTGACGGCGGTGGTGGG
>CAZXLA010000212.1:0-6197 GCA_964641895.1 uncultured Tepidisphaeraceae bacterium
AAGCATTGATCCATCCGATCGTGAATGAGCAGCGGCAGGAAATAATGGCTGCGCGGGCGAACGACCCGGCGATTCTGGCGTATATTTGGGATATACCCCTGCTTTTTGAGGCAGGCCTGCACCGCCAATGCGATGCCATTATCTTTGTTGATGCGCCGCTAACCGTGCGGCAGCAGCGGGTTAAGGAAAACAGGGGTTGGTCTCCCGAAGAACTCACCCAGCGGGAAATTTTGCAAATGCCTCTGGACAAGAAGCGTTCTATTTCCGATTATACCGTAAGCAACGTCGGCGAGGCCCATGTTGTGCGCGAACAAGCCCGAGACCTGTTTTCCCGAATTCTCGCTGGATCGCAGAAGGAAGCCTGACTACTGTCGCTGGACAGAGGCGACGGGCAATCCGGCGGAAGCCGCTCAAGCGGTTCGAGCGAAAATGCTGGTTAACCGGCGATCGGTCGCGAAAAGTTATCAACCGGAAAATACCATTCATCATCAGCCTCGGCGAACAGGTCGCCGTCAGGTCGGTGGCGAACGAAGATTTCTCAAATACTAACCCCATTCCTGCTACACCAGCCTGGAGGCCCGATTTCAATGGCCAAGATCCCCACCCGTCAGCGTCGTCAACCTGATAAGCGTGAAAATCCCCAAATGGACGACGATGCTGCCGAATCGTCATCGCCGGCAACGGCGGTCGAAACCAAACCTGCGCCCGCGCCGCCCAGTTCGTCAGGAGGCAACCTCGGCGAAGACGTGGCGAACATTGATGCCGAAACCAACGCCAAATATGAGCAGGTGAAAGTCGGCAAGCTCTTCATCAAAGACCTGCAACAGATGGACGCCCATCAGTTGCACGAGATGGCCAAAACCGAAGGCATCAGCGATTACATAGGCATGAAGAAGCAGGACCTGATCTTTCAGATCCTGCGTTCGCGCGTCCGCCAGAACGGGCTGATGTTCGGCGAAGGCGTGCTGGAAATTCTTCCCGACGGCTTCGGCTTCCTGCGCAGCCCGGAATACAACTACCTGCCGTGCCCGGATGATATTTACATCAGCCCTTCGCAGATCCGGCGCTTTGGCTTGCGCAACGGCCACGTCGTTCAGGGCCAGATTCGCCCGCCCAAAGAAAGCGAGCGTTACTTTGCCCTGCTCCGAGTCGAAGCCATCAACGGCGAAGACCCGGAAAAGATCACCGACATCAGCAATTTTGAAGACCTCACGCCGCTGCACCCGAATCGGCGGATTGCGCTCGAATCCGATCCTAAAGATTTGAACATGCGCATTGTTGATCTTGTGACGCCCGTGGGCTTCGGCCAGCGCATGCTGATCGTCGCCCCGCCGCGCACGGGCAAGACCGTGTTGCTGCAGAAGATCGCCAACGCCATCAGCACCAACAATCCTGAAGCCGTGTTGATTATTCTTCTGATCGACGAGCGGCCGGAAGAAGTGACGGACATGCGCCGCAACACCAAGGCCGAAGTGGTGAGCAGCACGTTTGATGAGCCGGCCAGCCGGCACGTGCAGGTGGCCGAAATGGTGATCGAAAAGGCCAAGCGTTATGTGGAATTTGGCAAAGACGTGATCGTCCTGCTCGACTCGATTACCCGTCTGGCCCGCGCCTATAACACCGAAGTTCCGCACAGCGGCAAGATCCTCACCGGCGGCGTGGATGCCAATGCGTTGCAGAAACCCAAGCGTTTCTTCGGCGCCGCGCGAAACGTTGAAGAGGGCGGCAGCCTGACCATTCTGGCGACCGCTCTAATCGATACCGGCAGCAAGATGGATGAAGTGATTTTCGAAGAATTCAAGGGCACCGGCAATGCCGAACTGCACTTGGATCGTCGCCTGGTCGACCGCCGCACGTACCCCGCGATCGACATCAATTCCTCCGGCACGCGCCGCGAAGAACTATTGCTCGATAAAAAAGAACTCGAACTGGTCTACCGCCTCCGCCGCGTGCTGAGCGACATGAACCCCGTCGAGGCCGTCGAGCTGCTCAAAGGCCGGCTGGAAAAAGTGCCGAGCAACGGGCAGTTCCTGATGAGCATGAACCTGGATTAATTCAATGGTCGCCCGCGACGATAATCGCTTGCAGAACACCGGCGTCCCCCGGTCGGGTGAGTTGGCCGGCGAGTTTTCTTTTGTTGATCGGCTGCGGGAGATCAGCATGTTTTTTCAGGGCAACGATGCGGTGCATCAAACCATGCGTCGGGTAGCGGCGGCGCTGGATCGTGAGAACATTCCCTACGCTATTGTCGGTGGGATGGCGGTCAATGCGCACCGCCACCAGCGCACGACGGGTGATGTCGATTTCCTTCTGTCGGTCGCAGGATTTGCCGCCTTCAAGAATCTTGTCACCGCCGGCGAATTCACCGCAACACCAGGCCGGCCACGACGGTTTTCAGATACCACAACCGGCATCAGCTTCGACATTCTGGTGACCGGTCGATTTCCCGGAAGCGGCGCACCGGGGGCGATTGCGTTTCCCGATCCCACGGCGGTGGGTGAAGTCATCAATGACGTGCGCGTGATTAATCTGCCCGTGCTGGTCGAACTTAAACTGGCGGCGCAGCGGTATCAGGATTTTGCAGACGTCGTCAACTTGATCGCCGTAAACAATCTCGACGAATCCTTCGCCGAAAAGCTCCATCCCGCCGTGCGCACCGATTACCTCTCCTGCGTCGATGAACAGCGTCGCGAGGCGGATTACGAGGCGCAGCAGGATCGGTTGGCGGAAGAAGAGTAGCGATCGCTTCTCTCCGACGCGCTTCATTCAAAACGGAATGTCGTCTTCACGAAACGGCAGATGCGTCGGCAACTCTTCCGGGGGGAGCAAACGCTTCAACGGGTGATCTTCCAGCCCTTCGGTGTCGATGGATAATTCATCCGGCGCAGAATCAGGCCGAAGGGCGGTGGGGTCTTCGCGCCAGAACTGATCGATGACGGCGTTATCCACCACGCCGTCGAAATCGAAGTCTTCCTCGCCGTCATCGCTGAAAAACCACTTCTCTCCGTTGTCGTCGCGCCAATCTCTGTCGCACGGGAAGATGTCGAAGCCGAAGCCCACGCCGTCGCAGCCATCGGTGGGGCAGCACCAGTCGCCTTGCATCGAGTCGGTCGCTTCGCCGAACTCGTTGGGGCGGGGCTTCCAGACGATCTGCCAGCTTTCAAACTCTTCGCCGCAATGAAGGCAGAACACCGCAATCGGTTCCTTCGGAGGGCCGAATGGATCGTCGTGCTGAGGCTGGTTCGACGACGGCATGGCGGTATTTAACCCCCAACCAGCGCCGTCCGTCCAGTGAAAAAGCGGGAACGTGGAAAAAAAGTCGCCAGTCACCAAACCATGTCATCCGAAGTCCACCCGCAAATTTGCGACAACTTTACACTTTATCGCCCCGGCGCAATATCATTAAGCATCCGGACGCTCGCCATCAGACGTGGAGTTTCCGGTGGACGCTTCAACAGAAGGAGAAATCGTCATGATGATCAATCGTCGTCAGATGTTGAGTCGGAGTGTTGCAGGCGTCGCCGCGTTGGCGGTCGCCGCAGAGATCGCGCCATCGATCGCCTTCGCCGCCGACGCGCCGGCTGACATGCCTCCGGGGTTTACGCTTCCCAAGCTGCCCTATGCGTTTGATGCGCTCATGCCGCACATTGATGCGCAGACGATGGAGATCCATCACGATAAGCATCATGCAACCTATGTGGCGAACCTCAACAAAGCATTGGCCGAACTGCCCGAGTTGCTCAAGAAAGACCCGATCGAACTCTTGAAGCAGATCGATACCGTGCCGGCCGGCGTGAAACAAACCGTCATCAACAACGGCGGGGGGCACGTTAACCACACCCTCTTCTGGAAAATGATGGCCCCCAACTCCGGCGGCGCGCCCAGTGGCGACGTGGCCGCGGCGATCGATAGCGCGTTCGGATCATTCGACAAATTCCAGACCGGCCTGAGCGACGCCGCTATGAAACGCTTCGGAAGCGGCTGGGCTTGGCTGGTGCTGAACAAGGAAGGCAAACTGGAAATCATCAGCACCGCAAATCAGGATTCCCCCTTCATGACCGGCCACCGCCCGATGCTGGGCATTGATGTGTGGGAACACGCCTACTACTTAAGATACCAGAACAAGCGCGCCGACTACGTCAAGGCGTGGTGGAACGTGGTGAACTGGAAGTACGTGGCCGACCTGCACGCGGGGTACATGAAGGCATAGGCGGCGATCGATTGATGATACTCAGCTGGCTTCGGGAATGCGGCACAAAAGTGCCCCGACGATCGCGCCGGCGAACACCAGCGGCACGAACATCGCCATCAGCTTCATGTCGATCCTGCTAAACATCGGCGGGTGAATGCGGATGAACGCGGATTGAAGTGCGGCAGGTTTGGAGCGGCACCACCACGCGGATAACATTCCGCCGCATGGGGACATGTCCAGACAGTATCAAGCGGCTCATCGATCGATTTGATCAGCAATCCGATCAGGTGCGTTCACCCGATTACAACGAGACGCAGCTTCGCATCGATTTCGTCAACCCGATGTTCGCCGTGCTGGGCTGGGATATTGATAACAATCAGGGCTTCGCTGAACAGTATCGCGAAGTGGTGCACGAAGACCGCGTAAAGGTCGCCGGCGCGACGAAGGCGCCCGATTATTCCTTCCGCGTCGGCGGGCAGCGCAAGTATTTTCTCGAAGCGAAGAAACCCGCCGTCAACATCAAGCAGAATTGGGAGCCGGCGTACCAACTCCGCCGCTACGGCTGGAGCGCCAAGCTGGCCGTCTCGCTGCTGACCGACTTCGAAGAACTCGCCATCTATGATTGCCGCGTCCAGCCCAAATTGATGGAGAAAGCGTCGGTCGCCCGGCGCGACTTCATCGCCTATCGAGATTATCCCGACCGCTGGGGTTTCATCGTCGGCACGTTCTCCAAAGACGCCGTGCTTCGTGGCGAGTTCGATCGCTACTGCGCTACCAAAAAAGGCCGCGGGGCGCAGGAGTTTGATGAAGCGTTCCTTGAAGAAATCGAGGAGTGGCGCAAGGCGCTGGCCTCCAATCTCGCCCTGCGCAATGAATCGCTCACCGAGTCAGAACTGAACTTTGCCGTCCAGCGCATCATTGACCGCATCATCTTCCTGCGCATGGCCGAAGATCGCGGCACCGAAACCACCGGCCAACTCCAGGCTTTGCTCAACGGCGAAAAAATTTACGATCGGCTCTGCAAGCTCTTTCGCGACGCGGATGCCCGCTACAACTCCGGCCTGTTCCATTTCGCCACCGAAAAAGGGCGCGACGAAGCCCCCGACACACTCACCCCGCGCCTTGAGATTGACGACAAGCCTCTGAAGAACATCTTCAAGCGGCTCTATTACCCCGAAAGCCCGTACGAATTCACGGTCGTCACCGCCGACATCCTCGGCAGCGTGTACGAGCGGTTTCTGGGCAAAGTCATCACCCTCACCGACGGCCACCGCGCCAAGATCGAAGAAAAGCCCGAAGTCCGCAAAGCCGGCGGGGTGTATTACACCCCCACCTACATCGTCGATTACATCGTCAAGAACACAGTAGGAAAACTGCTTGGAACCGCAGATAACGCAGATGCCGCAGATAGCAAAAGCAACGGTTTATCTGCGGTATCTGCGCTATCTGCGGTTAACCCCTCCTTGAGCCCCAAGGACGCGAGCAAGCTCAAATTCCTCGACCCCGCCTGCGGCTCCGGGTCATTCCTGATCGGGGCATATCAGTTCCTCCTCGACTGGTATCTGCAGCAATACATCGCCGCCAACCCCGCGCAGCTCGCCACCGGCAAGCATCCCGTACTCCGCCCGGCTATGACAAACCTTGTAGCGACGGCCGTCCCGGCCGTATCTCCGAATGCCGCCGGGACGGCTGCCGCTATAGGCGGATGGAAGCTCACCATCGCCGAACGCAAACGCATCCTGCTCGACCACATCCACGGCGTGGACCTCGACGGCGAGGCCGTCGAAGTCACCAAGCTCAATCTCCTGCTCAAATGCCTCGAAGGCGAGACCAGCCAGTCGCTGGGCTTCGAACAACGCCTGTTTAGAGAACGGGCGCTGCCGGATTTGGGGAAGAACATCCTTTGCGGGAACAGCCTGATCGGCACCGACATCATCGGCACCGAAGCGTGGAACGCGATGACCGAGGAGGAACGGAGGCGGATCAATCCGTTCGATTATGAGCG
>CAZXLA010000213.1:0-2315 GCA_964641895.1 uncultured Tepidisphaeraceae bacterium
ACGCACGCCGTCGGCACGGTGCTGGGGAATGCAGTCGGGCACAAGCCCACATTGGCGCGCGTGGGTTATCTTCCCGAGCATCACCGTTTCCCGCGATATCTCTCCGGGCGGCAGGCATTGGATTTCTTCGGCGCGCTTTCAAAAGTGCCGCGTATCGAGCGCCGCCGGCGCGCCGAGATGCTGATCGAAACGGTGGGCATGAAAGACGCCGCCCATCGCAAGGTGGGCACGTACAGCAAAGGCATGATGCAGCGCATCGGCATGGCGGCGGCGATGATCAACGACCCCGATCTGATTCTGCTGGACGAACCAACGGATGGCGTAGACCCCGTCGGCCGGCGCGATATCCGCGACGTGCTGCTCAAGCTCAAAGAGCAGGGCAAAACCGTCTTCATCAACAGCCACCTGCTCAGCGAACTTGAAATGATCTGCGATCGGGTCGCCATCTTAGTAAACGGCGCGGTCGCCAAGCAGGGCACGATCAACGACTTGGCGCTGGGCCGCGGATTTTATGAACTGCAGGTTGCGTCGACCAATGGAACCCCCTCTCCAGGTACGCCGGGGGAGGGCTGGGGAGGGGGCACATCGTCGGGCGCATCGGTCGCGTTCGAAGCAAAACTAAAGGCCATGTTCCCCCAGGCCACCGTCGGCGGCGAAACAATCCGCATCGGCACGACCGACGCGTGGGCGGTGCAGCCGGTGATCGACCAACTCCGCGCCGCCGGCATCGCGGTGAAACGCATGCAGTTGATCAAGCCGACCCTGGAAGAACTGTTTATGGAAGCCGTGCAGGCGCAACCAACGAATTAGCCGCGAAGCGGCGACAGACAGTAGCCCGGGTGCGCAAACCCCGGGTGATTGAAGCAGGCGCTGCAAAGCCCCGAAGTGGCGAAAGAACGACGGGATGAAACGCGCCAATTCGATGTCGAACGATGGAGCTTCAGCATTCAAGGTGATCTGATCTGTCGCCCCGCTGGGGCTTGCTGCACTTTCGGCCAACAACCCCGGGGCTTACGCCCCGGGCTACTCTCTGTCGCCGCTTCGCGGCTGAAGATTTGTCGACCATGACCACACCATCAATCCCGTATCAAACCCCCGTCACCACCGGCACCTGGCTCACGCAAACCTGGGCGCTGGTGGTCGATTCCTATCGCGAGTTGAACGCCAAGAAACTGTTTTGGATCACGCTGATTCTGTCACTGCTGGTCGTAATTGCGTTCGCGTTCGTGAGCATCAACGAAAAGGGGATCAAGGTCTTCGGCGCCAGTTTCGAAAACCGCGCCTGGAGCACCAACTTCATCCCCGCCGCCACATTCTATAAAGTCATCTTCACAACCATCGCCATTCCGTGGTGGCTCGGCGTGATCGCCACCGTGCTCGCGCTCATCAGCGTGTGTGGCGTGTTCCCGGACTTTCTCGGCGGCGGGTCGATCGATCTTTATCTGTCCAAGCCCATGGGCCGGCTGCGGCTTTTCATTACCAAGTATCTCGTCAGCCTGATGTTTGTGGCCCTGCAGGTGGCGGTGTTCTCGGCGGCGTGCTTTCTGCTGATCGGCCTCAAGAGCGGCGCTTGGGAATTCGGCATCTTTCTCGCGATACCGCTGGTGACGCTGTTCTTCAGCTACCTCTACTGCGTGTGCGTGTTGCTGGGGATCGTCACGCGCAGCGCACTGGCGAGCCTGCTGGTGACGATGTTGTTCTGGTTGCTGCTGTTTTCCCTCAACACCACCGACGCGGCGCTGATGGTGTTCAAGTCGGCGGCCGATCAGCGGGTGGACGACCAGAACCGGTTGATCGAACGCAACCAGCAGATCATTGATGCCAACAACAAAGCGAGCACGCAACCGTCGAGCGGCAACAGCGCCTGGGAACTGCAGCTTAAAGGCGCGCAGGAAAAGCTGCCCGAACACGAAGCGACCGCCGGCAAGCTTCAGTGGTGGTATGACTTGTTCCGCATGATCAAAGCGCCGCTGCCCAAGACGGGAGAGACAGTCGATTTGATGACTCGATGGCTGGTGGAGCCTGAACCGCTGATGCGCGTGCAGGCAGAATCGCATAGAGCGCAGGAGGAACGTCGCGAAGCCCGCCGGCAACGCAGCGGCGACGGCCCTCCTCCGCCGCCGCGCGATCGGGGCGAACGGCTCGACCCGGAAGACCCCGAGGTGATGCAGCGCATACAGAACGAATCCGAAGCCCGCACCGCGGTGAAGCTCATCGGGTCGTCGCTGGCGTTTGAATTGGTCGTGCTGTGTGTCGCGGCATTTATCTTTTGTCGTCGAGATTTTTGAACGATGCACTGTAGTTTTGAATGATGC
>CAZXLA010000213.1:2415-6190 GCA_964641895.1 uncultured Tepidisphaeraceae bacterium
TTTTCCGCGAAACCGCAAGCGCCGTCAAACGCCGTTCAGCTTCCTCGACGTGCGCTGTTGCCTGGGTTTGTCAATGCGCACAGCCATGCGTTTCAACGTGGGTTGCGCGGCACGCCGCAGCGGTTTGAAACAGGTCGCGGGAATTTCTGGAGCTGGCGTGAGACGATGTATCGGCTCGCCGAGTCGCTCGATGTTGACGCGTTTTACACGCACTCGCGCCGCGCTTTTGAAGAGATGCTCGCTGCGGGCATGACGACCGTCGGCGAGTTCCACTACCTGCATCATCCCGGCGCGCATACGTCGATTCCGATTGAGCAACAGTGGGCGTTCGACGCCGCAGTGGCCCGCGCCGCCGGCGATGCGGGGATTCGTCTCGTGCTGATGCAGGCGTTTTACGCGACGGGCAACTTCACCACGCCGTTGTCGGGCGCGCAGGAACGGTTCGGGCCAATCAGTCGCGACGCGTTCGCCAACCAACTCCGGCGGCTCGCCAATCAACTCGACTCATCGCGGCAATCCCTATCGGTGGCGTGTCACAGCGTGCGCGCGGTGGCGCTGGATGATCTGCGCTACTTCCGCGACATGGCTCACGCCAACGGTTGGCCGTTCCATATTCACGTCGAGGAAGTTCGCAAGGAGATCGACGACTGCCGCGCCGCATCCGGCCAAACGCCGATGCGCTTGCTGCTGGATAACCTGCGCATCGACGAGCGCGTGACGGCGATCCATTGCACGCATTCGACCACGGAAGATTTGGACGAATGGATCGCCCGCGGGGCGTCGATTTGCGTTTGCCCGATCACCGAGGGCAACCTCTCGGACGGATTTGCCGATGTGCCGCACATCCGCGCCCGCGGCGGGCGGGTGTGCTTTGGAAGCGATTGCAACATTCGCATTTGTGTCACGGAGGAGTTGCGCATGCTCGAGTTTTCGCAGCGCCTGCGGCGCGAGCAGCGCGGTATTATCGTCGACACCGACGGCAGCTGCGCTGCGGCGCTTATGGAAATTGGAACGATCAACGGCGCGCACGCGCTCGACGTGCCCGCGGGCGCGATTGAAGTGGGAAAACATGCCGACTTGTTAACGATCAATCTCGATCACCCGCTGATGTTGGGCGCCGGCGACGAAGCGACCGCCGACAGCTTCATCTTCGGCTGCGGCAACGCACCGATCGACCAGGTCTGGGTTGCCGGAGTCGAACGCGCATTCGAGCAGCGCGACCGTTTGTAAATAGAGCAGATCATCAATCGTCAATCGTTAATCGTTAATCCGAATTCGCGCTCCAGCGCCTCGCCACGTAGCGCATTGATTTGCCTCCCAACGTCCGCCGGATACACTCCACCCCCTCACATGGCCGACCGATCGATTTTCTCAGCGCCCCCGATTGTTGCCGTCGCCGCATGGATCTTGCCCGGGGCGGGCTACGCGCTTATCGGCCAGCGCGCCCGAGCCGTCGTCGTTGGGGTGACGGTGATCGTCATGTTTCTTTCGGGCATTCTCATCGCCGGCATTCGCGTGATTGATGTGCCGGGTTATGACAGCCTGGGCTTCGAAGTGCGCCTGCGCTCGGCGGCACTCTCGCGCGACACGCAGCGGCGCGACGTGGGCCAGAAAATGGAATGGTACGACCCGAATTTTTACGCCGGCGATCGCGCCCTCACCACGCGTCCGCTGGGTGAGATCGTCAACAAACCGTGGTACGTCGGCCAGGTGCTGACCGGGCCGATCTGCCTGATCGCGTCGAAACTGTCGCTCGCTGCCGCAAAGCCGCAGGATCTGAAGGCGGCCATCACCAACCGCGACGCCCGGAAGCCCGGCGTGGCGGCATCGCACGCGCGGATTGCCGAGATCGGTTCGCTCTACACCGCCATCGCGGGCATGATCAACCTGTTGGCCATCATCGATTCCGCCAGCCGCGCCGGCCGACATGGCGAGCCGGCAACGAAAGAGCCCGCGGTATGAGCGCCGTCATGCACATTCTCGCCTACACGCCGTTCATCCACCCGCTGCCGGTGTGGGATTACTGGATGGCGCTGCTGCTGCCGCTGGTGGGGCTGTTCTCAATTGCCTACAAAAGCATCAAGTGCCGCACAATGGCCGAGGTGCCGCGCGAATCGTTGCACATTTTCGTCCTCTGCCTGCTGGGCATGGCCGGCGCCGCCGCGGCGCTGTGGGGGATTGTGCGCGTGATGGAACTTGGCGTTTAACTAACGCGCCGATGGGTGCCAGCGACGTGTTTGGCAATTGCAGCACTCCGACTCCGCACGACTTGGCCGCAGAGCCAAGGTCGTGGCACCCTACGTCTCGGTTGGCTGCGATCGTATAACGCGTTTGCGAAAGTTTTTCAGCACGTCGATTCCCATTCCAAAGCAGGCCCCGAAGTAAACGCCTCCGCCCACCGTCATGATGATTGTCACTTGCAAAGCCCACGATAATTTGCCGGCCGATGCGGGATAAATCGGCGAGTAAATCACTGCGGCGCAGGCACCGGACATCAGCAGTGTGGCGAAGATCATCTTCAGCACGTTGCCCGCGATCAACCGCAGGCCGATTCCCCCGGCGCGCCGGTTGAGGATCCATAACATCGCGATCGATTGAATCGAAAAACTCACCAGCGTGCCGACGGCCATGCCGCTTTCACGCAGCGGCGTGAAGATCAGCGGAATTTCGATGATGACGTTGAGCAGCAGATTGACGGCAACCCACTTCAGCGGCGTGGCGGCATCGTGCAGCGCGTAGTAGGCCCGGTTGATGATCTGGAGCAGGCTGAATGCCCATATGGCCAATGCGTAAAGCGCGGTGGATAGCGCGACCCATTCGGCATCCGTCGCGGTGAACTTGCCGTGTTGGAAAAGCAGGCGCGCCGCCGGCAGCGCGACGAGCATCATGCCCGCGCTGGCGGGAAGGCCGATGAACAATGAGGCTTCGATCCCGCGGCGAAGGACGCTGCGAAACGCTTCGCTCGCGGCCACTTTGTTGAGATCGCCCGTCGCTTCGGCGGCGAGTTTTGGGAAGATCGCCGTCGCCAGCGCGATGGCGAATACGCCCAGCGGAAACTGATACATAAATTGCGCCAGATCGAGCCGCGCTGCGGCGCCTTCGGCCATGGGCAGGCGGATCGCCTGATCAAACGGATGAATCATGGTCTGGCCCGGCGCTTCGGCCAGCGCGATCGCCAGCCCCTTATCCATCAGCACGCCGATCTGCAGCACGCTCGCGCCCAGCGCCACCGGGCCGGTGAGCGCGAGCATACGCCGCACCGCGGGAGTCCATATATTTACTGCGATCCGAAACTTAAACCCCGCCGCGTGCAGGCTCGGCAGGAGCATGGCCACCTGCACCACGCCGCTGATGAGCACGCCCCAGCTCAGCCACCGCACCGCCGCCTGCTGGCCGGCGTCGGTCGTGAGATTGAAGAGTTGCGCGGAGATGACGATGGCGGTAATCAAGCACACGTTGAGCACAATGCTTGTGGCTGCCGGCGCGGCGAAACGCCCGTGGACTTGCAGGATGGCGCTGAGAAACGCAGTCCCGCACACCAGCAGCACATAGGGCAGCATGATCATGGAGAGATGGACGGTCAGTAGATGATCGGGCCGAAGCGGCGCGAACACCGCCAACGCCAGCAACACCCCTTCGCCGATGAGGGTGAGACCGATGAGAATGCCAACCAGCAAATTCACGCTCGCCGCGGCAAACTCGGCCGCCGTCGTTGAGGGCGAGGCTCCCGCCGAGCCGTCGGGTGGGGGACATCCATCGCGCGACGGCTCGCCGG
>CAZXLA010000214.1:0-1713 GCA_964641895.1 uncultured Tepidisphaeraceae bacterium
GGATTCTGCGCGGTCTGGCTTAGTTTTGGAGGAAAGACATGGGACTGAAGAGCCGAACCCTCGTCACCCCAACCCCAACCCCAGCCCGGGCGGGAAAATGTCGTGTTGGCCGAGCAGGAACTGACGAGTTACAAAAGGTATTTAACTCCTTCGAAAAGGACCGATTGAGGCACCCTTTGGGCACGAAAAGGACCCGAAAAGGATCTTTTTGGACCCCAGTGGGACGGGGTTGGGACGGGGTTTTGCGGGCCGAATTGACGCGCGTTTCGGATCGCAACCGTCGCTCGATAAGCCGGTTACGAACTTCTGCGCGGATCGGCGGCGGAGTCTTAACATCTTTTTTTTCAGCGCCACTTGGGTCCGGTGGCACAGACATTCCTGTCTGTTTTTCCGATTCGGACTCGCGGTGGGGTGGGTCATGCACCTGTAGCGACGCTCATCTCGGGCGTTCTTTGTGAGTCGAAGCGGCCGGGACGGGCCGCCGCTACAAAAAGTTGAAATGAGCAGGAGACACAGACAGGAATGTCTGTGCCACCAAGTCAGCCACGCAGCGATCGGACGATCGACACCGTCTTGGCGATGGCGGCATCGATGTCCGCCTCGGTGGTCATTCGGCCCAGCGAGTAGCGGACGCTGGCGAGCGCCAAGTCGTCGGGAACATCGATCGCCTTGAGGACGAAACTCGGGGCTTTGATGGCGCTGGTGCAGGCCGAGCCGGAGCTGACGCAGATATCATCAAACCCGGCGAGCAGCGGTTCGCCGTCCACGTTGGCGAAGCTGAGGTTGGTGCATTGGGGCAGGCGGTGGTCGATCGAGCCGTTGATGGTGACGGCGTCGAGCTGATCCTGGATGCCGTGCTCCAGACGGTCTCTAAGATTCGCCAGGCGCGGGGCTTCGTTGGAGATTTCTTGTGCCGCGACGCCGCAAGCGGCACCGAGGCCGACGATGCCCGGAACGTTGAGTGTGCCCGACCGCATCCCGCGCTCGTGCCCGCCGCCGTCCATTTGGATTTCGATTTTGGTTCCGGCCCGCACGTATAGCGCGCCGGCACCCTTGGGGCCGTAGAGCTTGTGGGCCGAGAGGCTCAGGAGGTCAATGTGATCGATGCCGACATCAATCGGAACTTTGCCCACCGCCTGCGTGGCATCGGTATGAAACGCCACGTGGCGCGCGCGGCAGAGTATGCCGATTTCGCGCACGGGTTGAATCGTGCCGATTTCGTTGTTCGCCCACATGATGGTGACGAGCGACGTATTGGGCCGGATCGATTCAGCGACCTGTGCTGCGGCAACGCGCCCTGTTTTGTCTGGCTTGAGCCACGTGATTTCCCACCCACGATCTTCAAGCGTCGTGCACGTATCAAGCACAGCCTTGTGCTCGGTCTGCTGCGTGATGATGTGCTTACGATCGGGATGGGCTTGGGCGATCCCTTTGATGGCGAGATTGTTGGATTCCGTCGCGCCGCTGGTGAAGACAATTTCCTCCGCCCGTGCCCGAAGGATCGACGCCACCTGCGTGCGCGCCCGCTCCACCGCCATCTTCGCGGTAATCCCCGCGGCGTGATTGCTGGCGGCGTTGCCGAACTGCTGGGTGAAAAACGGATTCATCACCTGCAAAACGCGAATATCCATCGGCGTGGTGGCGTTGTAGTCGAGATAGATGAATCGGGAGGGCATTGGGTAAGAGTGTCATTGGTCAATGATCAATCGTCAA
>CAZXLA010000214.1:1813-6152 GCA_964641895.1 uncultured Tepidisphaeraceae bacterium
AATCGTCAATCGTCAATCGTCACCACGCCGTAACGATTGACGATTAACGATTGAGGAGAGCGCGTTTCGACGCTACTGGTTAGCCAAACGAAACTGTGGCGGTTGATCCAGGCGCAGCGACGCCAGCTCCGCCTCGCCGGCTTCCCCGATGACGAATCGCCTTACGATCTCGTCTTCGCTGGCCTTCATCTGCTCGACGGTGCCGTCGAAGACGATCTTGCCTTCGTGCAGCATGACGATGCGATTGGCGACTTTGAACGCCGAGTTCATGTCGTGCGTGACGATGATGCTGGTGACCTTCAACTCACGCTGAAGTTTGAGGATCAGTTCGTTGATGACGTCGGAGCGAATCGGGTCGAGGCCGGTCGTGGGTTCGTCGTAGAGAATGACTCGGGGCGACAATGCGATGGCGCGCGCCAGCCCCACCCGTTTGCGCTGTCCGCCGGAGAGTTCGGCGGGCATTTTGTTGCCGACCTCGGGCAGTCCGACCATCGCCAGCTTGTCCTGTGCGATGGCCTGAATGTCCTCTTTCGGCTTGCGGGTGTGCTCAACCAGCGGGAACGACACGTTGTCGATCACGCTGACCGAGTCGAAAAGTGCGCCCATCTGGAAAAGGAATCCGAAGTTTTGCCGAACGGCCTGAAGATCGCGCTCGGGCAGCTTATCGATCCGCTGCCCGTCAAACCAGACCTCGCCACGATCGGGTTTAAGGAGGCCAACGATATGTTTCAACAGCACGCTTTTGCCGGTGCCCGATGCGCCGATGATCACCAGCGCCTGCCCCGACTCGACGTTAAGCGTGATGCCGTTAAGCACGACGAGTCGTCCGAACCGCTTGTGGATGTTGCGGAGTTCGATGAGGGCCATGGTGGATTGTTGGTTGTGGGTCGTGGGTTGTTGGTTGTGGGTCGTGGGTGGCGACTTCTGCCAACCAACAACCTGCAACCTGCAACCAACAACTTCCTACCCAAACAAACTTCTCGATCCGAAGAGCAGCAAGTACCAGTCTTTCGCCAGTTTAGCGGCGAGAAAGTTGAGGATGATGATGGCGATGAACGACGTCACAAAGCTATCCGTGCAGGCCCGTCCCACGCCGCTGGCGCCCGCGCCGCAGGTGAAGCCTTTATAACAACTGATCAACCCGATCGCCGCACCGAAGAAGAGGCTTTTGACGAGGCCTTCCATAATCTGCCAGGTGTCTACGCCTTGCGCGGAATACTGCCAGTAGGGGCCCGACGGCACGCCGAGAAATTTGGTGCTGACCAGCCAGGCGCCGACGACGCCGCAAAGGTCGCTGTAAATAGTGAGAATCGGCGTGAGAAGCACGCACGCCAGAAATCGTGGGACGACCAGGTAGCGGATCGGATCGGTGCCCATCACGCGCAGCGCATCAAGCTGCTCGGTCACGTTCATGGTTCCGAGTTCGGCCGTCAGCGCGCCGCCGATTCGGCCGGCGAGCATCACCGCGGCCAGCACTGGGCCGATCTGCTTCACCACGCTCACATTGATGATGCTGCCGATGCGGTTCTCCTGTTCCACGGTCTTGAGCTGCGTGATCGATTCGATGCTGAGCACCATGCCGATGAACGCGCCGGTGATGCTCACCACCGGCACGCTGCGCGTCCCCACTTCATAGGCTTGCGGCAGCCAGAGGCGGAAGGTCTTCCATCGCCAACCGTCGCTGAACACGAATCGTATTGCTCGAGCCACAAACAACGCGAAATCGCCCAGCGCCGCCAGCGCGTTGTTGGTGTTTCTCCCGACCTGTTCGACCATTCCCACCGGCATGGCGAGGGATCATACGGGCAAGTGAGTCGTGGGAGAAATGAAGCCAACGGCGACGGCCGCCAATCATGTGTGATAATCGGCGTTGATGGTGACGTATTCCTTGCTCAAGTCGCACGTCCACAGCGTGTGGCTGGACTTTCCGTGGCCGCAGTCGAGTTTCACAACGACTTCCTTCGCGGCCAGCAACTCGCTGACGGTGGCCGGGTCGAACGGCACAGGCTGGCCGCGGCGGAAGACTTCTACGCCTTGAAGCGTCAGCGTGGCGCGGTCCGGGTCGAAACTGGCGCCGCACATGCCGGCGGCGCTGACGATCCGGCCCCAGTTGGGATCATTCCCGTGCATGGCGCACTTCACCAGCGGGCTGTTGGCGATGGAGCGGGAAATCAAGTCGGCGTCGCGATCGGTTTTGGCGCGCGTGACGTCGATGCGAACGACCTTCGTCGCCCCTTCGCCGTCGGCGGCAATCTGCTGGGCCAGGCTTTGGCAGAGTTCGGTCAGTGCTTCGAGAAAGGCTTTCGCTGCAGCGATCGTGTTGATCTTTCCGCTCGATGCGCCCGACGCCAGCAGCACGGCGGTGTCGTTGGTGCTGGTGTGATCGTCGATCGTCACAGAATTAAAGCTTTTGTTAACCGCAGGCTGGAGCAGCTTCCGCAACGCCGGCGCGCTCACTTGAGCGTCGGTGAGAATGTAGGCGAGCATCGTGGCGTGCCGGCCTTGGGGCTTTACCCCACCAGAGCGGCGCGCTTGTGCCAGCGCGAGGCGCGGGCCGATCATGCCGGCGCCTTTGCAGATGCCGGTGAGGGTGATCGTCTGCTTCCCAAGCTTCAATCGCGCCGCGGCGAATTTGCGGCGGGTGTCGGTGGTGAGGATCGCATCGTTGAAAGCGATGGAGTGTTCCGATGAATTGCCGAGATTTTGCGACGCTTCGACGATTCCCCGGCGCACTTTTGCCATCGGCAGATGATGGCCGATGATGCCCGTGCTGCCGGGAAGGATGTCGGCGGGTTTGCACTTCAACTGTGCGGCGGCGAGGGCGCACATTTCGTTGGCGTCTTGTAAACCCCGCTTGCCGGTGCAGGCGTTGGCGTTGCCGGAGTTGATGACCAAACCGCGCAACTTCCCGTCGGCGGCGTGTTGACGCCCGACGGCGATGGGGGCGGCGAAAACCTTGTTGGTGGTAAATGCCGCTGCGGCGGTGGCGAGGGTATCACAGGCGAGCACGCCGACGTCGTTAACCTTGCGGGTCTTAATTCCCGCATACGCGCCGCCGGCGCGGAAACCTTTTGGACTGAGCAGATGCAGTTCACTCATAGAAATAAAGGGTAGGAAGTCTTGTTCGCGTTGACCAGTACTCGTGGCACTTGGAATAATGTGGCAGTCATTCTCGCCCCTCACTTTATGTTGCCGCCGCGCGGCTGTAGGGTGTCGCGAGAGTCTGCCGCAGCCGCACGCCGGTTGAGTGTTGCAAGGATGTGCCGTTAACCATGTCATCGACGCCTGTATTGAGTGATCCACCTGCCGCAGAACCCCGCCCCGGTGAACTGCGCCGCTCGATGCGACTTGTGACGCTCAGTTGGGTGTTCGGATCGGTGTGGGTGACGATGGTATCGGGCGCGCCGATCGCCATTTTTGCGCGCCAGCTCAACGCCAGCGAGTTTCAGTTCGGCCTGCTTACCGCCATGCCGTTTATCGCGTCGCTGATCAGCATGCCGGCCAGCGTGTTGATCGAACGCACGGGCAAACGGAAATTGATTTTTCTCATTTCGCTGTTCATCCAGCGATTTCTCTGGTTTGCGATTGCCACGGTGCCGGTGTGGATCGTGAAAGCCGGCGGCGAGAGTTGGGTGGGGGCAACGACGATCATTTTTCTCGTCCTGGTGTTTTTCATGCACGCCGGCCAGGCCGTCGGCGGGCCGGCGTGGGTGAGCTGGATGGCCGACATCATCCCCGAGCGCCTCCGCGGGCGGTATTTTTCGCGCCGGCGGCAGTTGGGCATTCTCTCGGCGATTCCGGCGGCTTATCTGGTGGGGTACGCGCTGGATGCTTTCGCGCACGGCCCGGGGGTTGATCGGGTGGGGATGCTTGTCGTCTGCAGCATCATATTCTGCATTGCGGCGGTGTTTGGCATTGTGGATATCGCGCTGTTTATTCCCGTCGACGAGCCGCACCGCGCGCCGGCGGAGAAGGCGCCGCTGCACCACATTTTCGCATCGCCGCTGCGCGATAAGCAGTTTCTGATCTTCGCCGGTTTCGTGGGCACGATGACGTTTGCCATCAGCTTCATGGGGCAGTTTGTCACGCTTTACATGATCGAAAAACTTCAGATCACGGCGAAGGCGACTCAGATCATGCTTCTGATCGCGCCGCTGATTGCCACGTTTCTGGTGCTGGGGCATTGGGGTCACGCGGTCGACCGAATGGGCAAACGCCCGGTGATGGCCATCGCCGGGCTGGGCCTCGTGCCGGTGGGACTTGGGTGGATCTTCGTCAGCCCGGCAAACCCGTGGCTGGGTTACGTGCTGTCGGCGGCGGGGGCGGCGCTGTGGGCGGG
>CAZXLA010000215.1:0-5981 GCA_964641895.1 uncultured Tepidisphaeraceae bacterium
TTGGACATTGGACATTGGCTCCGCGCGCGCAAGACGATTTTCCGTCCCCGCCCGCAGCCGCGCGATGTTGGCGCGGTGTTTGAAGACGATCATCACCGCCACAAAACACGCGAAAACCAGCAGCGGCCATTGCACGCCGAAGATCGGCCAACCCGCCATCAAACCAATGACGATATACGCGATCGGGAACAGCAGCGCGGCGCTGATGCTGGCGATGCTAACGATGCGCGTTCGCCAGAACAGCACCGCCCATGCTAGCCCGCCAACCACGCCGGCGAGTGTGTAGAACGGCCAGACGCCCAGCACCACGCCCAGGCTCGTCGCGACGCCTTTGCCTCCTTTGAAGCCCAGGAAAATGCTGAACATGTGCCCGATGATCGCGCTGAACGCGACCGACAGCCACATCCAATATGTCAGAGAATTGGTCGCTTGCCGGCTTAGCACCCACCCCGCGACAAACGTGGGAACTAGGCCCTTGAGCATGTCGAGCAGAAAGACGATCGCAAAGTATTTCGCGCCCAGCAGGCGCCCTACGTTGGTGGCGCCGATGTTCCCGCTGCCGGCTTGGCGCGGATCGACGCCCTTGCTCAACCCCACGATCAGCCCGAAGGGAATCGACCCCGCGATGTACGCCGCGGGGACGAGGATGGCGAGCCAGGCGGATGGCGGCATCGGAGTATGTTTACCCGACACGTCGAACACTTTCATCGGGTGGCACAGACATTCCTGTCTGTGTTTCCGATACAGTCGAAGACACAGACAAGAATGTCTGTGCCACTCATACCGCGGATAATCAGATGAAATCCCCCACCCACGTCTCGGCGCGGAATCCCCCGCCGGCGCCGGTGCTGAAGATGATTCGGTCACCGAAGCTGCCGGCGATGCCCGCCGTCACGTTGCGCGGGAGGTTGGTGAGCGTGCTCCAGGTGTTGGTGGCAGGGTTGTACGCTTCGACTTTGCTCAACTGCGTACTCGGCCCGGCTTCGCCGCCGATGGTAATCAGTCTACCTTTGTAGCTGATTGTGCTGGCATTGGCGTGGCTGCGCGCGCTGGTGAGAGATTTGACGCTGCTCCAGGTGTTGCTCGACGGGTCGTATCGGAATACGTCGGCCTTGAAAACGCTGGCCGCGTCCTGGCCCGTTTGCCCGCCGACGGCGTAGATTTTGCCATCCACCAGCGCCGACCCAAAGTGGTTCCGCGCCGCGGGCATTGATGCTCGGGTTACCCAGCCGGCAGCGGTGTTGTCGAGGTTGAGCGCCCAATGGTCGGCTTTATCTTTTCGAGCAGCGTCGCTACCGCCGACAAAGTAGAGCGTGCGGCCGACCAGCACCATCTGCCCGCTGCCGCGTGCCGCCGGAAGGTTGGTAAGCGCGGTCCAAGTGTCGTTGGTGCTGTCGTAGCGAAACGCCTTGTCGGTGGCGAACGCCTGCGGGCCGGTGGGGCCTTGCGCGCCGGGAGGGTATCCGCCGGCGATGTACAGGTAGCGGGCGTCGCTCGCCGTGGCGGCGTGCGTGAGTTCCAGCGGGGCGTCGTTGAGCTTGGTCCAATTGTTCGCCGATGGATCGTAGACGTGGCCGATCTTGCTGGGTTTGTACTGCGAGTTGAGATACCCGCCAAAGGTGTAAAACTTCTCGCCAATGACCGCCCCGTATCCCTCGGCCCGAGGGGTGGGGTTGGCGGCTTTGATGGTCCATTTAAGCGTGCCGAGGTTTTGGCTGCCGTCGTTGTCGCTGATGTTGATGGTGGCCGACGAGTTGAACGCGTTGCTGTACTCCATCGCCGTTGTCACAGTGATTAAGACGTTCTCCGATCCTTCGATCGCCGAATCATCGATCGGGTTAACGGCAATCACCGCCGTGGCGCTGCCCGGGGCAAATAGCGCGACGCCGCTGAGCAGGTCGTAGTCGCTGCCGTTCCCCGCGGCGCCGCTGACGGCATAGTTGACAGTAAGACCCGCCGCGGTCGAGCCGGTTCGGGTGAGCGTGAACGCGCCGGGATTGGTCGACTCGCCCGCCGACGCATCGCTGGCCGCCGCGCTCACCACCGGCAGGCGATTTGCCCCGCCCGTAATTTCCACGAACGCGATCTTGTTATTCGCCGCCCCCGAAGCGTTGCTGATCGTCAGCTTGCCGTCGGTCACGTTCACCGTCTGCGTTCCCTCGGCAAATCGATTGCTACTGCTGGGCGTGCCATTGACGGTGAGCACGCCTTCAACATTCACCTTAAAAACGCTATCGAAGAAACTGGCATCGCCGGCCACCACGCGCACCGTGTATGGGCCATTGGGCACGGCGATTTCCCAGGAATAGCTCGCGCCGTTTTTCTGCAGGTGGTGGAACGTGTCGTATCGCTGATCGGCCAGCACGTTGCGATCGCGCCCGTCGCGGTTGTCGGCCGACCAGCCGTAGGTCAGGCCGTTGCTGCGCAGACCGTAAGGCGCGCCGGTATCCACGCGGTAATAGTCGGGCACGGGGTTGGCGCCGTCGGGCTGAAAATTGATGCGACGCACAAACGCCGCGCTAGTCGCCGGCAGATCCGCGCTGCTCGCTGTCGGGGCCAGTTCACTAACCGTGAGCCGCTGCATCGCATCAGGGTCGCCCCAATGGTCACTGCAGAACAAGGCGCGGATTTCCAAAGATTCCATGAGACCGGCAAACGAGCAGCGATTGTGAGTCGTGTGGTGTTGCATAATCAATTCCCTGCTCGAGCCTCCGCGGGATAGAACTTTACATCAAGAACAGAGTGCCGGCGATCGGTGCATTGCTACAAATAAGCAGCATTATTATTGGCCCCGAAGGGCTGGAATGAACGCCATAATCATATCGCAAATCAAGGCTTACATCATTTTCCCACGAGATTGGAAGGGGACAGTTAATCTCAAGATTGATCGGCAAGCCCTCCACGCCGCGCTGTGAGCCTTGGCGAACACGCGGGTCACGCGGTGCGGATCAGGCGCTGTTTGCGTCGAATCAACGCCTCCTATCCGCGCCCCGCCGCAAAATCCCCTACGCTTGCGCCGGAATCATCCCACCACGCCTTCAGCGTCCACCCGATGCCCCGCGACCGCCGGTGGCCATACCGTATCGCCTGTGCATCGCCGAGTGGTGGTGCAAATAGAAACTTTGTGCCGCCGATCGGCACGTATTTTCGGAGGACACACTTATGCGACTTGCAACTTCTATCATGGCGGCATGTCTGGCCACCACAACATTGGTCTGGGCCGACGACCCGATGAAACCCAACGATCCAATGAAACCCGATGCCCCGAGGAATCCCGATGGCTCATTGAAGCACGACGGCATGAAGCACAACGACGGCGTGAAATACGACAATGCCAAGAGCGATACGCAGTTGATGGGCCTTCCCACCGGCGTGACGGCGAAGGAACTCAACGATCAGGAAGACATCCGCTCGGTGCTCGCGTCGGCGACAAATGCCGCGTTCGTCAAAGGCGGATTTGATGACCTGATGGAACGGCTCACCAGCGCCGACCGAAAACGCATCGGAAGTTTCAGCGAGCAGCAGTTCGCCGAACTCGACGGCCGTATCGAACAGATTCGCAAGAACTGGCAGACGAAGTACGGCGAAAGCCTGAACCTCGACAACCCCAAGCTGTTCGAAGGCTTCGTGATGATCAAGGAAGGCGAGGTCACCGATGCCGCAACGGCACAAAAGAACTGGCCCGTCCGCGTGACGGGCATGTCGCCGCGTGAGCCGGCCAACGCCAACACTTTCGAGACCGCCAGCTATCTGGAGAACGGGCGAAACGTGGCAGTTGTTGTAGTGCCGAAGGGCCACGGCAACCCCGGCATCGCCGTTTCGATGCTGCATGAACAGGTGGACGATTGGCGCATAGACATCGCCGACAACATCACCGGACAGCAGGTCTACGATAACCTTAAGGCCTGTCTGACCAAGTGCGGCGACAACGTGGCCGAATGGCCGGCGGACAAGAACGAGGCGTATCGCGGAATGGCGCACGGCGTGCTCGTCGCCATCTACAACGTTCCCCGTGACGCCGGTTCGGCCGACTCGCGGTAACCAACTCAATCGCTGATTGCAGTGGTTAGATTATGAGCCCGCGGGCGGGACAACGATTCAATCGGTGTGCCGCCCGCGGTGCGTTGAGGGCAAGATTGTTTAGCCGCAGATTGACGCAAATTAGGATTCTCATGAGAGAAGGCCGGCTTGTACTGAATAATTCAAGTGATTCTATCTATAACAAGCATTCTCCGGTTCTTCGGTTCTTCGTGTTCAAATTAAATTGTAACAAACGCAGTTTGCCGCGGAAGAAGACCGCTACCTACCGCGCGCCACCGCCACGGAATCGGGCAGCAGATTGTCGATGACGGTTCGGGCCCGCGCCAGTTCCGCCGTGCGATCGCCGGCAAAATTGGTGCGCAGACGGATCGTGCCCTCGGCATCGATGACGAAAAGCGTTGCTGATTGATCGACGCGATAATCGCGCCAAACGTCGGCCTGGACATCAATCACCCGCGCCCCGCCGATGCCGGCTGTGGCGAGGTTCTGGCATAACTCGCGGGCGCGGACGGTTCCGGGTTCAATCTCCGTGCGGATGACCGTGACCGGCGCCACGCGCGGTTCGCTCCGGTAGCTGCGCTGCAGCGCCGCCAGGCGCGAATACTGTTCCGAGCCGCAATAACGCGGGTCGGCGATGCACAGCAAAACCACTTTGCCGCGCAGCGTATTCAAAGAAAGCATGTGAAGGTCGGCGTCGGGCAGAGTGAAGGCGGCGGCGGGCATCCCGGCGACCGCAACCAGCCCAGGGCGCAGCGGCGAACCGATCAACACGATGGACGACGCCACAAAAAAAATAGCAACGGCGGACGCAAGCCCGCACACTGCAAAACGCCGGGAAGGCATGAGCATTTTCTCCGGTACAACCCCGCGTACGGCTCCGACCGTCGCAGGATCATCAACTATACCGCGGCTTTCGTTCCTGACAATTGAAGAATTCGTTAGCGGTCCGATAATTGCTTACGTTTTTGCGCGCAACGTGCCCCACGTTACAAATCGGATGAACAATTCGACAACCGTTCGAAGCCGTCTTCTGTAATGAGGTAGTCGTTTTCAATCCGAATGCCGCTGCGCAATGCTGTGCCGTAAAGCCCCGGCTCGATCGTGATCACGTCGCCGGCGGCAAGCACGTCATTCCAGTTCTTGTTCAGACGCGGCGACTCGTGGGCACTTAGGCCGATGCCGTGACCGAGGTGATGGTCGAACGAAAGGCCTTCGAAGCCGTGCAGGTGATCGATCGCTTGTTGATGCAAATCAGCGCACGCAACGCCGGGGCGAAGCTGCAGTTCGATAAAATCAAACACGTCGAGAATACGCCGGTGTGCGCCGCGCTGCAGCGGCGTCGGTTCGCCGCCGATGCAGAACGTGCGGCACAGGTCGGCAATGTATCCGTTGGGACCGAGGCCCAGATCCAGCGGCATCAATTCGCCGGCTTCGATCTTGCGATGGCGTGGCGGGCCGCCGCCGCTGTTGGATTGGAAATCATTTCCAAGCCATCCGATCGAACACCCGCATGCCCGCACCGCCGCGGCGTGGGACTCGGCGCACACGTCAACTTCTGTCATGCCCGGCGCGATCACTTTGCGAATGTGCGCGTAGATCGCCTCGACCCCGGCGATGCTCTGCCGCAGTAGGCGCACTTCCAATTCATCTTTCGTGCGGCGCAGTTTGAGCAACGCCGGAACAATACTAACGTGCTCGCAAGCGCCGCCCGCGGCCAGCGCATCGAAGCCGATCTTGCCCGCGTTCGGCACATGCTCGCTCAGCGCCGCCGCCGCCCGACCGATCGCGTGATCGACCAGCGTGCCGGCTTTCTGAACCACATACTCGATGGTGCGATCAACCGTCGCCGGCGGCGCGTCTCCGCCGGCCACGGCCAGCGTGATCGCGCCATCGGCGTCCAGCCATGCCGCGCCGGGGCGCAGGTAGACGGGTCGGTGGCC
>CAZXLA010000216.1:0-5980 GCA_964641895.1 uncultured Tepidisphaeraceae bacterium
ACCGCCGGTGGGCTGCACCTGGGTCGGGCAGAGCCTGCTCTACTGGACGCCGGCGCGGGTGGTGTTTGTGAAGGGCGACGACAGCGGCGAATCGATGTGGGAGACCTCGCTGATCCAAGTGCCCCCGGTCGACGTCACCGCCGCCGGGGCCGACGAATTGGCCGAATCGAACCAGGACCTCGCCGATCAGGTCGAAAACCAGCAGGCCGGCGCGTTTAATCCGCGTCAGCGGCAGGTCATCCTCAACGGCGGCGGGCGGATGGTCATTCGTCAGGGCGGGCGGGTGATCATGCGCAATGGGAATGGCTTGCGCGGGGTTCGGGGGATTCAAGTGCGAGCCAATGAGGTGATCGAGGTGGGCCGAGAGCCAGGCGGCGATGAGCGGATCATTCACGCCCGGGCGCTGTCGGATCGCGTGATCGTCGCAACGAACCAAGGCCGCACTCTTGCGATCGACTTAGCCGATGGCAATTGCCTCTGGCAGGTGCGTCCGTCCGACCGGAGCATCGATCGCCTCTTGGCCAATGATGATTTCGTCGCCACAATGTTTTTCGACGACAATTCAACGCAGATCGTGGCCATCGACGCCTCGACCGGCCAGTTCGTCCTCCGCAGAGTGTTTCCCAAAGAACTTGGGCCGGTGAATTTCTGCCTCGCGCCCGATGGCAAGCTCATCTGGCTTCTGCCCGAGGCGCTATTCGCCAAAGATTTGTTCGACCCCTCCGACCGCCCCACCTACTCGCGCACCATCCGCCCACCCGACGGCGGACAGGTGTTCGGCATTGAAACTCGCCTGCTCGATCAGATGGCGGTGGTGGATGATCGGATTCTGGTGCTTTCCGACAATGGCCAGTTCGTGCGCGCCTTCTCACTCGATGACGGGTTGCCGGTCACCCATCAATCCACCGAGGGCAACATGACCATCGAGCGCCGCTATCGCACCGGCAGCAGCGATTGGAATGTGAAGCTCTTCATCAGCGGCTCGCGGTTGTATGCGATGGGCGTTAACACCGGCACGCTCCTTTCGCACGATCTGGAGAAACCCGATTCATCGATCACCCTGCAGGTTCGCAACCCTGATTCCACCACGCGCTGGGCCGGCCGCGAAGTGATCGCCACCACTACGCACGTGCTGAAGCTGGAAGAACCCACCAACGTCATGGCCAACCGCCGGCGCAACAACACCAACGCGCCGGGCGAAGGGTTGCGCATTGTGGCGTTCCGGCGATCGATCAACGAGGCCGGTCGCGAGAATGGTCGGCTCGATCACCTGTTTGGCGCGCCCGGGCAGGTTGTTTCGGAGGAGTGGCAACCGGTCGAAGGCGGAATCGCCTACCTCACCGTCGATAGAAAACTCCACATTCTCCGCGGCGGGGGATGAGGCGCATTGGTAGTTACTGGCTGGCGGGCTATAATGGGCTTGTTCTGAATTGAGGAGTCAGCCTTTGCCCAAAGCCGCCGAAAACACGCCTGAGATGACCACCGCGCCGATCAAAGTGCGCGTGCAGGAGGTGATCGACCTGGTTCGTCCGGCGGTCCAGGCCGACGGCGGGGATATCGAACTGGTCGACGTGCAATCCGGCGTCGTCTCCATCCGCTTCCACGGCGCTTGCCACGGGTGCCCCAGCAGCACGATGACGCTGCAATATGGACTCGAGCGCAATCTGAAAGAAAAAATTCCTGAGATCACCCAGGTCGTGCCAGTAGCGTGAAGCATTGCGACGGGCGCGCTAAAGCTCTTTACGCCGGTTGTGAGCGTAAGCGAACGGCCGGATCGAACGTAAGAAGGGCGAAATTGTTTTGACCCCCGCGCCATTGCACCGTAACTTCTAGCGGGTTGAGTCAACCCACCCCGCCAGCTTCGCAATCGATCGCCACTTCGTCGGGCACACACCAATCCAAGCAAACCGGCGGACGCGAACGCTACGGGGCCGAAGAGCTGGCGGCGGTCATGTCGCATTGGGAGATCGGGATCATCGAAGCGATCACCGAGTTCCCTAAAGGCTCGCGCAAGGCGCCCAAGGTGCTCGTCGTCAGCGAGAACGGCAAATTCCTGCTCAAACGCCGTGCCCGCGGGCGCGATGATCCTTACAAGGTGGCGTTCTGTCATGCGCTTCAACTGCATCTGGCCAGTCAGCAGTTCCCGCTGCCGCACCTCATCGGCACCAAGCGAGATAACAACAGCATGCTGCAGTGGCGCGGCGGCGTGTATGAGTTGTTTGAATACATCCCCGGTCAGCCGTATCCGCAGACGCTCGAATCAACCTACGAATCGGGCAAGGTGCTGGGGCTATTTCACAAACTGCTCGAGCATTTTCGCTCCGAGTGGCAGCCGCCCACCGGCAGCTATCACCTCGCGCCTTCGGTGGAAAGCGGTTTGCGGTCGATCCCGCAGATTGTTCCGCCGCAGGTGATGAGCACCGCGGGCGTGGAAGGTTTGCTCGCGTCGCTGCTGGATCATTACCGTCGCGGCGCCGAGGTTGTGGAAAGCCTGGGCCTTGAAACCTGGCCGCGGCAGATCGTGCATGCCGACTGGCACCCCGGCAACATGCTGTTTCGAGAAGGCCATGTGGCGGCGGTGATTGATTACGATTCGGCCCGCGCGTTGCAGCGTGTGATTGATATCGCCAACGGCTGCCTGCAATTCAGCATCATCGGCGGCGAGGAAGAAGTGAGCCGCTGGCCGGAATATCTGGACGAATCTCGCTTCAAGCGGTTCCTGCGCGGCTATGATGAAGTGATGCTGCTGAGCCAGGCGGAACTTCGCGCCGTGCCCTGGCTGATGGTCGAAGCGCTGATCGCCGAGGCGGTGTTTCCCATCGCGGCGACGGGATCGTTTGGCCGCATGGAAGGGCTGGCGTTTTTGCAAATGGTCAATCGCAAGGTGAAGTGGCTTGCTAAAGAATCAGCGCGGCTGGTTGAATTGGCCGAGGGTTGATCACCATGTTCGGCTGGCCGTTGATCTTCATCATCACCCTGCTAGCGCCCGGCGGCGCGTTTGAGCCTTCCCCCCCGGGTAATCAATCGAAAACCAAGCCGACCAGTCAGCCGGCGGACACGCTCAAATCCTGGCTGACCGACCTCGCCGCCGAGAATGCCGATGCGCGTCGCGCCGCGCGGGTAAACCTCCTGAATATCTCGCGAGCCGATCTGATGACAATTAGAACGCTGATCGCCGCCGGAGCGGCCCGTCAGCCGGCGCAGAAACAGGCGCTAACCGACATCGTATGCCACGTCTTTCTGGCAACCGAGCCATACGAAACCGCGCCCGGCGAATCATTCTTCGGCCTCTTCAAATATCGCCCGGTCGCCGTCGGCGAACGCATGGGATTGATCTTCGAAAGCCGATTGATCGGCTTTCCCGCGTACGCGTCGCTGGAAGACGGCGACATTATTCTGGCGGTGGAGGAAATGCCCGAGATCGACTTCACGTCGAACAACCCGCTGGTGGTCGTACGGAAGAACTTCGCGCCCGGCGAAACCATCCACCTGCGCGTGCTGCGTGACGACCGGGTGCTTGCCGTATCGCTCAAGCTGGCCGCTGCGCCCAGTTGGACAGGGCAGGGGATGGACGAGCGATTGATCCGCGAGCAACAGGCCACCGAATTCTGGCGGACAGCCTTCGAACCGCTGTGGGCGCCAAAGGCGGAATAACGGCGCGATGTCAGTCGATCACGCCCGGGGGAATGATCACCGTGTCAATCGTGTGAATGATGCCGTTGCTGGCCGGCGTATCGGCCTTGACGACTTTGGTGCCGTTCACAGTTAGGTTGCCCGCTGCGTCTCTAACAATCGTAAGCTCGCTGCCGGCTTCGCTCTTAACTTTGGTTGGATCGGCCTTGATGGTGTTGCCGGGCACCGCGCCTTTAGTTACGTGCGCCAGCAGAACCGCCTTGAGCTTGTTTTTGTTTTCCGGCTTGAGCAGAAGATCGAGCGTTTCGGGCGGCAGTTTGGCGAAAGCTTCATCGGTCGGAGCGAAGAGAGTCCACTGGTCGTGCGATAGCGTTTCTTCAAGTTCCGCCTGGCCAAGCGCTGCGGCGAAGGTGTTGAGGTCGCCGGCCTTCTTCACGACATCAAACAGCCCCCCGCCGTGGTCGTGGCCGGCGTGGTCGTCGTGTTTGTGGTCGTCGTCATGTTTCACTTCCTCAGTCGGCGCGCAGCAGGCGGGTTTGCTATCACCGGCGTAGGCACTCTCGGCGACACCAAAAGCGGCCAAGATGGCGATGCATGTGCGGGTAGAACGATTGATCAACATGGTCTCAAAACTCCTTGGAAAGGATAATACGCAAGATGATATGCAACTAATTTGCATTCTGCCAGTCGCACCTGCGGGCAAAAATAGAGTTGATTGCGGCGCGGTTTGGCGATGCGGGCCTATAATCTCAAACTGCTCTGAATTGTGTTGGGAGTGGCTGGTCAGGAAAGGCAAATTCTTATGTGCGCTCGCGGCGGAACGGTTCACGATCACGACGATGACAACGATACTCCGCCGGCGAATGTGGATATTCCGCGCATCGAGCGGGCCGTGCGGGAGATTCTCATCGCCGTCGGCGAAAACCCCGACCGTGAAGGCCTGCTCAAAACGCCCAACCGCGTGGCTCGCGCGTATGGCGAACTGATGGCCGGCTTGCGCGAAGACCCGAAACTGCACCTGCGAACGGTATTTCATGAGCGCTACGACGAAGTGGTTCTGCTGCGCGACATCGAATTCAATTCGCTTTGCGAACATCACTTGCTGCCCTTTACCGGCCGCGCGCACGTGGCGTATCTTCCCGACGGCAAGGTGGTCGGACTGAGCAAACTAGCTCGACTGGTCGATGGTTTCGCCCGCCGGCCACAGGTGCAGGAACGGCTCACCACGCAGATTGCCGATGCGTTGATCGAAGAACTCAACCCCATCGGCGCCGCGTGCGTCATCGAAGCGACGCACACCTGCATGACGATCCGCGGCGCCAGGAAGCCCGGCAGCGTGATGGTTACCAGCGCGCTGCGGGGCATTTTCAAAGAGAACCCATCGAGTCGCGAGGAAATTCTTACGCTGATGTACGGGCGATCGACCGCGAAACTGTAGCGCCGCCTGCCGATTCGTTACACTCGCCGCCGCTTGGAATCGTCAATACCCACTCGTCGGCCCACCCGCGCGTTCGACCGCGTGCTTGTGGTGTTGCTTTTCGTTGTCGGCCTGCAACTGTTCATGCTATGGAGCGGCGGCGCACTGCCGCTGCGCCGGCCGATGCAGGCGGTGCTTGTCGCCGCCGGCGCCATTGGATTGATTCTGCTCGCGCTGCCGGTCGATCGGCTCGAACTTCAGTCGGTGAAGCGGCTTGGTCGCCGGAGAAGCGTCGGCCTGGCCCTCGGGCTTCTGGTGTTCTTCATCGCGACGGCATACCTCTACTTCACCGGCGTGCAGCAGGATCGCGCGTTCAAGCCTTCCTACCACGACGAATTCAGCTATATCCTGCAGGCGCGAATGCTCGCCGCCGGACGGCTCTGGACGGCCAGTCCGGCGGTGGCGGATTTTGTCGAGTCATTTCAGGTAATCACCCGGCCGGTTTATGCGTCGGTTTATTTTCCCGGCGCGGCGATGGTGTATGCCCTCGGCATCGTCGTAAAACTGCCGACATGGATGATGCCGTTGGTGTTGGCAGGATTGTGCGTCGTGCTGATGCGCGACATCGCAAGGCAACTCTTCGGCCCCGCTGCAGGCTGGACGGCGGCGCTGCTGCTCGTCGGCCTGACGATCTTTCGGCTGCAATCGTTGATGGTGATGGCGCAGATTCCCCTGCTGCTGTGCGGGTTGGCGATGACGGCGGTCTGGCTCCGCTGGCGACGATCGCCCACACTCACCACCGCCGCGATAATCGGCATGCTGATGGGCTTCGCCGCCGTCACGCGACCGGTGGATGCGCTGTGTTTCGCCGTGCCCATCGCCGCGGCGATGTTTGGTCGTTTAGTTCGCGATTGGCGATGCGTTTCTGGC
>CAZXLA010000217.1:0-5904 GCA_964641895.1 uncultured Tepidisphaeraceae bacterium
GGGTTGGCGTTGAGCGAGAGGTTGAAGTGCTGGCCGTCGTTGCCGAACGCGCGGGTGCTGTTGGCGATATACGAAAGCCCCTCGCCGTCGTGAAATTCCTCGGTTGAAAGTTGCACGTCGAAGCGGTCATCCATCCCGCCGGTGGCGCCGCCGTCGCTGTCGGGGGTGAAGCCGGTGCGGGTGGATTGGGTGTGAATCGGCGCGAACGTGGCGTTGTTGTTCCAGGTTTGAGACGCATTGGTTGGGTTGAGTGGATCAACCGCCAAACCTTCGCCGGCACCGGTGACCATGTTCAGCCAGGCTTGTTCCTGGTTGCTCTGCGTATTGAAATCGCCGGCGAACAGTGCGTGCGCGCCGGCGCCAAAGCCGTTCACGTTGGCGCGCATGGCGGCGGTCTGCAGGGCGCGGTTGTTCCTGTCGTCGGTGGTGGCGCCCGCCTTGAGGTGCGCGCCGTAGGCGTAAAAATTTGCGTCGGCAGACGCGTAACCCACGGGTCGAAACTGCCCGCGAATGACCGGCCTCACGCCGCCGGTTGCCACGGAAACCGCTGTGCCGATCAGCTGAATTACCGAACTGTCGTATACGAACGACTGGCGATCAATGAAAACTGGGTCGGTCGAACCCGGCTGCCCGGATGGCGTGACGGCGACATAGGCCGCGCCTGGAAATTGCGCATTCAAAAGCGTCGCCATGGCGGCGGCGGAGGAGTTGGTTTGCTCTTGCAGGATCAGCAGGTCGGGCCGCTTGGCGACGCCGTTCACCGATTGGGTCGCGATGGCGGAGAAAATCGTCTGCATGTTGGCAGAGTTATCGTGTACGCCGGGGGTGGGGCCGTCCAGGGTGTTGTAGTTGACAACCCGAATCTGGCCGTACGCAGGCAATGCGCAACCTGCGCCGACGGCTAAGAAAAACAATAATCGCTTCAACGAACCTCCAAAGGCAGGGCAACCGCGCACATCCGGTGGGCGCAGCTTAGCAATTATACCGCCAACCGACCGCATATTCACGCCAAAAACGAGCTGGGTTAAAACCCGCAGAATTCCCAACTTAACGAACTGAAATAGTCCGATAATTGATTAGTGCGACCAAAAAGGTGGGTTTGTTCGATCTTAATGCGTTTGTTTGAAATGAACTTGCATCCACCGACGTTCTGTAAGTCGAATAACCGTTGGTGGCTGGCGGGCTTTCGGCTATCTTCTCCCGGCCCGCTGCTTCTACCACCCCTGAGGTTTAACCGCACGAGGGGATGTGTTGTTGTGTTTTCGTCCGCCGGCGTTGTGGGCGGTCAGGTGAAATGAGTCAGCACACATTTGAACATCTTGAAGACCGGCGTCTGATGGCCGGCAGCGCTTCGACCCCCTCCGGCACAACTGGCGGCGGGGTTGTCGTACTGGCGGCGCTGGGCACGCCCAGCGTCTCGGGGCTTGTGCCCCGCGACGGCACGGTCGGCATCAGCACGGTGGTTGCGATCAAGGCCGACGTAAACCTGCCGAACGTGGGCGCTGGCGTGAGCGACACCACGGTTCGCGCGCCTGGCAACGTGACCCTGACGCGCGTGAGCGACGGCAGGGTGATTCCCGCCAACGTCAACACCACCGGCGGCGGGGATGCGATCATCCTCACGCCGATCTCGTCGCTTGAAACAAACACCCGGTATCGCTTCAGCGTCACCAGCGGAGTGAAAGACACCGCCGGCGCATCGTTCGCGCCGTTCAGCAGCACCTTTACAACAGGCGCGACGGCGGCATCGGTTGATCCGACGATTCGATTCAACAAAATTCCGCTGCCGCTATCGCAGGGCTACCAGTGGACGAGCCTAGTGATTGGGCCGGATGGTCGACTCTACGCCGGCACGCGCACCGGGCAGATCATTCGGTTTAATCTGAACCCCGACGGCAGCTTCGGGGGCAGCAAAACAATTCAAACCATTCGCACCGGCAACGGCGGCAGCGAACGGTTGATTACGGGAATCGTGTTCGATCCGAAATCAACCGCGAGTAAACCCGTTCTCTGGGTGTCGCATGGTATCAACGTGCTGGAAGGCGCCGACAACTGGTCGGGGAAGATCAGCAAGCTCACCGGCCGGAATCTGGAAATTTACAACGAGGTGATTTTCAACCTCCCGCGGTCGGCGCAAGATCACCTGACGAACCAGCCGGTGTTCGGGCCGGACGGCTACATGTATGTCGCGGTCGGGAGCCAATCGGCGCAGGGCGCGCCCGACAGCCAGTGGGGCCTGCGCACCGAAACATTACTCAGCGCCGCCATTCTGCAGATCAACACCGGCGCAATCACCGCGCCGCTGAACGTGAGGACGACCGACGCCGGTGGAACGTACAATCCACGCAAGAAGGGCGCGCCGGTTCGGCTTTACGCAACGGGCGTGCGCAACGCGTTTGACTTAGTCTGGACGCGTGACGGCAAGCTTTTCGCCCCCACCAACGGCAGCGCCAAAGGCGGCAACTCGCCGGCGGGCGGCGGGGCGCCGGCGCTGACTAACATTCCCACTCAGAACGATCCGCTATTCCAGATCGTCGAAGGCGGATACTACGGCCACCCCAACCCGTCGCGCGGCGAATTCGTCGTCAACGGAGGGAACCCCACCAGCGGCAAAGACCCGGCGGAGATCACGCAATACCCCGTCGGCACGCAACCCGCGGCCAACTATCGTGGGGTGGCGTATGACTTTGGCCGCAACGTGTCGCCCGACGGCGTTTTCGAATTTTCCGGCAGCGTCTTCGGCGGAATGCTCAATGGCGCGCTGCTCGTCGCGCAGTACAGCGCCGGCGACAACATCATCATTCTGTCGCGCGACGCCAACGGAAATATTTCCAAAGGCGAATTCGGCTTCACCGGGCTTACGCAGTTCGTTGATCCGCTGGACATCATCCAGCATCCGCAAACCGGATATCTGTATGTGGCCGAGTACGGCGCGTCGCGCATCACGCTGCTGCAGCCCGACCAGAGCAAACTCATTTCCGGCCGGCGGGCGCGCACCGACAAAGAGCAGCTTGTATTCAACGACGTGCGCGGCGGCGCGGGGTCGTCGGCGCAGACGCTGACGATTCGCAATAAGGGCAAACGCGGCTTGACCGTCGGCGAGATCAGCTTTGTCGGCGCTAACGCATCGATGTACACGCTGGTTGAAGCGCCTAATCGACCGTTTGATCTGGCGCCGGGGCAATACATTACCGTCCGAGTGAACTTCACCGCGCCCAGCGGCACCACCAACGGCGTGAAGACGGCCAGCCTGCGCATCGCAAGCAACGACAGCGGCGGATTGACGACGGTCGACATTCCGTTAAACGGCATCGCCACGCCGGGCCTCGAAGGCGAAAACGAACCGTCGTTCCAACGCATTCTCGACGCGTATCGGTTGAACATTGATGTGGGCGATGACGACAAAGCCGAAGCCGATATTCCCCTGCCGCCGCTTTCGAGCAGCGATGAGATCGTCGCACAGGCGTTTGTGAAGGCCGGAACCGGCAACGTCACGATCGAGCCACTGGCGGTGTTCGCGCCAGATTTCACCACGTTTGTGACGGGCGTGGGTTATTACAACACGGCGTCGGGCGCGACCACGCAGGTGTTCACCGCCAACCGCGGGCAGAATCAGACGGTTAAACCCGGCTACACCGGCTGGAATCAGTTTGATCCGGGCACGGGTCAGTTCGGCTTCTATGCCCTCTGGCCGCAGCGGAACAATCGGATCACTTATAGCCAGGACAGCCGCAACACATGGGACACCAGCATCGCCGCCGGTCGGAAGATGCGCGTTTACCCCTATCGCAACGCAAGCGGGGTGGTGGAAGCCAACGCCTATATCCTGGGCGCCGAAGCTATTTCGTCGCCGGTGGATCAACAAGATGTGGTGCTTTTGGTGCGGAATGTTCAACCTGTTGCGGCCTCCGCAGCGCGGGTTGCCGGCACGACGTCAGTTCGCACTCTGACAAATCCAACGTCGTTAGTGCATCCGCCACGGTTGTTCGGCGAAATATTTATCGGATCGAATTCAATGGAAGAATGGGTCTAAACAGCGTCGCTTCAATGACTTAGTCGGATAAATGTTCTGTTAATTTCGTGACACGGGGCGGGTGGCCCGATAATCTGTCGCAAAGGCCTTGGTCAAGTAATACCTTAATAGTCAATCCTCGCCGCTCACTCGGCATTCGCTCGGCAGCGGGAACTATCGTTTCAATGATCACGGAGGATCGAGCGTTTTCCGAACACGTTTCGGAATCGGAGATACTGCAATGTTTGCGCGTGATCGATCGCACAGTCAGTCGGCCTTCGCAACGGCGATGGAGAATCTTGAGAAGCGAGATTTGCTCTCGGCCGACGTGCAGATAGTTCCGCTGCACGGCGTCGCGTGCTCGTGCATGGGCTGTGGATGCGCGGCACAGGCGCAGGGTGAGTCGATGACGATGGCGCTGAATGGGTCAACGCCGCTGGCCACCACGTCGGCCGCGCCGAAGTTCGGCGCGAAGATTGATTTTCGCCCGGCCAACACAGACGACCCGTTATACCGCGGGCACAAGACCGATACCGGCGCGAAATACGGCGTTCGCGCCAACGGCCTGACCTACGGCTGGAATTCCGATCTGTCGGCTGAAATGCGCGACCGCGACTCGGCGTTGTCATTCGACGAGCGCTACGACACCATCGCCAAAATGCCCGGCGGCAGCACGTGGAGCATCAAGGTTCCCAATGGCTGGTACCAGGTCAACATCTACGGCGGCGATCCGAGAAACTGGCAGAACAGTCGTTATGTGATGGATGTGGAGGATCGCCTCGCCGTCAATGCCAAGCCGCTGGAAGATCAGCGATTTGTGGAAGGCGTGATTCGCACGCAGGTGAACGACGGCAAGCTGACGATCAGCGCCGACGCCGAAGGCCAGAACAACGCCATCGGGTTTGTGCACATCGCCGGCATCAACGCGCCCACGCAGTTTCCGGTGAAAAATGATCTGAACTGGAAGAAATCGACGTCGCAAACCACTCCGCTTGGCCGAGTGGAAGCCGGCTCGGTGCGTCTCGGCGACAAGCTATACATCATGGGCGGGTATACGAACGGTTACCACGCGGTCACCGGGCGGGTGGACATTCTCGATATCAAATCTAACAAGTGGACGCGTGGCGCATCGCTGCCGGGCGCGCAGACGCACTTCGGTTTCGCCACCGACGGGCGCTTTATTTACGCCGTCGCCGGGCAGTATGGTGCGCTATTCAGCAGGGACGGCACCAACGAAGCGTGGAAGTACGATCCGGCGAAAGATAAATGGACGCGCTGGATCAACCTCCCGGAAGTGCGCTTCGGCGGCGCGCTGGCGTTTCATGACAACGCCCTCTATTTTTACGGCGGCACGGAGAACAACCGGGTGAGCAGCTCGAGCAAGGCTTGGAAGATAGATTTCAAGGAGATCGGGCCGGATTGGCGGCGCATTGCCGACATGCCTTACCAATCCGACCACCTCGGCCACGCGGTGCTGAATGGCGAAATCTACGCCATCGGCGGCGAGCGCGAGCACAATGTCAGCTACATTCAGCACGATGCGGTGTATAGCTACAATCCAAGAAACAACACGTGGCGCCAACGCGCCAGCATGCCGACCGCCAGCAGCCATTTCGAAGGCGCGGTGAATGAGTACCAGGGCAAACTGTGGATCACCGCCGGGCAGATCGACGCGCAGCAACTGACCAACGAAGTGCGCGTGTACGACCCGATCGCCGATAAATGGACGGTTCACACGCCGCTGAGTGAAAAGCGCAAAGGCGGCGCGACGTGGATTAATAACGGCCGACTCTTCTACACCACCGGCGACAGCCTGAGCAACGGCCAGCCGCGGACGGTGTTGTATACCGATTTGCCGAGTGGGTCGTCGACGGCTGGTTCGTTGTGATCAT
>CAZXLA010000218.1:0-5872 GCA_964641895.1 uncultured Tepidisphaeraceae bacterium
CTAAGCGCCCCGCGGCCCGCGGCCCGCGCCCTTCCCCCAACCCCCTCCCGGCGTACCAGGAGGGGGAGACGGGCATTCACCCTCATCGAACTGCTGGTGGTCATCGGAATCATTGCGGTGCTGGCGGGGATTATTCTGGTCTCGGTCAACCGCGTGGGCAAAGCCGGGGCGACCACCAAAGCCAAGGCCGATTTGCAATCCATCGCCACCGCGTTGGAAGCGTATAAACAGGATTTCGGCAGCTACCCGCTGGTAACCACGCCAAACAGCGGGGCGGCGGTGCTTTGTAAGGCGCTGCTCGGGCCAAGCCCCAAACCCAAGACGACCGGACCGTTCAAGCGCGGCGAGTTCTTTAAGTCTGCCGCGCCGGGCGCGCTCATGTATGTCGCGCTGGTCGACTCAACGCTGCCCCCGCCGGTGTCGCCGACAATCGACAGCGACTGGGCGCGAGCCGATTCGCGTGACGGCGCCGATGGAAAGTACAACGCATCACTGGTCCCGCCGGATTACGAGTACGGCGAGAACGGAATCCGCGTCGGACCAAAAGTGATCGACGATCAAGCGGGCGATCCGTCGGACCCGGGCTACGGCATTCCCGATCGTCCGGGTGGAAGAATCTACGGCCCTTACGTCCAACCAGAGAAGTTCAAGGTCGAAAAGGACGCCGGCTTCTTCGTTGATGCCAACGGCGCACCGATCCTCTATTTCACCGCTGCGTCAGCCAAGCCCAACATTTCGAAGAAGCCCAATTACGTGTCTGGAGGTCTTCTCGCAACTGAGCTGAGCAATGCCGCACTTTTCAATGCCAATCAGAACATTCGTTTTTTCATGCGGAACGTCGGCACCGTTCTGGAAAGTACACCTGAAGACCGAGGGCTTAAACGCGTGCGCGCCATGCTCGGTGATTACAGCGTCAATGGCGCGTTCGACAAGGACGGCGCAATGGAAACAGAGGCCGCCGGCGCTGACACGCAGCCGTTTCTGCTCTGGACCGCTGGCTTAGATGGCGTCTTCGGCCCGGAGGTCGACGCCGTCCCCGGTGTAAAAAATCTTCTCAACCTCACCCCCGCCGACGCCGCTGGATGGAAAAACAACCAGCGGGCGGTGCAGGCGTGTGATGACGTGACGAATTTCAGATGACACATGAGTTGCGAGTTGCCTGTTGCCCGTTGCCCGCGAAGCGAACCAAACCGGCCGGCGGGGCAGACATTACTGCCTCGGGCAGGGCAGCCATTCCTGTGGACATTCCTGCCTGCCGGTGGGGCAGACATTCTTGTCTGCCATTGCATTCCATGCAATCCCGCCCTGAGAACGGCATGGAATGCCGTGACAGACAAGAATGTCTGCCCCACCAGAATTTGCTTGTCCGGAGTAGGGCATGTGATGTGTTCGGCAAGCTCTTTCCTGAACCCCGAGCCACAAACCCTTCACACCGCGGCGCCTTCACGCTCGTCGAAATGCTCACCACCGTCGCCGCCCTTATCATTCTTATGGGGTTGGCGGTGAGTCTGGCGCGTGAGGTTCGGCGGCGCAGCGCCGACGGGGTGACGCGCGACCTGCTCAACGAGCTGGATGCCACGGTCGCGCGATATCAGCAGCAACACAAAAACGCGCTGCCGGCCGTCGCGCCGTTGATCAGCATGGAGCCGGTGCCCGACGCCGCCACGCTTTCGCGCGCCGCCCGGAAGAACAATCAGGATTTCGTCCTGGCCCTGCGTAAAGGCGGGGGGTTTGTCGATGAACTGTTCGGCAAGCTGCCGCAGAGCATGTACGACGACCAGACGCTGCGCGACGCCTGGGGCAGCCCCATCGTCTTCATGGCCGCCATGCACCCCGCCATCGGCATGGCCGACGACAACAAACCCTTCTTCATCAGCGCCGGCCCGGACGGGAATTACCTTACGCGGGAAGATAATCTTTACAGTTATGAGGGGAGGTAGGCAGTGGGTTGTCGGTTGGTGGTTGTAGGTCGGTCGTTGGTGGAAAAGACCGCCGACCCCAACCCCCAACAAACCACTCCCAACCTACCTCCCCAACCGGACATCGCGTACCATACCCCGGCGATGGAAAGACGACCAAACATGCGTAACTCTCGTGGTTTCACGATGATAGAGATTCTGGTGGCGATGGCGATCCTCGTCATTCTCATCAGCATCGTGGCGTTTACGGTCAGCGGGGTGATCAGCGGGGCGAAGAAAAAAGAAACCGCCGTCCGAATGCAGTCGATGACGTCAATGCTGACGGAACTTGAGACTGCGACAAAACTTACGAAACAACCGGCGAAGATGTATCACGGTCAGGCGCCGGGAATTATGCACGAAGCGGCGACCAATGGCCCGTTTGACATCTGGCGCGACGGCGACCCGTCGGATAACACAACGGTTCCCGCACCCGCCGCCAAGCCCGCGGTCGCGCCCGGGCGTGTGGACGAGGATTCATTTAAGGGCGGCATCGACGACCGCGCTCGCTCCGCAGGCGTACTCAACACGCAACTGGTCATGGGCCTTCTCGTAGGCATGCCCGTCAACCGCGCCGCCGTGGATAAAACCAGTTCCAGCGCCTTGATGACCAACCCGGTGGCTGACAAGTCGATCCCCGAAGCCCGCCTCGGGCCCCTCGGTACGTCATTGACGACCGTGCCCAACCCCACCAATGCCAACGACCGCACCGGTGCACTGCGCCCGGCGATTTTCGTCGATGCGTGGAACAACCCCATCATCTTCGTCCCGGCGGCGGGGCTGCGCGGGATAAAATTCAATGAACATGGGCCGACGGAATTGCACATCATCAATAGCACCGCCGCCGTATCTGAAGAAGCGGACATTGCAGACTACCGCACTCCCGGCACCGCGCGCCCGTTCTTCGCCAGCGCCGGGCCCGACGGCGATTTTTCCACCGGCGATGACAACGTTTACTCTTTTGAAGATTAATGGAGATGCAGTTGCCAGTTGCCAGTTACCCGTTGCCAGCGACCCAAAGTGGCACAGACATTCCTGTCTGTGTCTCCGATGCCGCGCGCGATGACCCAATTCAATCCGCAAGCGGTAACGCACAACCCACCACCCACAACCGCCAACCCCCCACGGGCAACCGGCAACTAACAACTAACCGCTCCGCATTCACCCTCATCGAGCTTCTGGTGGTCATCGGGTTGATTGTGGTGATCATGGCTTTGGCGCTGCCGGCGTTTAACTTTATCACGGGCACGCGCAGCATTGATGGCGCAACCAACGTGGTCTCGTCATTCCTCGGTCGGGCTCGCGTCGAGGCGCTGGCCGCACAGCGCCCGACCGGGGTCTTTTTCTACATCGACCCCGCCACTGAACGACGAACCATGGCCCTCGTGCAGGCGACCGACGCCCGCCCCATCGACGCCACGCGCGGCGGCATCGACGTGTGGCTTGATTTGCTCGACAGCGAGCCGTCGCTATTTCCATTAGGCATTGACGTTCAGACGATCAGCGACGGCAGCAAAGGCGCTACACCCGCGCAGCTCGGTGATCGATATCTGGGTTTCAACCGCCGCGCGATGTGTTACAGAGAGGGAGCCCCTGGATTTCTGATCAAGCCCGACTTTGCGGTTGCCTACGGCGGGGTGATCCTTTTCGACGGTTCCGGCCGCTTGATTTCTAAAAGCTATGGTTTCCGAACGCTGCGGGAAGCGCCACCGCCTTCGCCTAACGTCCCGGCATATCGCATCACGCGGCTCGGCGCGACGATGTACGGAATACCGTATGATCCCGACAGAGTTGAAACAACGCCGCCGGGGCTCGATTTTGTCCCGCGAAGCGGCCCCGCCGGCGTGCCTGCCCGCAGCGCCCTCGGGCTTGTTCTGCTGCTGACCGATCAGTTCGCCAGCAGCGGCGATCGCAACCTGATTGATTCACAGATCGACCTCACCGTCGCCGGCGCGTACACCGCCGGCTCGCGCGAGTTCAAAGAAGAAGCCTGGCTCGACGAAAACGCCACCCCCATGCTCATCAACCGATACAACGGCACGCTGGTGAGAGGACAATAATGAATTTCGAATTCCTAAATGTGAAGCGGGTGGCACAGACATTCCTGTCTGTGTCTCCGATTCGCCGCGCCCGTACAGCAAAAGCGGTGGGGCAGACATTCCTGTCTGCCGGTGGGGCAGACATTTTTTTCTGCCATCGCATTCCATGCGATGCCGCACTAAATAGGCATGTCTGCCCGACCCGCAACCCACAACGCACAACCCACAACGCAACCCACAACGCAACCCACAACGCCGGGTTTTCATTTGCCGAAGTCATGTTCGCCGTCGTCATTCTGGGCATCGGGTTCATCATGGTGGCGGCGGTATTTCCGGTGGCGATCAAGCAGGGCCAGGCGACCAGCGAAGAATCGTTCACCGCCACCATTGCGCGCAACGGGTCGAACTATCTCGATCCGCTTGGCCAGCGCGCGCCGGTCACGTTCCCATCCGGCGCGATCGTTCACGCGATGTTCGCAACCGATCTGATGATTAGTGCCGGCGCCGCCAATCCGCCCAAGGGCACCGCCGAAAATCCGCCCACGCAGGTGTTGTTGGAGGTGCCGGCGCAGGGTTCGCTGACCAGCCGCGGGAAGCTGATTGCACTGGGCGACCTGCGGCTGTTTGAGGATTCGGATAACCCGCTGATTGAAATGCAGCGGCGCGAAGGCACCGGCAACGCCATCGTCGCCGACGACAACCGCTTCGCTTGGGTGCCGATGTATCGCCGCGATCGAACGTATACCAATCGCACCGACGGCAATTTGCCGATCAATAATCCCGCCGTCGGTTACGAAGATGCCGCCGTCGCGCAGGTGATTCTGTTCGGCGTGGGCATACGCAACCGCACGGTTTTCGACAATCGCGACTTGCCCAAAGTGCAGGAGATCAACAACCAACGAAAACAGTTCAACCTGCAACCGCGGCCGGTGGCCGTGCGGATTCGCCCGGAGACAGATTACCTGGCCGGCGCATCGGGTTCCGTTTCAACCTATGTGGTTGAATTCTCTACTGTTTCTGATCTCAACGGCCACTTGCGCGGCGGCTATCCCGTTGGTGCCGACTACAAAAACATCTTAGACGCAGCACCGAAGGCCGTTGATGCAGGATGCTTTTTTGTGATCTCGGATGACCGCATCAGCAGAATTCCTTCGGTCGCGGATCCCGTCAGCTACAAAGTCGCCGGCAAATTTAATGGACGCATCTATCGCGTTGGCTCGCAGCGTACAGACCTTGGCCCCAACGTGTGGGATTTATTCCCCGGTTACGAGTTCACACCTGACGCCGGTGCCGACGGCTTGCCGAATGACAATCGACCCAGTGGCCCAACCGCCCGCGCGAAAGACGACGTGACTCGCATTGGTGTTGATGGTCCTGACGCCAACGAAACCATCGATGCCGTGCGCTATTGGTCGGCGATCAAGGTCGAAGGCACCGCCGCCGGCCAGGGCGCTGTCGCGTTCATCATGGGCAAGGGGCTGACCGAAGCATACTTAAACCCCATCGTCACCAACGGCCCGCCGCAGTTTGAAGGCCTGCCGATGGATGTCAGCGTGTACACGACTGTGATGAAGGTGAAGTAATGATGATGAAGTTGCCAGTTGCCAATTTGAAGTTGCCAGTGGCTGGTTGTCAGTTGCCCGACCATGGCGGTGGCACAGACATTCCTGTCTGTGTCTCCGATTCCAAGCGAAAAATGCCAATTCAATTTACTGGCAACCGGCAACTAACCACTAGCAACTTCCAAGGCTTCACGCTGGTCGAGCTGATCATCAGCATCGGCCTGGTGCTGATCATCATGCTGGGCGTGAACTTCGTTTTCAAAATGACCAGCGACACCATCACCGCCGGGCAAACGCTCAGCGAAACGGTGCG
>CAZXLA010000219.1:0-5862 GCA_964641895.1 uncultured Tepidisphaeraceae bacterium
CGATACGGGCGCTGGTGGCCAGCGTGAGTTTGAATGCATGCTCAGGGTTGAATTCTCGCTCGGCAAAATATTCCCAGTTGCGATTGGTCCGCTCGACGCTTTCATTGCCGGCGGCAAACATCAGGCTCAGCTTGCCATCGCCTTTCATTTCGCCTCGGACGAGTTCGGTCATCTCCCACTTTTCAAGATCGCCCAGCTTGGCCGATGCCGAATCAAACAGCGCCTCGGCCGAGCCGTACGTCGGGCCGGGCTGGTTGGTCCAGTTAATCGTGTCTTCGTGCCAATCATCGGCGGCGACGAAATGGATGCGATGGATGCCGTTGTCGCTGCGATCCAGATCGTCTTCATAAACCGCCGAAAGCGTGGCGCGCCGGAGTTGTTCGGGTTCGAAGAACTTGGGCAGATCGAACTGCAGATAAAACCGCGCGATGCCCGCCGTGCCGTCGGAGCCGACGAACAGCCCGCCGCGATTAGTGTTGCCGGCGTAGTTTTTGTCGGCGAAGCCGGAGTTGACGCTTTCATCCTGCTTCACCGGCACGATCACGCTGGCCCCGCCCCACACCGAAGTTGCGGCGGCGAGAATGGCAGTGGCACAGGTCGCCGGCCGGTGTGTGATGAGGCGGGTAATGAGTCGCGTGATGCGTGCTGATTGATTCATGAAACGTCTCCCGAGTGCCCCGGCTTCGTCGCGAACCCCCCGCCACGCGGTGAAAATGGTTCGACATTCGATTTATCGGCCGTCGAATTGGTAAACCTTGAGCTATCGGACGTTTCTCATGGTTGTGCGGGCACGTCCGATAAATCCACGGCGTTTCAGACACCTGAGATTCGCGTTTGCCAGCGGTGGACCGCTATACTCCCAGCCGTCATGTCTTCGCGTTCCCTGGCGATTCTCGCTTCGCTGGCGACGGTGTTTGTAATCGGTGGGATGGTTCTGGCCATTGCAGCGGTTCGCCCCGGCGGCCGTGCGTCTTCCACCGGCAACCCGCTGTCGCTCCGCAATGATTTCGCCGACAAGCTCGACCTCTTCGATTCCGCCGGCGCTTTCAACGCCGGCTCGCTGACGCGCGCGGTATTGATTAACTCGACCGACGGCGCCTACCTGTCGCTGGCCGACACGCGTGAAAAGGCCTTCCCGCGGCAAGGGGTGTGGGTCAGCCCGATCGTCAAAACGGCTTTCGACTTTGAAGAACTCATGCCTTCGTACAACGCCTTCACGCCCAGCAATACCGGCGTGCGATTGCAGGCTCGTGTGCGCGACACGCATACCGGTGCGTGGTCGCCGTGGCTTTACTTTGGCCGATGGGGGCGGACGGTGATCGACGGGAAAGACGATCAAGTCGTCACCACGTTCGACGGCGGAACGGTGAAAACCGATGTGCTGCTGCTGACCAATCCCGCCGACGCATACCAGGTGCGCTTCTCGCTGCAAAGCCTCACCGCCGACGCTGCTGCCGCGCCGATCGTGCGGCGCATAGCCGTTTCATACAGCGGCCCCGTGGCCGATTCGGCCCAGCGCGCCCGTTTCCTCGCGCCGATCACCACACCAGTTCGAGGCGCCAAGGTTCTGGCGGTGCCGTTCATAGCGCAGGGCGACGCGCCGACGTCGATCATCGGCGACGTGTGCTCGCCCACCAGCCTGACCATGGTCGCCGCATACGGCGGCGCGGCGCGGCCGCTGAGCGAGAACGCGCTGGCCATTTACGACGACGAGGCCGGCATCTTCGGAAACTGGAACCGCGCCGTGCAGCGCGCCGGCGAGCTCGGGCTGGATGCCTGGCTCACCCGATTTCGCAATTGGGATCAGGTGCGGGCCATGATCGCCATCAACCAGCCGGTGGTCGCCAGCATCCGATTTGAAAAAGGCGCGATGCCCAATAATCCGATTTATCAGGAAAACGACGGCCACCTCATCGTCATCCGCGGCTTCAATGCCGACGGCGACGTGGTGGTCAACGATCCGGCCAGCCGGGCCAAGGGCAATAGTGTGGTATACAAAGCCTCGGAATTGGCTGCGGCGTGGTTTGGCGCAGGTGGAGTCGGTTACATTGTTCGGCCGCGCGGAGCGCCCCGAATACCCGGCGGAACGACGACAACACTTCCGTCAAATTAGCCTTGTAGCCTAAAGAAGCGTGGAGAGATGGCAAAGCTCGATTTAGACATGTCCGTGGCCCGCCTGTTCGGGGTGGGGTTTCATGGAACGCAGATCACCGACGACCTCATGTGGCTCATCGACCGCGGGGTGTCGATGATCGTCCTGTTCAAACGCAATATCGAATCGCCCGAACAGGTCGCCAAACTCTGCGGCGAAATCAAACGCCGCGCCGGCCGGCCGGTGGCCATCGCCATCGATCAGGAAGGCGGCCGAGTCATGCGGCTACGCGGCAAGTTCACCGACATCCCCAGCATGCGCGAAGTGGGCCGCACCAACGACGTCGATCTCGCCCGTCACGTCGGCATGGTGCTGGGAAAGGAGCTGCGCGCCGTCAATATTGATGTGAATTTTGCGCCGGTGATGGACGTCGACACCAACCCTTCCAACCCCGTCATCGGCGACCGCTCGTTCGGGCGATCGGCGCAGCTTGTCACCCGACTCGGCACCGCCGTCATTGAAGGGTTGCAGTCGGCCGGCGTCGCCGCGTGCGCCAAACATTTTCCCGGTCACGGCGACACCCACACCGACAGCCACTACACCCTTCCCGTGCTCGATCATTCGCTCGAACGACTGGAGAAAGTCGAGCTTGTCCCCTTCGCCGCCGCCATCAAAGCCGGTGTAGCCTCGATCATGACCGCCCACGTCATCTTCAAGGCGCTCGACCCTGACTTTCCCGCCACGATGAGCGACAAAGTCATCAAGCCCCTTTTACGCGAGCGGTTGAAGTTCGATCGCGTCGTGTTCAGTGACGACCTGGAGATGCGCGCCATCGCCGAGCACTACGGCGTGGAACAGGCCATCCTCCGGGGAATCGTCGCCGGTGTAGATGTATTCACGATCTGTCACGATCACCCGCTTCAGCACCGCGCCATCGATCGACTGATTGACGCGGTGGAAAACGGTGAAGTGCCGCGCGAACTGATCGACAACGCCAACCGCCGGGTGACCACACTGATCAACCAATACGCCCAACCCGCGCACGGCGGGGAAATCGGCGTGATCGGCTGCAACGACCACGTGACGGTGGCGTACGGCGTGCGCCAACTCGCCGGCACCGTCGCGGGAACCGTCAAAGACCCGACAGAGTTTTTGCCTTCCTAGCTCCCTCGCCCGGTACTCCGGGAGAGGGAATGAAAACATGCTCGCGTTCGCAACACTCGACTGGGCCATCCTCGCCATCTACTTCGCCGCCATGATTGCGGTGGGGCTGTGGCACTATCGCAAAAACGAATCGTCGGCGGAGTATTTCCTGGCCGAACGGTCGATGCCTACCTGGCTGCTGGCGATTTCAATCGTCGGATCATCGCTCAGCGTGGCGACGTTCGTCGGCGCACCCGATTACGCTTACGCAAACGACCTCACCTACATCATCAACTTTTTCACAAGCACCATCGGCGCGGTGATCGTCGCGTTCGTCTTCGTGCCCCGCCTTTACGCCGCCGGGACAATCACCGTTTACGGATACCTGTCCAAACGCTTCGGCGAAGAAGCGCGCATCGGCGCCGCGGTGGCGTTTTTGATCGGCCGATTCATGGCCTCCGGCTCACGACTCTTTATGGCGGCGGCGCCGCTGTGCCTGCTGTTATTCGACGACCAATCGCCGTTCGACCACCCCGGTTCAATGATGCTCGCGGTGTGCCTCGTCGGCCTCGTCGGAACATTTTACACCGTGCTCGGCGGGATTCGCGCCGTCATCTGGGTCGACCTGATTCAATACATCATTGTGCTGGGCGCGGCGTTGCTCACCGTCGGGATTCTGTTGAACAAACTCGGCCTCTCGGCGACGGAACTGTGGAATGCGCTGTCGGCGGCGGGGCCGGAGCGGAACATCGACAAGCTCCGAGTTTTTAACTTCTCGACCAACCCGGCCACAACCTTCACCGTGTGGGCATCGGTGTTTGGCGCCACATTTCTCACGATCGCCTCGCTGGCGCTCGATCAGGACATGGCCCAGCGGTTTCTCGTCGCCAAAAGTGCCGCCCGCGGAGCGGTGAGCGTGATTGCATCGCAACTGATCGCCATCGTCACCGTGATGCTGTTTCTGATCATCGGCCTGCTGCTGTTCGTGTTTTACAAACGAAGTGACCTGACCGGCCTTTTCCCCGTTCCGCCGCCCAGTGATTCGCTGGCGCAGATTGTTTACCCGTGGTTCCTGCTCCGCGAATTGCCTCCGGTGTTGGCGGGGTTGGCGATCGCCGGCCTGTTTGCCGCGGCGCAGGGATCGATGGATTCGGCCATCAACGCCATGGCATCGAGTGCGGTGGATGATGTGTATTACCCGCTGCGTAAGCTGCGCGGACACACCATCGATGCGAGCACCGATGCCGCCGCGCCCAAGTGGGCGGTGGCGCTGATCGGCGCGGTGATGACGCTGTTCGCGGTTTTCTGCATTTTTATTTACGACGCGAGAAGCCGCACATTTCTTGATTTCGCGCTGGGCATGCTCACGTTTTCGCTCGCCGGCCTTCTCGGCGTCTATTGCTGCGCGATCTTCACCCGCCGGGGCAACTCCGCCACGGTCATCGCGGCGCTGGTCGGTGGATTTGCCGCGGTGGTGCTGCTGCAGGATCGCATCTTCGGACCGATCACACAAAGCGTTATCGGGCGACCGATCAAACTGGCCTGGCCCTGGCACATGCCCATCGGCGCGATGGTGAGTTTTGGCATTTGCTGCATCGGATCACCTCAGCACGCTCGCCAACCAAGCGACGGCGCAGTACAACCCGCGCGATGAACGAAGAACTGATCCAGCCGAACCTGCATATCGCCATCGTCCACTTCCCCGTTGCGCTGCTGGTGCTCGGGGTGTTGATTGAGGCGTTCAGCTTTCTGGGCTGGCGTCGCTCGACCCTGCGCGGGGCGGCGCGGTGGATGATCCTGCTCGGGGCGATCTCGCTCGTGCCGACCGCCACCAGCGGCATCTACGCGCTGCACGACGTGCAACAGGAATCGTCGATCAACGCCACCGTGCGCGAACACCTGCGCGACCACATCATTTTCGCATCGATCGCCGGCGCGTTGGCGCTGCTTAGCTGCACGTTATGGATCGGCGTAAGCGATCGTATGCGCCGCAACCTGCACATCCCGATCGTCATCCTGCTGCTGGCGGCGGGCGCGGCGATTACCGTGGCGGCGCATGTCGGCGGACACATGGCTTACGTACACGGGCTGGGCGTCAGCTCAACGCCGAATGCCGACGATCGACTCGATCAACAAGCCCCGACTCGCAGCGTCGGCATCGCCGGCATCAGCGAACAGATCGCGCCGTTCGTTCCGCCGTTGCAGACGCACATGATTCTCGCCGGCCTTGCCGCCGCGTTGGGTGTGGTGTCGATCGGCTTTTCCAGCCGCGCCATGATCGACCGCAGCGCGCCGATCGAACCGGTGGTTCGCCACGACAGCGACGCCATTGCCGCCGCGTTCACCAAGCCGCTGGCCGAGGTGGTGTTTGCCGAAGAGCGATCGACTCGCGCCGGGCCGGTGGTATTGCTGGCCGTAATCGCCGGCGCTCTGGCGGCGCTGGCCGGGTGGTGGTTTGCCGCCCACGACAGCGGCATCTGGAAACCAGGAGAGCTTTGGAAATACGTCACCGACCGCAGCCTGAACGAAGGACGGTTGCTCACCCGGCGCACGGCGCACGTCGTCGCCGGAACGTTGATCGTTGTGTTGCCGCTGTTGTTGCTGGCCGTCTCACGCTTCCGCCCGCG
>CAZXLA010000220.1:0-1064 GCA_964641895.1 uncultured Tepidisphaeraceae bacterium
GGCTTGTGTTGCTTAAACTTGCGTTCATTGCAGCGGCGAGAAACCGGCTGCATCTCGACAGCGGGCCACTTCGGAGCGACAATGCCGACGGCGTTCGATGTTCTGCCCGCGCGATTGATTCGGCACCCATGACTCGGCACCCATGAATCTCAGCATCCTTCTCGAACAACCTTCCAAGAAACTGGCGCTGTTCGGTTCCTCCGACAAGCATCTTCGCATGATTCGCGAAAGCCTCGCCGTGAACATCATGAACCGCGAGGATGAGATTCGCCTTTCTGGAGAGCCCCAGCAAGTTGCCAAAGCCGCCGCCGTATTGGATCAGATGCAGCGGAAGCTTCGGCGACAGGACTTTCTCAGCCCCGAAGAAGTGGGCGACGCATTAAAGTCGGCTCAAAAATCAGACGAGCGTTCGCGCGACGGAGAGGTAGACGTCTATTCTAAAACCGCCGCCGTGAAGCCCAAGACCGACGGGCAGAAGCGTTACATCGAAGCGATCTTCCAGCACGACTTAACGATCTGCGTCGGCCCGGCCGGCACGGGCAAGACCTATCTCGCCGTCGCCGCCGCCGCCAGCATGCTCAAACGCGGGGAGGCCAAGCGATTGGTGCTGGCCCGCCCGGCGGTCGAGGCCGGCGAACGGCTGGGGTTTTTGCCGGGTGACTTGCAGGCAAAGGTAAATCCGTACTTGCGTCCGCTGTTTGATGCGCTGCACGACATGATGGATTTCGAGCAGGTGAAGCGATTCATGGTCAACGACGTGATCGAAGTGATTCCGCTGGCGTTCATGCGCGGCCGCACACTCAACGACAGCGTGATCATCCTGGACGAAGCGCAGAACACCACGGTCGCCCAAATGCTGATGTTTCTCACGCGTCTGGGCCACGACAGCAAAATGATCGTCACCGGCGACGACAGCCAGATCGACCTGCCCAGAAACGAGCGCAGCGGCCTGATTGACGCGACGCAACGATTAACCGGCATCAAAGGCATCGCAATGGTAGAACTGCTGCGAGAAGACATCGTGCGGCATCGGTTGGTGCAGAATATTGTGGACGCGTATGAAA
>CAZXLA010000220.1:1164-5862 GCA_964641895.1 uncultured Tepidisphaeraceae bacterium
TGTCATTTGGAACCGCAAAACCCGGAACACGCCGAGCGCAGATTCGCGCCGGTCGGCCCGACACGCTTCGGCAGTGGTGGGACGGCCGCCGGGCCGACGGCACCGTGGCGTCGCTCTGGATCGCCCTGCTGTTCGTCGCCGCGTCGATGGCGGTGATGTCGCTTCGTGATCAGGTGATTGCCAACAAGCCGGGGCAATATGTTGCGCACGATCTGGTGGCACGCACGGAATTTGTCTATCACGATAAAGACCAGTTCGCCGAGGGACAGAACCGCGCCCGCGCCGATCAGCCGCGCGTCTATCGCGAAGAAGCCAACATCTGGGACTACATCTCGGGCAAACTGATCGATCTCCCGTCGCGGGTTGCCGGCCTGAACGAAGGTGAACTGCCCCCGGAACTGCAAGGCGTGGTCGAAGGGGCGGCGTTGACGCGACTTCGCGAGGCGGGCGCGTCAGAAAGCAAAAAAGCGTCGTATCAGGACAGCGTGCTGGCCTACGTCGAGGCGTTGCGAAAGCTCGACTTAATCATCCTGCCCGACGAACAACGGCCGAAGGAAGTCGATCGGTCGATCACCATCCCGCGCCGCGGGAGCATTCGAGGCGAGCTTACGTATTCGCCGAAGATGCAGGACGAACTGAGTGGCCGAATCCAGCGCACCAGCGGCGACACGTTCGCCGCCGTGCTTCAACCGGTGGTGATGCGGCTGACGCTCAAATGGCTCAGGCCAACGCACACGCTGGACGAGTCGGCCACAGCGCAGGCCATGAGCCGGGCCGCCGAATCGGTGCCGGTGGACGCGGGCAATATTCGATTTGCCGCCAACCAGGTCATGGTGCCGCATGGGGAAATTCGCGATCGCGATTGGCAGATTTTGCGCGCCGAGTCGGCCGCTTACAACGCAGTCAACGACCGCCGGGGGTGGTTTAACTTTTTTGGGTTGCTCACGCTCGTGGTGCTGCTGACAGGGATGATGTGCGCGTACATCGCCCAGTATCAGCCGCGCATCATCCGCAACCATGCCCGCGGGCTTTCGATTGCGTCACTTTTGCTGGCGACGCTGCTGGTGGCGCAGCTTGCGGGAATTTCCAATCAGCCGTTCTATGTATTTGCACTCGCGCCCACGCTGCTGGTGGCGATGATCATGTCGATCGTGTACGACCGGCGGTTCGGCGTGGGCATCGGCGCATTGCATGCGTTGCTTGTTGCCCTTGCGCTGGGAGAAAGTGTCGGCTTCGTGCTGATGCTGCTGGCGGGCGTTGCTACCACCTGCATTCTGCTCGATGAAATTCGTTCGCGCAGCAAGCTCATCGAAGTGGGCGGCGCGGCGGCGGTGGCGATGATGATTGCGGCCGCCGCAATCGGCCTGCTCGACCGCGACCCGTTGCAATTCACCGTCCGCAATTGCCTGCACGCCGGCGCCGCAGGGCTGGGCGTTGGGTTTGCGGTGCTGGGGATCCTGCCGTTTATTGAAAAGCTGTTTCGCATTACCACCGCGATGACTTTGTTGGAATTGGCCGACGTAAGCCAGACCCTGCTCCGACGCATCGCCGCCGACGCCCCTGGAACCTGGAACCACAGCCTGCAGGTCGCCGCCATGGCCGAAGAGGCCGCCGAAACCATCGGTGGAAATTCCCTGCTGTGCCGCGTGGGAAGCTACTACCACGATTGCGGCAAGATCAACAAACCCGAATACTTCGTGGAAAACCAGCACGACGGCGTGAACCGCCATCTCAACCTTTCGCCCAGCGTGAGCCTGCTGATCATCATCGGCCATGTGAAAGACGGCATCGAACTCGCCCGCGAATACAACCTGCCCACCAGCATCTTCCCGTTCATCCAGCAGCACCACGGCACGACCAGGGTGGAGTTCTTTTACGACCGCGCCATCCGGCAGGCCGGCCCGGAAACCGGCGTGAGCGAAACGCAATACCGCTACCCCGGCCCCAAACCCAAGAGCAAAGAGATCGGCATCGTCATGCTGGCCGATTGCTGTGAATCAGCAGCCCGGGCGATGGCGGAACCCACTTCAGGCCTGCTGGAAAATCTTGTAGATGAAATGACCCGCCGGCGAATTGAGGACGGACAATTGGACGAATGCGACCTCACCATGCGCGACGTGGAGCGCATCAAACGCAGCCTGATCAAGTCCCTGCTGGGCATCTACCACGGGCGCATCGCCTACCCCAATTCGCCGGGCGCCCAGACGACGGGCCACCCATCCCAGCAACACGACGGCGGCGCTTCGGTGGCAATGTAGGAATTGGAAAAAAGAGACGGGATGCCCGTCGAATTACAACTCGCAACCTTGACGATCTTTACAGGTGCGGTCAGGCTCAATTCTCGTGATTCTTGAGATCGCCGATACCCAGCACACCCGACTCGCCCCATACTTGCGGAGGCATCTTCTAGCCGCCCACAAACTGCTTCGGCCGGCGTTATCAGAACTTTCAATCGCATTAGTAAACACCCAAACGATCGCCCGGCTGCACGGGCAATTCATGCAGGTTAGCAGGCCAACCGACGTGCTCACTTTTGAGTTGGGACGCGACGCTTCGCAATGCGTAACTGCTGGCGAGATCGTCATTTGCGTTCCATATGCCCGGCGCATGGCGAAGGCCAACAACGTGCCTCTCCGCGCCGAGCTGCTGCTTTACTGCCTTCACGGAATGTTGCATCTGTGCGGCTACGACGATAAAACGCAGCGTGGTTTCAGCCGTATGCACCGGAAGGAAGATGAGATTTTAACGCAGTTGGGGGTCGGCCCCGTCTTTAAAACCGGCGTGGTGGATGCAGCGCGTGTGAAAACAGGCTCCAAAGGCACCATTCGATGACGATTGATGTGTGGTCGGTCGCCGGCGCGTTTTGTGCGTCGGTGTTATCTCTGCTGTTTTCAACCCTCACGTATTCGTTGAGGGATTTCTCGCGCGCCAAACTCGCCGACGCCATGCAGCGCCGAGGGCTGGAACGACTGCATGATCGGATTGTTGCGCGTAACAATGATCTGATCTTCACCACCGCCATCGGCCGAATGCTGGCCAATCTGCTGATACTCATCTTTATCCTCGACCTTTCGTACAACCCCGCGTGGAGCAAGTGGCTGCACTACACCGTGGCCGTCGCGGGTACCGCCGTCATCAGCATGTTTTGCTCGGTGGCCATCCCGCACGCGCTCAGCCGGCACGCCGCCGAGGCAATCATTGCGAGCCACGCTCGGTTTCTGCTCAGTTGGCGTGTGCTCCTTTCGCCTCTGCTTAGGATGATGGACGGCATCGACGCGCTCGTTCGCCGCCTCGCCGGCGCCGCGGCGCCGGGTGACAGCGAAGAGAAACACGACGAAATCGAACAGGAAATTCTTTCGGTGGTCGAGGAAGGCGAAAAAGAAGGCGTCGTCGACGAGACCGAACGCGAAATGATCACGTCGGTCATTGAGTTTGGCGATACCACCGTCGGGCAGATTATGACCGCCCGCACCGAGATCATGGCCCTCCCGATCGATACCTCACTGAACGAGGTAAAGCGCGTGCTGCAGGAATCGGGCCATAGCCGCATCCCGCTTTACGAGGGCTCGCTCGATAAAGTCATCGGCGTACTCTACGCGAGGGATCTACTTGAGTATGTCGGCAGTTCGACCGATCGCTTCAACATCCGAAGCGTGATGCGCCAGCCGCTTTACGTGCCAAAAACAAAAATCCTGCGTGAACTGCTCAGCGACTTCCGCGTGCAGAAGGTGCATATCGCGATCGTCCTGGACGAATACGGCGGCACCGCGGGGCTGGTGACGATCGAAGACATCATGGAAGAACTGGTTGGCGATATCAGCGACGAGCACGAGCCGCAGGAACCCGCCCTGTTCAAACGCCTCGGCGACAACACCGCCGACGTCGACGGGCGCATGTACATCGACGAGCTTAATCGACTCATGGGCCTGAACCTGCCCGAAGACCTCGGTTTTGATACGCTGGGCGGATTCCTCACCACCACCATCGGCCGCATCCCTTCAACCGGCACGGTGTTCGAACACGCGTTCGTCAAATACACCATCCTCGACGCCGAACCGCAAAAGGTGAACCGGGTGCGCATCGAAATGCTGCCGCAACCCGCCGAAGCGCCAACAAGCCTGTAGCGTTGGCGTCGCGAGAATCAACAACGAACGCTCAAACTCGCCGTTCACGCTTCGCTACAACTTTCCTACAATGTTTCACCCGGAACACTTGAAAAAACCGCGGCGACGACAGTGAGTATCTTCAAGTTAATACATTTACCAATTTTAGATGTCGCGTCTGCTGCGGCAATTCGATAACATCAGGATGCTCGCACCACCACCACCACCACCACGCCCCGCTCGCGCCCCACGCCCTCGCAGAGCCTTAGCGCCGCGTCGGCTCGACCGGCCAAACCCACGCAATCCCACCGCGCGACACACGCGCCGACGACGATATTCTTTCCCCGCGCTTCGCATCCCCCTCTCAAAACAGGAGTTGCGTACTCATATTTTGTTGCTGACGGCGTAGGATAAACTGGGAAAATACCCGCGTGAAAAGGGCGTCGATTTGACTCGTCCGTTGGAGTCGCCGACATCGGTGTTTCAGGATTCACAATCGGGGCCACGGGACCAGATAAGGTTACACATGTTCACCGATTCTATCTCTGGTGGCACAGGTACGGGTGGCACAGACATTCTTGTCTGTGTCTCCGAT
>CAZXLA010000221.1:0-5804 GCA_964641895.1 uncultured Tepidisphaeraceae bacterium
TCGCCATTTGCTGGGTAAGGTCGATGGGGAAGCCGTAGGTGTCGTGGAGTTTGAACGCAAGAGCTCCCGGTATGTTCACCCGCCCGAGTGGACTAAGCACCGCCTTTCCGCCTTCAACTACTACAAGATGTGCTATACCATTAAAGACATGTACGTTCGCAGACTCCGCTCCGTCAAATGTTTCAAGTCCATACTGCTGAGAATAACCTGGAAACAATGGCGACGTATCTGACATTACGGAGTCGCGCCACCGTTTTGAAGTAGCATTTTGCAACAACCTCTCAATCTGATCAACTAGTCCATATCGAAAGTAAACTAGTCCCTGCTCAAGCGTCCGTCCAAAGCTGATTTCTTCATCCTTAACCAACTCAATCACATGCTTCGGATTCTTCTTCAGCTCCGGAAACGCATCGGCCATCGAATCGACGACCACATTCACCATCTCATGCAAAAATGGCTGCTTGAGTTCCAACTGCTGCCGGCCGAACCGCACGGCGCGGCGCAGGATTCGCCGTAGCACATACCCGCGCCCTTCGTTACTAGGAACAGCGCCATCCGTAATCGCAAACGTCAAACAACGAATGTGATCCGCAATAACCCGAAAGGCGATGTCGGTGCGCAACTGCGGATCGGCCGCTTCAGCGGCTGCATCGGGAGTGTTGGTTTTCGACAACTTTCCGGTGAATTTTTTCCCACTCAGCTCCGTCAACTTGGCGAAAAATGGAACCCACAAGTCGATCGAATAATTATCTTCGACGTTCTGCAACACCTGGCAGATGCGCTCGAACCCCATGCCCGTATCAACGTGCTGCGACGGAAGCACCGTCAGCGACCGGTCGGCGTTGCGGTTGTATTGGATGAAAACCAGGTTCCAGATTTCCATTACGCGCGGGTCTTCGCCGTTGACGAGCGGGCCGCCGGATTTGTCGGGGGTGCGATCGATGTAGATTTCGGTACACGGGCCGCAGGGGCCGGTGTCGCCCATTTCCCAGAAGTTGTCCTTGCCGAAATAGTGGATGTGATCGTCGGGCAAGCCGGCGATTTTCTTCCACAAGTCGGCGGCCTCGGTGTCGCGCGGGACGCCGTTCTTTTCATCGCCTTCGAAGCAGCTTACGTGCAGGCGCGCGGGGTCGAGCTTCCAGACTTTGGTGAGCAGTTCCCACGCCCATTCGATGGCCTCGGCTTTGAAGTAATCGCCGAACGACCAGTTGCCGAGCATCTCAAAAAACGTCTGATGCCTGCGGGATCGACCCACGTCATCCAAGTCATTGTGCTTTCCGCCGGCGCGGATGCATTTTTGTGTGTTGGCGGCGCGGGTGTAGGCGCGCTTTTCCTGGCCGAGAAACAGCGGCTTGAACTGGTTCATGCCGGCGTTGGTGAACAGCAACGTCGGGTCATCGTGCGGGACGACCGGGCTGCTCGGCACGAACGTGTGGCCGTGCTTCTGGCAGAAGAAGTCAATGAACTGCTGGCGGATTTGAGAGGACGTAAGCATGAGTAAACCCCGCTCCTTGCGGGACGGGGATTATTGGCAAAGTGCGCCCTCTTTGAAAGCGGGCGGATTTTCAATTTCGGATTTCGATGGTCGATTGGGAAGTCGTGTTCCTCCCCAATCGAAAATCGACATTCAAAAATCGAAAATCAACTGTCATTCCGCCTCTTCCGGGGCCAGCGGGGCATCGAGCTCCTTTTTCTTATCGACCACGCCTTTGTTGCGAAGAATTTCGGCGCGAATTTCCGCGGCGAGGTCTTTGTTGTCAAACAGGAACTGCTTGGAATTTTCACGGCCCTGGCCCAGGCGCGTGGTTTTGTAGTTGAACCACGCGCCCGATTTTTCGACCACGTTGCCGAGCACCGCCAGATCGAGCAGGTCGCCTTCATAGCTGATCCCGCGGTCGAACATGATATCGAACTCGGCATCTCTGAACGGCGGCGCGATCTTGTTCTTGACCACCCTGGCGCGGGTGCGGCTGCCGATGGAAACTTCGCCGTCCTTAATCGTTGACGTTCGGCGGACGTCGATGCGGATGGACGAGTAAAACTTCAGCGCCCGCCCGCCGGTGGTGGTTTCGGGGTTGCCGAACATCACGCCGATTTTTTCCCGGATCTGGTTGATGAAGATCACGGTGGTCTTGCTCTTGCTGATGGCGCCGGTGAGTTTTCGCAGCGCCTGGCTCATCAGGCGGGCCTGAAGGCCCATGTGGCTGTCGCCCATCTCCCCTTCAATTTCGGCGCGTGGGATCAGTGCCGCGACGGAGTCGATCACGATGACGTCGACGGCGTTGGAGCGGACGAGCAGTTCGCAGATTTCCAGCGCCTGTTCGCCCGTGTCGGGTTGGCTGACCAAGAGCTCATCAAGCTTTACGCCGATTCGCTTGGCCCAGGCGGGATCCAGCGCGTGCTCGGCATCAATGAATGCCGCCACGCCGCCCAGCTTCTGGGCGCTGGCGATCACGTGCAGCGTCAGCGTGGTTTTGCCGGAACTTTCCGGACCGAACACTTCGATGACCCGACCCCTGGGAATGCCGGCGCCGCCTAGGGCGATATCGAGGGAGAGGGAGCCGGTGGGGATGCCATCGATGGGCTTGATGTTATTCCCGTCGAGCTTCATGACGGCACCTTTGCCGAACTGCTTTTCAATCTGCTGGACGGCGCGCTGCAGTGCGCTTTCTTTTGCTGTTTCGATTTTCGGCGCGGTTGCGCGAGAAGCATCCGGGGCTGAAGCACCCGGCCTGGGTGCGGGTTTGCTGTTCGTGATTTCTTTGGATGTTGGGGGCACGGGCAATCCTCCGGGTTTAATCTCTCTTGAAACAACCGGAGAAGGAGAAGGTTTGAACGCGGGCGCGTCAAGAACGGCGCTGCTAAGAATGGGGGCTTTGCCAGCCATGATAGAGTCCTTTCCGCCGGGTATGTGGGTCAGCCGGCGATCGGCGACTCGAGAGGCAGCAGGTCGGTGGCGAGCGTGATCAAAATTGAGTTAGTGCGACATTCTGGGACATTCTGCGACATTTTTGGACATCCTGAAAGCATTTTGCCCTCGAGGACAACCGCAAACGCCCCGCAGCACAAAGCAACGGCGCGCCCAAAATCCACATTCAACCGCCAACTTCAATCAACCGCGATCCACCTCGACCGCTGCGACCAACGGGTCGCTATGTCGTGACTTGAGTTTGCGGGGCGAACGCACGATGCGTTCTTTGGAACGACTGACGACTCCCCAATTTTGAGTGTTGCGTTTGGAGCGGGTTGTTGAACAACGCGCTCTAATGGTTTGCAACACTCGCATCCGAATCATCGCTAGGCTTAGATTCGGCTTGGGGAGCAGGGTCAACCACTCCATTTGCCCGCCTGCCGAACTCGACGCCAAGTCACCTGCGCCCTTGTTCGGTTTCTGTTATTTTGTTATAGTAGTGTTCGGTCGAACGATGTCAAGAACTTTATCCCGAATTTTCTCCGTACAGATCAAAGTCGGCGACCATGCGGTATTTTGAGCCTGCGGCGGTCGGATCGCTCTGCATCAGGTAAACCCTGCGGGCTTCAAAAGTCGGGCCGGGCCAGATTCTAACGGTGGCGCGCTCGATTTTGTCGACCATGGGCCATGGCAGCGGCCGGTCAAGTTGCGCGAGGGTAACGTGCGGGGTGAATCCACTCTCGCCGGCCTTAAAACCCAGGCTGCGCACGGCGCGATCGATAGCGGATTGAAGCAGCGTTAACTGCTCTGAACTCGGTCCGCCAATGTAGGCGCCGATGACACGCGCTGGAGCGCGCGGGGGAAAGGAAACGATCTGCGAAGCGGCAATCCGCAGGGGGCCCCCGTCGCAAGTCTTCCGCAAAGAATCTTTTAGCTTTTCCAGCTTATCTTCGGGCGTTTCGCCCAAAAACCGCAGCGTGAGATGGAGATTCACATCCCGCGTGTAATTCGCATCCGGCGCGAAAGACCGGCAATGCGCCTGCACGCGACGCAAGTGCTCGATGGCGGGATCGGGGAGGTTGATGGCGATGAACAGACGCATGGGTTAACGGTGCATAAACAAATCGCGTCATGACGATTGACGATTGACGATTAAGCAGAAACATATCTGCCTGCACCAATTAATCGTCAATCGTCAATCGTTACTATATGGTCCTCATGAATGTTGCAATGAGCAACCTAAAAACTCATAGCGTTCTTGAGTTCCACCAGCCGCTCTTCGATTTTTTCCTTCGTCGCCGCCGCCAACCCGCCGAGGCTGAAATCTTCGATGGTAAAACTGGCCGTCACGGTGCCATAGGCGATGGCTCTTTTGAGCGTCGCCGGGGCGAAGTTGTTCTGCGTGCTGAGGTAGCCCATCATTCCGCCGGCGAAGCTGTCGCCGGCGCCGGTGGGGTCGATCACGTTTTCGGCGGGGAAGGCGGGCATGACGAACACGTCGTCACTCGTACACAGCATCGCGCCGTGCTCACCCTTCTTAATCACGCAGAACTTCGGCCCGAGTTTAAGCACTTCCCGGGCGGCGGCGACGAGGTTGGTTTTGCCCGTCAGTAGCTTTGACTCTTCGTAGTTGAGCACCAGGCCTTGCACGTTCTTCAGCAGTTCAAGCAGCTCGGGCTTGGCGATGTTGATCCACAAATCCATCGTGTCGGCGACGGCCAGTTGCGGCGCACTGAGCGACAACAGCAACTCCTTCTGCAACGCCGGGTGCGTGTTGGCGAGAAAGACGTATTGGCTATCCACAAACTGCGGCGGAATCTTCGGGCCGCGTTCGCCGAGCACGTTCAGATCGACGCTGACGGTGTCGCGCACGTTCACATCGTCGTGATACTTGCCGTGCCAGCGGAAGGTTTTGCTGCCCTTGCGCACCTCAAGCCCGGCGGTGTCGATCGGTCGGCCCTTGAAAACGTTGAGGAGATCCGGCGGGCAATCTTCGCCGACCACGCCCACCAGCCGCACCGGCGTGAAATAGCTTGCGGCGAAGGCGAAATAGACCGCCGAACCGCCGATGACATCATCGCGTTTTCCCGCGGGGGCCTGGATGGTATCGATTCCTATTGAACCGGTGACGAGAAGGGACATTAAAGGGTTTCCTTGTTCTATCGGTCTCGGTTGTTGTGCGCTGTGGGTTGCAGGTTGGTTGTTTGCCGGCGGCGGCCTAAGTATCGACCTCCAACCTCCGACCACCAACCTACATTCCAGGCAACTGCCGCACCTTCACCCGTGTCTCCGTGACCGTATACAGGCGGCGTGGCGACATGCGCGGGTAGCGGGTGAACAGGCGGTCGATGGCGTCGTCTTGCTCCACGTCGCCGCCGGGCAGTTGGAAATAGACGATGCATCGTTCGAACTTGCCGTCGCCTTTCATGGCCGCCTCCACCGCCGAATCGTCATTGGTGATCAGGTCGAGTTGCTTGCGATGCAATTCCTTAAGGAGGTCTTCCATGGCGATGTCGGCGGGCAGGTCGGCCATTTCCAAAGTGGCGGCGACATGCCCGTGACGCTTGATCGCCTCGGTCACCGCGGGAGCGAGATTGCCATAAACTAAGAATCGCACGGGGCGAAATGGTAGCGACCGAAGTGCGCGATGTCGAACGACAGCGCCCGAACATCACACAGAAATGCGCCCACGAATCAACACGAATCGACACGAATGAGAATTCAGCATTCGTGTTCAATTCGTGTTGATTCGTGGACAACCCTGTTTGGATGATTCAATCGAATGTTCGGTTCGTCGCATTGCGGGAGGCCGATCGGTTTTCTAGACTTGCCGCCGTTGCGCTCGGACATTTCGGCGCGCCAAGCAAAGGATTTGAATCATGGCCAAAGTTCG
>CAZXLA010000222.1:0-5766 GCA_964641895.1 uncultured Tepidisphaeraceae bacterium
TTGTTAAAGTGCGGCAGTCTTCGGCGTGGGTATTAGATATTCCGCTCGCGCACGCCCGCCTCATCGGCGATCAATGCCACCTGTGCGATGCCCAGGAACAGCCCCGTATCCACAATGCCGGCGCGGTCGAGCAGCCTGCCCTGCAGCGCCACGGGGTCGGGGATTCCGTTCGCGAAGCGGCAATCATAAGTGTAGTTGCCGTTGTCGGTGACGAAAATGCTTCCGTCGCTGCCGCGGCGCAGCGTGGGGTCGCAGCCTAAGGTTTTTAGATAGCGCGCCGACGCTTCGTGCGCAAACTGAACCACCTCCACCGGCAGCGGCGATTTCGTTCCCAACACCGGCGACTCTTTTCCGGCGTCGGCGATGACGACCATCAACTTCGAGTTCTGTGCCACGACCTTTTCGCGCAACAGCGCGCCGCCGAGGCCTTTGACCAGCATGAGGCCCGGCGCGATCTCGTCCGCGCCATCAATCGTCACGTCAATCTGCGGGCATTCCGCCAGCGACGTGAGCGGGATGCCCAGGTGCTGCGCCCGCTGCTCGCTCTTACGCGAAGTGGGAATGCCGCGGATATCTTTAAGCTGCCCGGTTTTGATGGCGTTGGCCAGCGCCTGCAAAAAAAAGTCGGCGGTCGAGCCGGTTCCCAGGCCGACGACCATGCCGCTCTTGAGATAGTTGATGCACGCTTCGCCGACGCGTTGTTTGGGGGTCATGTATGAAAAGGATAACGTCGTTCGGGTTGCGCTCAAAGCACTTCAAACTTTCGCGGCCTTGACCACCGCGCCGGTGATGAAGTCAGCCAGCTTCTGTTCGTCATCGTTGGCGAACGCGAGGCGCAAATCGGCCACAAGCATCTCGAAATCGATGGGGATTTTGACGGCGTCTTTGGCGGTGGTGATGGCCATTGCCCCGTGCTCTCCGGCTAGCTTCGCGATCTCCGCTATATCCGCCGCCGAATAGGCATGGTGGTCGCCGAACCACCGCGTCGCCACCACGTTGCAGCCGGCGCGCATCAGGAGCGCACGAAAACTCTCGGGATTACCAATGCCCGCGAAGGCGACGACACGCTTCTGTTGCAAAACTTCATTCGAGACGGCGTGACCGTCGGCGTCTCGAAATGACGTGATGGCGTGCGAGCATCGAAACACCGGCGCGCGAATGTTCACCCGGCGCAACGACCGCTCGACCTCTTCGACAACCCCTGCGGCAGATTGATCGACACGCGTGATAAGCACGACATCCGCGCGTCGCAGCGCCGCAACCGGCTCGCGCAACAGCCCGCGCGGCAACAGGTGACCGTGGCCGAATGGGTTGGTGGCATCGATCAGCACCAAATCGATATCGCGATGCAGCCGCCGGTGTTGGAAACCGTCGTCCATCACAAACGCCTTGAGATTTAGATGCGCTGCGATCGCGCCACGGACCGCGGCGACGCGGTCGGGGTTGATGATCACATGGACGTCGGGCGCGTCGCCATCGTTCAACAATCTGTCGAGCAATATCGCTTCGTCGCTTGCGCCTTCGCGGGATTTGTAGCCACGCGTGAGAATCGCAATTTCACCGTCGAGCCGCCGGCGCAACAAATCAGCGAGCCACGCGACCACCGGCGTTTTGCCCGTGCCGCCGGTGGTCAGGTTCCCCACGCTCACCACGGGGCGCGGCACGCGATGCACCGCCTTCCACCCGCGGTCGAACAGTGCGTTGCGCATGGCGACGACGGCGCGATAGCCAGGCTCGGCCATTGCCAGCGCGGTTCGGGCGCATGAGGGACCGATGCCGCGCGCTTCGCCGGAGATCGTGCGGCGGAACGATTGTTCGCGGTCCTTCACGAACACGATCCTCGCAGAAACGCATCGTCGTGGCGCGTGAACGCGAGCGGCGTGGGCGGGATTCGGTCGAGTGAAAAGTGGGTGAGCAAGTGTTCGATCGATACATCGTCGCCGCCGTCGGCACCGCACCACTTAGCGAGTATCGCGCGCAGGCGCGCGGCCGGTACGCCGAGCGAACGATACATTGCCAACCGACTGTCGCCGTGGCGCTTGGCGAGTCGCTTGCCGTCGGTGCCGATGATAAGCGGAAGGTGGGTGTATTGCGGAATGGCGCCGGCCAGCCCCAGTGCGCGATAGAGCATGATCTGCCGCGGGGTGGAGTCGATCAGATCATCGCCGCGGACGACGTACGACACGCCGGCGGCGGCATCATCGACCACGACCGCAAGCTGGTATGCCGCGGTCCCGTCCGATTTTTGGATGACGAAATCCCCGAGTTGCCGGGGTGGATCAAATGATTGCGGCCCGGTGAAGGCATCAACGAAATTCACTGGCGCGTCGCCCACTGCAAATCGCACGGCAGGCTCACGACCGGCGGCTTGTGTCGCCTCCTGCCGTGTCGAGTATTTTCCGCGACACGTGCCCGGATAAACCGTTGCGCCGTCGTCGGCGTGCGGCGCGCTGGCGGCCAGCGCAACTTCCTTGCGCGTGCAGGCACAATAATACGCCTGCCCGCCGGCCAGGAGCGAGTCGATCGCCCTTTGATACTCGGCGCCGCGGGTCGATTGGTAGATCGGCCCGTCATCCCAATTGAGGCCGAGCCATATAAGGTCGTCCAGCGCCTCTTCACCAGCGCCAGGTTTGATGCGCGGGCCGTCCAGGTCTTCGATGCGTAACACGATTGTCCAATCATTCTGCCGGGCCAGCAGCCAATTGATGAGGAACGTGCGCGCGTTGCCCAGGTGCAGGGCGCCGGTGGGCGAAGGTGCGAGGCGTGTCACTCCGGGCATGGTCTCGTCAGCCCATCTTTAGCCGGCGGTGGATTAAGATTTCTTGCCGGGGTCGTTGGTCAGCGTGCCGAGAATTCTCTGGAGAAACTCGCGGTCTTTTTCGTAATGGTCGAGGGAAAGATCGTTGAACTCCAGTTCGTACAGGTCAACCATTGCTTCGTTCTTGAGGAAGATCAGATAGCTCCACTTCATCGGCTGCGCTTCCCGCTCGATAAGCTCGCCGCGGTCGTTGCGCAGGAGCATTGCCTCACGGTCTTCAAAATAAAGTCGCTCGAGCGCGGTGAAATCGGGGTATTCTTTCGAGTCGAACCGCAGCTTCTTCGGCCCCTTTTCATCCAGCCGTTTTTTGGCGGCGGCGATGAAGTCGGCCACCTTGTCCTTGGCAAGCTGCGGGCGGCTGGCCAGACTCAGCGAAACGTAGCCGTTGGGCGTGAACCCTTCCATCAGAAAAAGCCGCGATCCGCTCACCGGCTGCGCTTCCCATGATTCGGGCACACTGATCGTCAGCGGCAACGCACTGATGGGAACCGTCTTCCATTTGCCTTCAACCAGGGCTTGGGTAGTCGGCCGCGCGTGCGGTGTCGGGGCTGGTAACGCCGGCGCAGTGGCCGGCGGCGGGGGCGACGCGGGCTCGTCGCAGCCGACGATGAATAAGACGGCGGCGCTCAGGGCCGAAAAGGCGGTCGATCGAATCAACGTGGAGTTTCGTATGTTCATGCGATAGCGACATTTTGCGATCGGGCCGCGAGATTTCAAGCAGGCTGCGTTTGAGTCGAGTCGTTTGCGTCGGAATGGTTCAGCCGATCGGACGCAATTCGCCCGTCGTGCAGCGTGATCACGCGCTCGCACCGCGCCGCCACGTTCGGGTCGTGCGTAACCAAAATAATCGTTCGGCTGGCGGTGACCAGTTCGTCGAACAGGTCGAGAATCGCCAAGCCGGTCTTGCTGTCGAGCGCGCCGGTGGGTTCATCGGCAAGGACAATGAGCGGATCGTTAACCATCGCCCGAGCAACGCACACGCGCTGCTGCTGCCCGCCGGAAAGTTCCATTGGCCGGTGCGACAGTCGCTGCCCCAAGCCGACCTTCTCCGCCATCGCCGCAGCGCGGTCGCGGCGCTCCTGTGCGGGCACGCCGAGGTAGAACATCGGCACTTCCAGATTTTCCAGCACGGTGAGCTGTTGAATGAGATTGAACTGCTGAAACACAAACCCGATCTGCTTGCTGCGGATTTCGGACAGTTCGTCGTCGGCCAACAGGCTGATGTCCTGCCCGTCAAGCAAATAACGCCCGCCGGTGGGGCGATCGAGGCAGCCCAGCACGTTCATGAGCGTGCTCTTGCCTGACCCGCTGGCACCCATGATGGCAGCGTATTGCCCGCGGATCAGATCAACGCTGACATCGCGCAAGGCAGCCACTTCCACATCGGTGCCGGGCTTGCGATAGACTTTCGAAAGGGTTTGAATTGAAGCGATGACCGACATCGTTCCGACATGATAGCGCCCACGACCCCGCGTGTCACACGCTCGCGAACCACCGCCGCCGCCGTTAAGTTAATATCGACATTGATTCCTGCACTATTGATCCTCGGCGCGCTGTTGTCGGCGGCGGCGGTTGCGTTCGGGTGCGACCCTGCGATCGCCGACCACGCCGGCGGGGTGGAAGTCATTCGGTGGATGTATCGACTGCAATGGGTCTTCATCGGCACGACGGTTGTTTGCGCGCTCTCCTTGGTCGGATTGGTCATCACCTCCAAGCGCCGTGGCTATTGGTTGATCGGTTTGCTGCCGGTGGTGGCGCTGTTCGCATGGCGATTTGGCATTTCCCCGACTCGCCCTGGCGCCGTGGATGACCAACCGACGTTCGTTTCATCGCTCCGAGCCGATTGGCTGGCGGGTGACGATGCCGTGATCGGCGTGGCGGTGGGAGAGCAGTCTTACGCGATCCCCCTGGCGGCGATGTCGGCGGCGCCGGTGGTCGTTCATACCGAACGCGATCGACGGTTGATGGTCACCTGGTCGGCCGGCGCGCAACTGGCGACGGCATGCCGGACCGACCGCACCCTGCGCGGCCGCGACCTGCGCATCGTCTGCAGCCCGCGCGGCGTGCTGATGATCTTCAACAGCCGGCTGGGCGAGTTCTTTGACGCGCTCACCCTCTGCCAGCGCGATGGTAAACCGCTCACCGGCTTCGACCAACGCCTGCCCGCCGAGGTGACGACGTGGGATGCGTGGAAGGCCGCGCACGCCGACACGCTGCTGCTCGACCCGCGGTGGACGATTGTGGCGACCAAAGTGCCCGCGCAGCAAACCGGCGAGACGGTGGTTTTTATCGCGTCGACTCCGCCAATTGTGGTGCCGTCGTTGGAGCCTGGAGAGGGGGTTGCCAATGTGACCAATGGTTTGCAATCGGCGTTGTTGTTCCGCGACGCCGCAAGCGGCAGACTGCGCGCGTTCGATCGTTGTGTGGATCATGATCTATATTTACGGTTCAAACTTAACACCGAAACGAGACGGAAAGGTGTCGCATTCATCGACACAGAAACCGACAGTGGCTGGTCGGCGGCGGGGGAATGCATTGAAGGCCCGTTGGCTAAGACGCGACTCAAGCGGCTGGTGGTCATCGAAAAATTGCCTGCCGACGCGGCACGGTATTGGGTCCGGTGAGCGGCTCGCGAGGTTGAGCCGCAGATGGACGCAGATGAACGCAGATGAACGCAGATCAGACGAAGCGCGGCAGGATTCTCTGTTGATTAGACAGGTCGGTTCCTCGCGAGCACGCTTCGGGATTGCAATCTTGCAGGTGTGTTCCTATCTGCGTGCATCCGCGTTCATCGGCGGGGAAAAATATGTAAACTTGCATGCCGCCTCGGATGGGGTAAACTCGCATGTTGATTTGCCGAAGCCGGTGAAACTCCGGGGCGTAGCTCAGCTTGGTAGAGCGCTTGGTTCGGGACCAAGAGGTCGCAAGTTCAAATCTTGTCGCCCCGA
>CAZXLA010000223.1:0-1790 GCA_964641895.1 uncultured Tepidisphaeraceae bacterium
CGCGGAAATGATATCCATTGCACGGGAAAAGCCAAAATGCGGCGATCCGGCAACGCGTGTTGATTCAGGGCAACGGGGAGAATGGCCGATGGTGGTTGTGGGTTGTTGGTTGTGGGTTGTTGGTTGTAGGTTGTTTGTTGGTCGTCGCCCACACCTGCGAACCTGCCCGCCACTTCCGAATCTACAACCACCAACCCACAACCACCAACCCACAACCCACAACCCACAACCAACAACCCCCAAAAATGCCCGACCCGTCCCATAACCCCCGCATCCTGATTCTAGACGAAGACCGGATCATGCAGGATTCGTTGTCGCAGTTCATGCGCCGCGAAGGATATGTCGTCAGCACCACCGATTCGCCGGCCGAAGCGGCGGCGATGATGGAATCCGGCCGGGTGGATCTGTTGCTGGCCGATCTGAACATGTCGGGCGTCAAGCCCGGCGCGTTTCTGCGCGACATCCGGCGGTCGTACCCGCAAGTTGTCGTCATTCTCATCACCGGCTATGGATCGATCGAGCAGGCGGTGGATGCGATCAAGGCGGGGGCGTTTGAGTATCTCACCAAGCCGATCGTGGATGACGAAATTCGCGTGGTGGTGCAGAAGGCGGTGCGGCAACACGCGCTGCTGTTTGAAAATTATGCGCTGCGGCAACAGCTTGATGCGCGGTTTGGTCTGGAAAACATCGTCGGCCGCGACGGGAAGATGCAGAAGATTTTTGACGTGGTGAACGCCGTCGCCGACAGCCGCACGACAGTGCTCATGACCGGCGAGAGTGGCACCGGCAAGAGCCTGCTGGCCCGCGGCGTCCACCACCGGTCGCCTCGGCGCGATCGGCCGTTTATTGAGATTTCCTGTGGGGCGTTGCCGGAAACATTGCTGGAAAGCGAATTGTTTGGTCATGTGAAAGGCGCGTTCACCGGGGCGATTTCCGATAAGCCCGGCCGGTTCCTTTCGGCCGACGGCGGGACGATTTTTCTGGATGAAATCAACTCCGCCAGCCCCGCCATGCAGGTAAAACTGCTGCGCGTGCTGCAGGAGCGGAAGTTCGAGCCGGTGGGTTCGACGCAAACCACCACGGTCGACGTGCGCGTGATCCTCGCGACGAACGTTGATTTGCAGCAGATGGTCGCCGAGAGCACGTTCAGGCAGGACCTGTATTACCGCATCAACGTGATCAACATTCGCATGCCGCCGTTGCGCGAGCGGCCGGGTGATACCCCGCTGTTGGCTATGCACTTCCTGAGGCATTATTGCAAAGAAGTGGGCCGGGAGATCATCGGCTTCAGCGAAGCCGCCATGACGGCGTTGCGGCAATACGCCTGGCCGGGCAACGTGCGCGAATTGGAGAACGCGGTGGAACGGGCGGTGGTGCTGTCGCGCCGGCCGCAGATTGACGTCGAAGACTTACCCGAAACCCTGCACGGTATCGCCGCAATCGACCCCTTCGCCGAGCCGCGGGCGGCGCTGGATGACCTGTTTAACAATCCCATGCCGCTCGAGCGCGCGCTGGAAATGCCCGAACGGCGGATCATCGAAGCGGCCCTGAAACGAAACAAATACAACCGCCAATCCACCGCCGCCGAGCTGGATATCAACCGAACGACGCTTTACAAAAAGATGAGGAAGTATCGGTTGGATGTCGGGGAAGAAATGTAATTCGGACCGACTTGGGGCTGATGACGGCTATGCCATTTAACGATTAACGATTAACGATTAACGATTAACGATTGACGATTGACGATTAAGCCGAGGAATTCCTCCCAATCGTCAATCGTTACCCGCCGT
>CAZXLA010000223.1:1890-5707 GCA_964641895.1 uncultured Tepidisphaeraceae bacterium
ACGATTGACGATTAAGCCGAGGAATTCCTCCCAATCGTCAATCGTTACCCGCCGTTTGTTAATGGCACTCGATTAAGTAGCAACGCAAATCACCGGCTCACTTCCCGGATTTGTAAGCCGCATCCATGGCGGTGATGACGTCGTTGGTAAGGTCGACCGTGGCGCTGTTGGCAAACAACACGTTGCGCTGCCCGATGATCGCCTTGAGTTGGTCGACCTGAAGCTGCTCCATATTATCAGGGATATCCACCTTCTGTTCGGCGATGACCAGATCGATCGACTTCCGGGTGGCAACTTCCGCCACCGACTGGGTGATCTTGCCGAACAGCGATTTCATCTGCATCTTTTGTTCACGCTGCAGGTTGGCCTGCTGAAGCTGCGCCCAGATTTCGAATTCGATGCGGGCCGACAGCCAATCTTTGTTCACATCGTTGTACTGTGGGGCATCGGAGCGAAGCTGGTCGCGCTTGGCTTGCAGATCGGTTACTTTCTGCTGGCGGGTTTGCCGCTCGGCATCGAGGGTTTTCAGATCATTGCTGATCTTTTGATTCAGGTCTTTGGTTTCCTGAAGGTCGTTGAGAATCCGCGCTGTGTTGGCGATGGCGATGCGCGGCGCAGTTTGAGCCATAGCCGGCAGGGCCAATGCGCCCACTGCGAGCAATCCGCCGACGAAAAGTTGTGAGAGCTTCATGTTTTTAACAGTCCTTTCAATGACTTGTGTATGTTAATTATGTTAATCCAGACACGCTTGCCGACGACCCATTGGGTCGTGCGGCCTCATCAATCATTCTAACGAGCGGGCAAGGTTGCACCGTCGTAAGGTTACCGATCGAATCCGAGTGAGAAACTGATGATCTGTGTATCGTCTTCGCTGTTTTTACTCAAGGGAACGGCCACATCGATTGCAATGGGCGTTTGGCCCAGGATCGGCAGCGTAAGCCGGATGCCCGCGCCCACGCTCGCGCGCCAATCGCCGATTTCGAACGATTCCTCCACCGTGCCCATGTCGGTAAAGACCACCCCGCGGAGCTGCTCGCCGACCAGTGGGAAGCCTAACTCCGCCGACGACGTGAGCACAAACTCGCCGCCCACGCGATCGTCGTCCGGCCCTGAGCGCGGACTTACCCCGCGGAAGGCGAACCCTCGAATCGAACCGATCCCGCCGCCATAAAACCGCTCAAAAAATGGCGAATCGCCGGCGATGTAACCTGTATCCACATGCAGCGCCAGGATCGTGCGGCGGTCGAGCAGGTCTTCGCGCAGCGTGTAATACGCATCCCAGTTCGCGGTGAATTTCTGGAAGGTGTAATCGCCGCCCAATACGCCAAACGATTCCCACCCGAGGCTGGTCGTGCTCCCACGCGAAGGCAAAAGACCGCGATTGGTCGTATCACGCGTCACCCGCGGGCCGATGCTGGTCAGGAAATGTTCTCCTTCTTCGTCAAGCAGTTCCTGCGACCGAATCGGCCGATCGTTAATGCTGCCGATATCAATGTTCTCGGCCCGAACCGTAACGGCGCCGCTGTACTTATCGTTAAAGCGATGGTCGAGGGTCGTTCGCCCGCCCAGACGGCGATCGCGGTAATCTTCACGAATGCGGTCGCGCACGTAGGCTTCCACCGTCCAGCCGTAGGGCTGATCAAACAAATACGGCTCGCGAAAGCGAATGCTCGCATTGCTGATCTGCGTGCCCGGCTCCAGCGAAACCCGGAAGGTCTGCCCTGCCCCGATGAACGCATTGCCGTTGAAAATATCGCGCGGGGTCGACGGCCAGTTGGCGATATCAAAGTTCCGCTGCTCATAGGTGATGTTGGCCCCAAACCCGCCGTTGGAGTTGATGCCCGCGCCGATGTTGAAGCTGGCGGTGCGCTGTTCCAGAACCTCCACCAGCAGATCTCGCGAATTTTCGTCTTCGCCGATCGGCGTCACCGCCACGTTCTGGAAGAACGGCGTGCCGCGCAGCCGGTCGGTGGCATCCTGCACCGCGCCCGAATCATATAACTGGCCGGGCGCCATTTTCATTTCGCGCAGAATCACTTTGTCCTGCGTGCGGCTGTTGCCTTTCACCAGAATCCTGCCGAGCTTGAACGGCTTGCCTTCGCGAATATCGTAAACCAGTTCAACCGTTCCGGCCTCGCGGCGGAAGACGCGCTTGACCGGCTCGCTGGCGCTGCCGATCTGGAAATAATTCGGGTCGGTCGATTGGGCCTGGTAGATGAAACCGAACGGGCTGTACGCGCGAATCATCTCGCGCACATCGCGGCGGAGCACGTCTTCGTCGTATTGCTCGCCTTCCACCATCTTGATCTTCGATCGCAGCTCCACGTCGCTCAGCGCACTGTTTCCCTTGAACGTCACCTTGTCGACCGTATACCGCTGGCCCTCTTCGATGATGAAAGTCACCTGCAATTCGGTGTTGTCCGGCGAATAAATCAGCTTTCGGCCCACGCGCACATCGAAAAAGCCCTTGCCCTCGTAGAACCGCCGCAACGATGCTACGTCGTCTTCCACCTGCTCGTTGTCAAACGTGCCGGGCCGCAAAACCCAGATCCAATGCCGCGAACGAACCTGCCCCTTGAGCCGGTCGGTCGTGAATGAGTTATTGCCGAAGAAGGCGACTTTGCGCACCTTCACGTTGGGGCCTTCCACAACGTTAAACACCAGATCGCCGTTCTTCGTCAGGCGGTCCTGATCGACTTCAACGTGCGCAAACGGAAAATTCTTTCCTCGGTAGAGATTTTCGACCGATGCTTTGGCCAGCGCGATGCGGAAGGGGTCTATCGCCTCGCCCACTTTTAAGTCGACCACGTTGCTAAGGGCCGTATCATCAACCTTAAAATTCCCGCGGAAGACTAAGTTGGCGATTTGTTTCTGTTCGCTGACCTCAAACACCACAATCACGCCGGTATTGGTCGGTTCCACTTTCGCTTCGACATTGGAAAACTTGCGCAGGCCGTAAACACGCTGGTAATCTTCCTCGACAGTCGCCGGGTCGTACGCGTCTCCCTTTTTAGTGCGGATGACATTGGCAATCACGGCGCTGGAAACCTGCGTATTGCCGACTACCCGCACGTCTTCCACCGTCTTGCCGGCCAGCGGCGAAGCGTCCACCGGGCGGGGCGCGTTGACGGGTTGCGTAGAGTTGCTGATCGGTTGAGCAAGCGCCATGGCGGTAGTGAGGCCGTTGATGCCAACCACCGCCGCAAGCGCCAACATCCGTGTCTGCCCGGCCAGATGAAATGGTTTCACGCGATATTTCCGTTCCCTGTAACTGGCAACGCCGTCGAATCCTTCGACAGCTTGGGATGGAAGTTAAATGGTCTGTTCGGTGATGTCAAAAAACCGCGGTCGGTGGGGCAGACATTCCCTTCCGGTGGTGCAGACATTCGCTTCGCAGTGGGGCAGACATTCTTGTCTGCCTCGCGTTCCACGCGACTTGCAAATGCGCACGGCATAGAATGCCGTGGCAGACAAGAATGTCTGCCCCACCCGGAAGGCATTCAGCAACGCAACTCAATGCGATCGAAAAAAAGCGAAAAGGAGTAGTGAAAGCGTCGAACCCAGAGCGATCACGAGCGACCCGGTGATCTTGTGATACAGCCGTTTGCGGCGCGATTCTGTTTCGACTGCGATGTCCATGTTCCACTTACCTGGCTACATTCTAGTCGTCGCAACGGGCCCAGGGTTGCGATTCGGTAAATGAATCTACACCCGGTTTTGTCGGCGGCCAGTCGGGTCGATCAAATTCTGACGTTTACTCGGGCTGGCTTCCCCCGCCCTGTGCTCAGGGAGGGGGTTGGGGGGAAAGTGGATGGGG
>CAZXLA010000224.1:0-5684 GCA_964641895.1 uncultured Tepidisphaeraceae bacterium
TTTCGGCTGCGCGGCAACATCTACATTTGTGTATTTTTGATGTTATTTGGACCTGTCCCGCTTTCATCCCCCGTGCGCCTGAAGATTCAAACGGCACAGTGTTGAAGTCGGCGTACCCAAGAACGGGCGGCTGCGGCGGCTGAAGGGGAGGGGGAAGTTGCGTCATCCTGCTTGTATCGAACCACCGCTGCCGGTGATGCCATAAAATTACGCACGACGGGGGTTGCAGCTGCTATAATGCGATCGTGTTGAAGGTGTATCTTGAGACGAGCTTTTTCAGCGAATGCTGCACCATCCGCACCGGCGAAATCGCCCGCGGGCGGCGTGCGGTGAGTTTGAATTGGTGGGAGAATCAGGCGAGGAACTTTGAACTCTATGTGTCAGGCGAAGTTGTTCGTGAATTGAGCAGCCCAGATTTTCCGGCAGCGGTTCGAAATCCCGCATCGATGATGTTAGCGGGACTTGGGATTCTGCCCCCGAACACCGAAGTGGCCGAGTTTGCCAAATATCTGGTCGCAGAACGGGTGATGCCGGGGCCGGAATTGAGCGGCGACGCCATTCACATGGCGATGGCCGTCGTGCATGAACTGGATTTTTTGTTAACTTGGAACCAGAAGCACCTGGCTAACCCTCGAAAGCGGACGCATTTGTTGATTGTCTGCGCTCGCGCGGGTTTGCGGATGCCAACAATTGTAACGCCTGACCTGATGAATCTGGAAGGTTGAATGATGAAGAAGCCAACACTCCGTGCAAAGCGTGAACTTACAGGCGTCGAGGATGTGCGGCGCGTGCGCGAACGGATTGCAGCAATGTACAACGGCGACATTGCGGCCCATATCCGCGACACCAATCGAATTGTGGAGCCGCTGATCAAGAAGCTGAAATTGAAGAAAGTCTTGTCATTCGGCGCGTCGCGGGGTGCCCGAAAATTGACACGTTCTGCATGAAAGATACGGTCAGCGTCAGCAACACTTAGTTGGAAAAGCAAGCGAGCCGGCGAACTGCTGTCCGCCGGCTCGTTCACTTGTCATGCATCGTTTGTTGCAAGCCTATTTCGGCAGCTTCGCCGCAACATCCGCCAGCGCTTTATCAAACGCATCCGCCGCCATGGGGGCGGTGGGGTCGGGGAAGAGGGGGCCGACCATTTCGTCGACCGCGGCTTGCTCTTTGCCCGCGGCGGTTTCGACTGCGCTGGCCAGGGCATACACCGCGTACGCGGCCTGGGCGTGACCATCCGCGCCGGCGGCGGAAACATAACCCTTGCCGCTCGCGACCGCGCTCAGCATGGCGGTGGCGGCCTTGGCATCGGGCGTCATCTTGTCGATCGCGGGGAACAGCTTGGCGGCGGCTTCGGCGGCGGCGGTGGCGGCGGGGGCTAACTTCGCCGCGTCACCCTTGGCGGCTTTCACTGCCTCAACGGCGGCCGTTAAATCACCAACCCCGGCGGCCTTGGCGGCGGCGGCGAAGACCATGCCGTGGCTGACCGCTTGTTCATAAGCCTGCGTCAACGCGTCGCCGCTCGCGCCGGCGGTGGCGCGGCTGGCGAGCTGCGCCATCGCATCACGCACGCACGCAGCCTGACCGGCAAACCACACCTTGGCGATCTCCAGCTTGCCCTTGTCGGTCGTCCAGTGCTTCCAGGCGGCGCTGTCGTTTTTGGGGTTGAACTCGCTGTAGTAGTGCAACTCAAACTTCGGCTGCGGGTGGCCGGCGGCGACAAGCTTGGTATCGATCGCCAAGTGGCAACTGGTGCACAATTCGGCGCGCGCCACGAGCGCGCGGGTGTCATAAAGGCCGGTCGCCTTCAGCAACGCCGCGTGGTCGGGGTTGGCTGCGCGCTGGCCGTCCGTCCAGCCTTTGGTCTGGTGCGGGGTCATCCACTTTTCGCTCGGGCCGTGGCACGATGTGCAGGAATTTCCTTCCGCTATGCTGAACTTCTGCCCCTGTTGGGCCGCGGGAACATCCAGCGCGTGACAGCTGAGGCATTCTTTGCTCGTCGTCACATCGGCGATGCTCATCTTCCCGCCGATGGCTTTGGATTCATCGTTCTTGAGCGTTTCGAACGCTTTGGAGTGCGGGTCTTTGTTGCTCCAGATATCGTTCTCGCTGCCGCGGTCGGTGGGGGGCGATGTGTCGTCGCCTTTGCTGTGGCACTTGCTGCCTTTACATGATTCGGCGCCGTCGAATTTCAAGCCCAGCGCTACCAGGCTGGCGCCATGCCCGCCGGTCGATCGCCCGATGGCGCTGCCGATGAGCGGCCCGAACGCCAACCCGGCGATCACACAACTGCCGGCGATAAACGCCACGCGACGCAACAATTTACGAGATGTTTGAGAAGCCATCCTTGAACCCTCGGATTGAAAAGACTCTTTTCAGATCATTTGCCCAACGAACTGTAAGACAGTTAACCCGCGTGGCGGTTTGGCGTCAACTTGTAAAATGAAAATTTGGCGGGAAAGGGGCGATGGGACGTCGGGGATCTCAATCGGGGAGCAGCGTGGTAACGATTGACGATTGATTGGGAGCGGTGGGGCAGAGTAGTAGGGAGCGGTGGGACAGACATTCCTGTGTTGGGGTGGGGCAGACATTCTTGTCTGTCACGGCATTCCATGCCGTTCAACTTGCAGAATCGCGTGGAACGCGATGACAGACAAGAATGTCTGCCCCACCCCAACACAGGCACGTCTGCCCCACCGGATTTGCTTAGGCGTTAATCGTTAATCGTCAATCGTGAATCGTTACGAGGACATTGACCGAACCCGCGAGTGACCGGATGATCGTCTAACTCCATGATTCGCGCCATCGACCGCCTGCTTGCCGCCGCCGCTTCGCTCAAGTTGGCGATCGTCACCATTTTGCTGCTCGCGGGGTATTTGGCGGTTGGGACGATCTACGAATCAAAGTTCGGTACGCGGGCGGCGTCGGTCATGGTTTATCAGTCGTTCGCGTTCTACGGCGTGATGGCGCTGCTCGCGCTCAACGTCATGGCGGCGGCGATCGCGCGGTTTCCGTGGAAGCGGCATCAGGCGGGTTTTGTTGTCACGCATATCGGCATCGAAGTGCTGCTGCTGGGCTGCCTCATCGGCGCGCGCCGCGGGATTGATGGACGGATGATCCTGCGGCCCGGACAAAGCTCCAGCCTCATCGAACTGCCGGGCGAACAGATTGTCGTGCGCGACAACGCGCAATCGCCGGTGCTGATCGTGCCGATCGATCCATCGACGCGAGGCGTGTATCCGGGCGTGGCGGCGTTTCTGTTTCGCGATCTCTGGACGGCCGAACTGCCGGTATCGCGCATCGCAACTTCGCCTCGGCTGGCCGAGCGCGACGGGGTGGGGATCGACTTGATTGAAGTTGCGCCGGCCGCACGAATCGAAACCACATTTGTCAGTGCCAGCGCGGGTGAGCCGGCGGCGCGCGTGCGGATATTCGGCACAACGCCCGACGGCGCGACGATCGATCAAGTCGAATGGTTTTCTGCGAACCAGCCGGCGGAACTATTCGGCGGCCAGATCCGCTTGCGTCTTCGCGGAGAAAAGAGCGATGTCCCGCAACGTGCCCGCGGCGAACTGCTGCTTTGGCAAGATGGCGCCGGCTGGCGCGGCACGATCTTCGGCGTCGCCGGCATTCGCGAGTCGTTTGCGGTCCAGCCGGGACAACCGCGCGCCGCATGGATGGGCCTGAGTCTGGTGATCGAAGAATTGCTCGACCATGCAACCGCGCAATCGATCGTGACGCCGATTCGGGTGCCGATCGATCGGGTCGATTCGTCCGTGGCGGCGGCGAAGGTGCGCATTTCTACAGGCAGCGAGTCGGCCGAAACGTGGGTCGTCCGCGGCGAGCCTTTCACCACAGTGCAGGTTGGCGATCGATCGATAGAAATGGCCTACGGGTTCGAGGCCGTTCCGCTTCCGTTCGAAGTGCGGCTCACCGACGCCTCGGTCGGTCGAAATTCGGTGCCGCAGGCGAATGTTGAAGTGGAGCGCGGTGAACGGCGAACGTCGCTGTCGATCGCCCCGAATCAGCCCGGGGTTGTTGAAGGTCGGGCGATTTATTTGAGCAGCGTCGAAACAGTTATGGGCGCGCCCATCGCGTTCCTGAGCGTTCGGCATGATCCCGGTTGGCCGGTGAAGTACGCGGGCTCGGGGTTGATTGTGCTGGGAACACTTATGATGTTTGTGATTCGCAAGAATGAGTCTGATTTCCCCCTCCTGGTACTCCGGGAGGGGGCTAGGGGGAGGGTCGAGCGAGAAGTGCATAAACCGCCGTCGACCCTGCCCCCAACGCCCTCCCTGGGTACATGGAGGGGGCGTATGATTTTGGCAATCCCGCTCCTGCTCGCCGCCGTCGCGCGGGGTGAGGTGGCGCTCGATGCCGTCCGCACGATTCCCATCCAGCACGGGGATCGCATCGCGCCGCTCGATACGGTGGCGCGCGAAACGGTGCGGTTCATTCGCGGGCGCGAGACTGCTGATTCGCTGCGAAGCATGCTTGAATGGTCGGCCGACCCCGCCTCGGCGCAGTCGCAACCCATCATTTCTGTGCAACGTCTGGATCTGCGGGCGCTGGTCGGTTTGAAGGACGCAGAAAAGTTCGTCGCGGCGTCGCAGCTTCGCCAGAATGGCCCGGCGATGCGCTGGTTGGCCGAGATGGTTGATCGCCAGCGGCTCGCCAACGATCGAGGCGAAATGGCCGGGTTTACGGCGCGTGAGTCGGCGGGGTTGCAACTGCACGCACGGCTCATGGCGTTTGATGCGGTGGCCAACCGCTCGGTCTACCGCATTTCAACCATCGCCAATTCTGCTTCCGCCGGTGCGATGGTCGATCAGATGCTGTCGCTGTTTGCCGCCGGCGAGGAGCGGCTGCTGGCAGATTTTGCGAAGAAGGTGTCGTCGCCGTTGAGTGTGTCGCAGATTGCCAGGTTGCAACGCGAGGTTTTATTTAACCGGTTGCATTCGTTTCGGTGGGTTGGATTGTTGTACGCGATCGTGTTGAGTCTTTTTATTGGCGCTCAATTGCCATCGGATGCGGGGCTGAAGCCCCCGGCTTGGAAGACGCTCTTTTCGCGCGGCGCGATGCTTGGTCTTGGCATTGCGGTTGTTTGCCATGCGCTCGCGTTTGCCTGGCGCTGTTCCATCACCGGCTGGGCGCCGGTGACGAATATGTATGAAACGGTCATCTGGGTTGGCGGCATGGCGGCGGTGATCGGGTTGATTCTGGCGATGGCGACGCGAGCGAAAGTTGCCGCGGTCGGCGGATCGCTTTTGGCGCTGCTGGCGTGCGTCGTCGGCGACGTGATGCCTGCCGAACTCGGGTCATCGGTTCAAACGCTCGCGCCGGTGCTGCAATCCAACCTTTGGCTGACGGTGCACGTGCTCACGGTGGTTTCATCGTACGCGGCGTTTGCGATGGCGCTGGTGTTGGGGAACGTCGCGTTGTGGCGCATGGCAGGGTGTAGGTTGTGGGTTGTGGGTCGTAGGTTGGAGACGATCGATGACCAACCACCAACCACCAACAACCCACAACTTACGACACTCATTTACCGAACCGTGCAAATCGGCGTGGTCCTGATCGCCGCCGGCACGGTGCTCGGCGCGATGTGGGCCGATGTAAGCTGGGGCCGCTTCTGGGGGTGGGATCCGAAAGAAGTCTGGGCGCTGGTGGTGTTGCTATCGTATCTCGCG
>CAZXLA010000225.1:0-5655 GCA_964641895.1 uncultured Tepidisphaeraceae bacterium
GCGATAGCGCGAAATTGGCGGGCTAAAGCTACTCGACGCCGCTTGCGGTTTCGCGGAGCAATCAGCGCGTTTCGCCAGGCGCGTCATCCACAATCCTTTTTTCACTGACAGGCACCACCGCATCCACAATCACCGTCGTCCCCGCCAGCACATCCCCCAGCCGCTGCCGAAGCGGCAAGAACAGGATCAACATCGCCACCGGCGCGCCGGTCAAGACATCGATGATGCGAATCAGATTCCGAATGACAATCGCCAGTTTTCCCGCGCGCTTGCCATCGACGCTCACGACGCGCAACCGGCAGATCATTTTGCCGACCGTCTTGCCGGTGAGAAGCTCCAGCAGCGTGGTGTGCAGCAGATAAACGAACATCGCCGACGCAACATAAACCACGGTCGATTGATCCTGCATGGCGGCGGCGGCGGCGTTGCTGTCGCTCCAGGGCACCTGCCAGAAAAGCGTGAGCAGAAGCGGCGACAAGTCGATCAACCCCGCGGCAAGCCGCCGCGGGAATGGGGCCAGCGGCAGCGATTGTTTGGCTGCGCCCTCTTTTTCTTTGCTCTCGGATCGGAAGATGGCCGTCGACAGCAGCATGGCCATGATCGCCATCAGCACGATCGACCACACGCTGATCGGCTGTTGCTGTGGCGGCGGGGTGCGACCCAGATCAATCGGTTTTCCCGACGCGGCGCCGTCGAGGCCGAATGCCTGTTCGACCAGGCGCCCCTCGGCCAGCGCGAGCAGCCGCACATTCCCTGCAAAATACTCGGCCGTGCGATGAACGGCATCGCGCATCGGCGGTTCGGCCTGCAATGGAATCGGCGCGCCCCAAACTTCCCGGCGCGTGCGCAGCTCTCCGGCGGAGGATTTGCCGGCAATCCACAGCGTGGGCGTTGGCGCGCGGGCGAGCAGGCGAAAATCGGTGATCGCAAAATCGGTCTGGATCGATTCGACCGGTGCCCACGTACCGTCGCGGCCCAGACCGATGAAACGCAGTTCCCGCTCGCCGAACTGCCAGGCGACCATCGGCCGGCTATCGAACACCGCGAACGAGATCGATCGCTCGTTCGTCAAATCCTCCGGCACGACCGCGCGCGCTTGCCAGCCTGCGCCCGTGAAGAGAAACGTCTGCAGCGTGCCCGGTGCGACGGCCGGTGCGAGGGGATGCGTGCTCGCGTCATGCTCGACCGCCTGCGTTGAAGGCGCCGCGTGCACGCCCATCGCCCAGAGCGATTGCTCGTCGCTGCCCAGCGCACGAATGATCGCCGCGCCGGGCAGCCGCGGGCCGGTGGAGCTTCCATCGGGCCACACCAGCAGCCATGATTGATTGTCAAACAGAACGGCGGCGTCGGCGTTGCGGTGGGCGATATCGGTCACCCGCCCTTGCAAAATCGCCACCCGCCGCCACGCCACGACGCCGGCCGATTCGCGCGTGCGAATTTCCGACTGCGCGCCCGTGGCATTGCGTGTGCCGGGCGGGACGACCTGCACAACCCAATAGCGCTTCTCGCCGGCGTAAGAAAGAATATCGCGACGGGCCGAAGCTTGCGCGACGGTGGCGTGAACGAACGACAACAGGAGCAGTAGACTAGCGAGCCGGCTTTTTTTCATCGACACGAACCACATTCGAAACGCCTGCATTCTCGGCATTCGGCCCGGGGAAGCGAATCGACCCATCCCGAGGCACGCCATTATTCTGTAGCTTTACTTCATCCAGCTTCAGCTTCAGCTTGCTCTGCCGATCCGGAAACAACAGATCATATTGTGTTGCCACGACCGCCGCGCTGCCTTGTACGGGCTGATGATTGGACAGATACGCGCGGAGCAGGATTCGCCCGTCGCCGTCGAAAAGCACCACCAGCCGCGGCCGCTTAGTTTGCCGGTCGTACCAGATTTCCCGCTGCGCCACCCACCGCCCGGGCCCGCGAACCATCCACACAAACATGTACGCATCGGCATCGTTGTTGAACCGCATCACCGGTGCCGGCTCGCGCATCAGATCGCTGTCGAGGTTGCCCACCGCCAGCACTTCAGAAAGCAAATCGGGCTGAATGGGGATGAGCTTGTCATCGGCATCGGCAAGCTGATCGAACCTGCCCCACCACATCGTGTCAGCCTCGGGGCGGACGATCATCCAATATTCGTCGGCGGTCGTGCCGAGTTCAAAAATCTGCCCGGCGACGTCTTTCTTGCCGACCAGTCGAAAATCGCCGGGTTTGTTCACGAGCAGCGTGGCCGACCCGTTCACAAATTGTGCTCGGCCGTTGTCGGTAATCGTGGCTTCAAACTCCCCTTTGGCCCATAGGGTCGGAATCTGTGCATTGTTGGCGTTTATGGCCTGAACGACATCAACCATCGACTCGGTCGGCCCAAAATACCCCGCCGGCAGCGTGTCCTTCGTCGGCCCTTTGCAGCCAACGAATAATCCGCAAATAAACGCGGATGAACACAGGTAGGAAATAAAAGATCGCCCACGAATGGACACGAATAAACACGAATCGAAGGAATTCATTCGTGTCCGTTCGTGTGAATTCGTGGGCCGCCTCTCCTTGCTGCGTTCATTTGCGTTCATCGGCGGCTAAAGCTCCGAGTTTAGGATTTGCCCGATCTGCTGAGTGACTTCGCCGAGTTGATCTTCAGTAAGCTTTGGATCGATCATTTCCCCGGCCTTGTCGCGGCCCTTTAGTTTTACGGTCCAGATTTCCTTTCCGTGCTCCTGCCGCGATGTTTCGTAAGTCAGCAGCCGCTTGCGCATGAGGATCAGCCCCAGCACGAACCGGAAGCTGATTTTCGAAGCCTCTTCGGCGTCCGCCAATCGGTCGAACAATTCGCACAGCACCGTATCGTCGACCAGCAGCCTCTTGATCTTGTTCGCTTCGGGCATGACCGCCTGCCAGAACGCGATCAAGTCTTTCTTTTCGAACGACTCCCAAGCGGGCAGAGAAATATCCAGACGTTCAAAACCGATGGTTGTTTCGCGTAATGCGGCCATAAACCGCCCGGCGGGCGGAATGTCGGCTCCGCTGATGGCGCACTTGCCCAGCGGCTTGGCGATTTCGTATTGGCCTTGTTTTGCAGGTGCGGCGGTAGACATGCGCGTTTTTTAGACCTCCGTGTCGGATAACCTCTCCCCCTCCATGTACTCAGGGAGGGGGTTGGGGGGAGAGTCGAATGAGGATAGCGCCCTTCGCGCTCGACCCTCCCGCTGCCCCCTCCTAAGCGTACCAGGAGGGGGAAATTCACACTGGTTCAGTCTATCACAAACGATCGCGAAGTCGTACCGCCGGGGCCGACCACAAAGCGAACCCGCTTACCGCACCGCGGGCAGGCGCCGTCGTATCGGCCGCCGTCGACGTGCAGATAGATGCGTTGGTAAACGTTGCAGCAGTTGAACAGGGCTTTGAGGAAGGGGCGGTGCGCCGCTAATTTTGCGCTGGAGGCGCCAATCGATCCGGGGCTGAAGCCCCCGGCTTGTTTTGAAGACGACAGGTTGAGCTTGTAATCGCGCGGGTCGGAAGGCATTGTTTACGGTTGCTCGATGCGTTTCCAGATTTCCGGGATCACCTGCCGAATGGTCTTCGTGCAACGCGCCATCAAGTCTTCGCACCATTTCATAAAATTCTGTCGTTCGCTGGCATCAGGCACATCAGCCAGATTCACGCGAACGTTGCAGATACCGCAGCGGACGGTGGCCATCGCCAATTCGGCACAGACCGCAAGATCGCTGAGCAGCCAGCGGTTGGCAATCGGCGCCACACGCGCGGTTTCATCCAGAATAGCCGCGGCGGTGGCGGCGACGGATTGGGGGACGCGGATGGCGACCAACGCGGCGGCGGCGAGCGTGTCGGCGGCGGCGTTCTGTTTCTTGAGCGATTGTGCGGTCTCAAACGCCAACTGGTCTTCCACCATCAACCGCAACATCAAATTCCGCGCCGCCGATAGACGTCGCAGCGATTCGTTTAGTGCGGGCTGATGCGCTTCAAGCCCCTTCTTGCCGACGCTGTAGTTGAGCGCCATCTCCCCAATCGCCGCCGACAACGCTCCCACCACGGCGGAGACCGCCCCGCCACCGGGCGCAGGCTGCTTAGCCGCAACGGCGGCGAGGAACTCGGCGAGGGTGGTCGACGCATCTGTCATGCTACCCCGGCGTGCCTTCATCTTCGGTTTCAATTTCGCTCAGATACGTCAGCGCGCGTTCCAGTTCGTTCTTCAAGTGCCGCACGCGCAACAGGCTCTTCACGCGCGTGAGCAGTTCAAACTTGTTGACGGGCTTGCTGACAAAATCATCCGTCCCGCACTCGCTGGCTTGTTCGATATCGCCCAGTTCGTTGAGTGCGGTGACCATGAGAATCTGAATATCGCGCGTTTTCGGGTCGTTCTTGAGCGTACGGCAGACCTGGAACCCGCTCATCCGCGGCATCATGATATCGAGCAGGATGAGATCGGGATTATGCGCCGCGACGGCCTCCAGCGCATCCACCCCATCGACGGCGGTCACCAGTTTCACGGGGAGTGTTTCAAGGAACGCCTGAAGCAACTCGAGGTTCTGCGGATTGTCATCAACGATGAGCACCGTCGATTGCGGCAGAAAGCTCTCGTGGCTGGGGTTGGGGTTGGGCGGGGTTTGCTGTTCGGTCATATCGGTCTTTCCACGTCAGCGGGCATCAACGATTGCGAATTGTACAGCGCCGCGTCGCCTTCCGCCCGGTTGCGCGACAGGCGAACGCTTATTACGTTTGTTCGAAGGTGCGTTTCAAAAACTGGTAACTCTCCCGCGCCGCCGCATCCGGCTCGGTGGTTTCCGTGTAGAGCTCAACCGTGGCAAACCGATCGTAGTTGATCGCCCGAAGCGCGCCGGCGAGTTTTTCCCAATCCAGTGTGCCCTGACCGGGAATGGTGTGATAGTGCTTGCGACCGGGAAGGTCTTCAACATGCAGATTCCAAATCCGCCCGGCGAGCATCGGCACCACTTCGTCCAGCTTCTCACCCATCACCACGCTGTGGCCGATGTCGAGGTTCGCGCCGAATCGTTTGCTGCCGAGGCGGTCGATCCAATCCTTCAACTCGGCGACGTACTCAATGAAAAGCCCCGGCTCGCACTCGACCCCCACATCCACTTCCACGCGCTCGGCAAAATCCAACACCGGCTTGATCGATTCGGCGAATTGCCGCGCCGCTTTGTCCGGCGGCATCCCGCCGAGGCATCGGCCGGTGGTGATGCTGATATTGGCCGCGCCGATCTGACGCGCGAAATCCAGCGTTTTAAGGATTAGCCGAAGCCGATCGGCGCGGTGCTGTGGGTTCGGGCTGATCAAACTCGGCTCAAAATACGGCTCCGGCGGCGCGTGCCGCCAGTAACCAAAGCTGCAGTTGGCGTTGACGTTACTCACACGCAATCGTTTTTCATCCAACGCTGTGCGGATGCTTGTGATCAGTGATTCGTCGATCTGATCTGGGTAGGCGTGCGGAACATCCGCCAGAATCTCCACGCCGGCAAACCCCGCGTCGGCGATCGATCGAATGGCGGTCACAAGCGGAAACCGCGTAAAGGCGTTGGTGCTGAACGCAAGTTGCATTGCGGTTGATCCTACGAACTTTGCATCGACCGACAACCCGGGCACCGCGAAGGCACGAAGGACGCGAAGAAAAACGCGAAG
>CAZXLA010000226.1:0-5571 GCA_964641895.1 uncultured Tepidisphaeraceae bacterium
GAGGGCTGGACTGCCCTTACCCATCTGTTCAGAATGCATGGCGGACATGGAGGTCCAGAGTGCTTCTGCGAGCGCTGTTCAAACAATTCGATCCGACGCTTAACCTGCAACGCCTGCCGGATACTCGTGTTACGGCCATAACCGACGACTCGCGCGCGGTTGTGCCGGGCAGCGTGTTTGTGGCGCGCGCTGGTACCAAGACCGACGGCGCGGCATACATCAAAGAGGCGGCCAAACGCGGGGCCGTCGTCGTGGTGGCGGGGCAGACCATCGCCAACGCGCCGGTGCCGGTCGTGATCGTTCCCGATCCGGCGGCGGCGCTTTCGATTTTGGCGCATAAGCTGGCGGGGAATCCGACGCACAACCTGAAGGTGATCGGCGTTACCGGCACCAACGGCAAAACAACCATCACTTACCTCATTCGCGAGATTCTGACTCACGCCGGCAAAAAGTGCGGCATGATCGGTACGGTTGAAACCGACGACGGCCTGCACACGTGTGAAAGTGATATGACCACGCCCGGCGCGGTGGTGGTCGCCGATTTAATGTCCCGGATGCGCGATTACGGCTGCGCGGCGTGCGCGATGGAAACGTCGAGCCATGCGCTGGATCAGGGTCGCGTGGCGGGCGTCCGATATTGTGCGGCGGTGTTTACGCATCTCACCGGCGATCATCTCGATTACCACGGCTCCATGGACGCCTACGCGGCCGCCAAGGCGAAGCTGTTTGCCCAACTTGACCCGTCGGCGGTGGCGATCGTGAATGCGGATGATGTCTGGTCGGTGCGCATGCTGCGCGATTGCAAAGTGGTTCAACCGGTTCGCTACGGCATCAAAAACGCCGCCGACTACATGGCGCGCGATCTGGCCGTGACCGCCGGCGGGACCAACTTTGTGCTGGAAGGGCCCGACGGCAAGACGGAAGTGAAGATGACACTCATCGGCCGGCACAACGTCGAAAACGCCCTCGCCGCCGCCGCGGTGTGCGCGGAGGTTTTCGGACTTACCGTTCACCAGATCGCCGCCGCTTTGCGTGAGGCGGTTGGCGCGCCCGGTCGGCTGCAGGTCGTCGATGCCGGCCAGCCGTTCACGGTGTTGGTTGATTACGCGCACACCGATGATGCGCTGCGAAATGTGTTGTCGGCGTTACGTCCGATCTGCCGTGGCAAGCTGCGGGTTTTGTTCGGCGCGGGCGGTGATCGCGATCGCACCAAACGCCCGCGCATGGCGGTGGTTGCGGCTCAATTCGCCGACTCGATCGTCATCACCAGCGACAACCCGAGGACCGAGAATCCGCGCGGGATTATCGACGAAATACTTTGCGGCCTGCCTGCCGATACAAATGCGTCGGTCAACGTGGAACCAGATCGACGTTTGGCGATCGGTATGATTCTTTCACTGGCGCAACCCGGCGACGTTGTACTGTTGGCCGGCAAGGGCCATGAAAAGTACCAGGTCATCGGTGCCGAGAAGGTGCATTTTGATGATGTGGAAGAAGCGCGAAATTTCCTCTCCCCCTCCATGTACTCTGGGAGGGGGCCGGGGGGAGGGTCGATGGTGTAAGTGGCAGAGTGGCAGGGATAGTCGGTGAATGCGCACACCGCGCTCACCCTCCCCTGACCCCCTCCCGGAGTACCAGGAGGGGGAAACTTGAGGCGTTAACTGAATGAAGCCGTTGAACCTTGAAACCATCCGCCGCGTGATCGGCGGCAAGCCGCTGACTGTGCTGCCGAAAGAGGCGAGCATTGACGCGATCAGCACCGACAGCCGCAAGCTGCCGCACAATGCGGTTTTTCTGGCGTTGCGCGGCGATAAGTTCGATGGTCACGACTACCTGGCGGAAGTCGCCGCCTCCGGGGCAATCGCCGCCATTGTCGAAGCCCGAACGCCTTCATCGCCGGACAATCTGCCGCTCATTCTGGTCGACAGCACGCGCGTCGCGCTCGGCAAACTCGGGCGGCACGTCCGACAGCAAATCAGCGGCAAGGTGATTGCCGTCGCGGGCAGTAATGGGAAGACTTCGACCAAGAACCTGATTCACGCGGCGCTCTCCGGCAAGCTTTACGGATCGATGTCGCCCAAAAGCTTTAACAACGACATCGGCGTGCCCTACACCATTCTCGCCGCTGATGTTCAGCAGGATTATCTGGTGCTGGAATTGGGCACGAACCATCCCGGCGAAATCGCAACGCTTACGGGCATCGGTTTGCCGGACATCGCCGTCATCACCAACTGTTCGGCGGAACACCTGGAGTTTCTGGGCGATCTTCATGGCGTTCGTCGAGAGAATGCGTGCATCGTGCAGGGGTTGGATGCTAAAGGATTGCTCGTAGTGAATGGCGACGACGCCGAATTGCTCGACGCCGTCGGAAGTTATTCCGGCAAACGCATCACCTTCGGCTTCGGCGAGCACAACGACCTCTTCGCCGCCGACGTCGTCGCCACCGAAGACGGCGTGCGGTTTAACCTCAACGGGAGCCGCAACGAGTATTTCGTTCCACTGCTCGGCCGGCACACCGCGTGCAACGCGCTGGCGGCGATCGCGGTTGCGCGGCGATTGGGGTTGAGCGATAAGGAAATCAACGAGCACCTCGCCGTTGCCAAAGGGCCCGACATGCGCCTGCAAATGCTGCAGTTCGGCGGCATTCAGGTGCTCAACGACGCCTACAACGCCAACCCCGCATCAATGCGGGCGGCGCTCGACACGATCCAGAATCTCCCCACCGCCGGCCGGCGCATCGCCGTGCTGGGCGACATGCGCGAACTGGGCGCCACCAGCGACCGCTACCACCGCGAAGTCGGGACCTGGGCGGCGGCGGCGAAGCTGGACGTGCTGGCGTGTGTCGGTTCGCAGGCGAAGTTGGTCGCCGAATCAGCGGAAAATTGCGGCATGGCATCAGGACGCATTCACTGCTTTGATGATTCCGCGACAGCGAGCAAAGTCGTGCCACGCTGGTTGCAGAACGGCGATCTCGTGCTGCTCAAGGCCAGCCGTGGGATTCATCTTGAACTGATCGCCACCGAAATCGCGGCGTCACGCCAGCCTCAACAAGTTACGCCGGTGAATTAACCCAGATCGGTCGCAATGTTTTACTGGCTGATCAAGGCCAACCTCGTTTGGCTGGAATCGCACGGGCTGGGTTTCCTGCGCGTTTTCACCTTCGTGGAATTCCAAACTGTCGCGGCGATTCTGTTGAGTTTTCTCATCAACATTGTCGCCGGGCCCATTGTGATTGCGTGGCTGCGAAAGAAAAAGATCGGCGACCGACCCGATTTTGACCAAGCCGACATCAACGCGCAGATGGCGCACAAAAAAGATACGCCCACCATGGGCGGCGTGCTGATCATCTTCGCCATCGCCACAGCGGTCGGGCTGCTGGGCGACCTCGGCAACTTTCATGTGATGATGGGCTTGGTCTGCCTGCTGGGCCTGGGCTTGATCGGCGCGATCGACGATTGGCTGAAACTCACCGCAAAACAACGCGGCGGCGGACGGCAGGGGCTTAACAGTGGTGAAAAACTCCTGTTTCAATTCGGCCTGGCAATCCTGCTTTCATATTTCACCTGGCGATATGGCCAGCACGTTCCGCAGCGGAACTTCCTCTACCTGCCGTTTTTCAAAGATGCGATGATTCCGCTGGGTTTGCTGGCGTTTGTGGCGATCGGCACGCTGGTCATCGTCGGCTTCAGCAATGCCGTGAATCTCACCGACGGCCTCGACGGCCTGGCCACCGGATGCACGGCCATCGTAAGCATCTCATTCCTCATCCTCGCCCTGGTCATCGGCACGCGCGGGTTGGCGGACGCTCTGTTGTTTACTTACATCAAGGGCAGCGACCAGATGGCCGTGATGTGCGGCGCGATGCTCGGGGCGTGCCTCGGTTTTTTGTGGTTCAACTGCAACCCCGCGCGCGTATTCATGGGCGACACGGGCAGCCTCTCGCTGGGCGGCTTCATTGGTTATATCGCGATCGTGCTGCGGCAGGAGCCGCTGCTGATTCTCGTCGGCGGGGTGTTCGTGGCCGAGGCGGGGTCGTCGTTTCTTCAGGTGATGTATTTTAAGTACACACGCATCCGGTTCGGGCAGGGTCGACGCATCTTTTTAATGGCGCCGCTTCATCATCACTTCCAGAAAAAGGGGTGGAGCGAGCAGCAGGTGGTGGTGCGGTTCTGGCTGATCAGCGCGATGCTGGCGGCGGTGGCGCTGGCGACAATCAAGTTGCGGTGAACGGCGTTTCAGAATTACTTGCGTGCGGTACGCGATCCGTTCTTGAGGTGCCCCAAGCTGGTGACAAGCAGCAGATCAATCATTTCGATCCCGTCGCCGTCATCTTCGCTTACCGCAATGGTTCGGCCGGCTTTGGTGCGCATCACAAATTCTGGATGGCGTACGGCAAAGTTTCGTCCGTCGGCAAGGTTGATCTGAAACGGCCGAAACGGCTGCGCGCGGTGATACTTTTCAAACTGCTCGATTGTCATAAGCTGAATCATATCAATCTACTGTCCCGCTGCGACAACAATCTTCATGCCAACGCGCACTTTCGTCCGATAACTATCTTGGTATGGATTGCTCGATCGACCGCCTGCGCACGCAAGATATTGTCACGCTTTGCGTTGCAACGCTGCTTTGCCTGAGCGTGCTCATGGTGCAAAGCGCCGCCATGCAGGTAACGGGTCACGTCGGTTGGGGCTGGACCGAACGCGGCACGCGGCACCTGATGTATGCCGGTTTGGCGATCGCGGCATTCCTGCTTGTTTCGCGATTCGATTATCAAACGATCTTCGCGCCGCAGCGTAGCATTTTAACCAGTCCAACCGCGTGGGCGACCGCCGTTGCAATTGTATTGTGTGCGGCGGTGCTCGTGCCGGGCATTGGCAAAGAAGTCAATGGCGCCCGGCGCTGGCTGTTGCTTGGGCCGATTCAGGTCCAGCCCAGCGAGATCGCCAAGTGGTCGATTGTGGTCTTTCTTGCGTGGTGGCTCACTTCTTCGCGGGCTGACTTTTCGAAGTTCCGCATGTTGCTTCTCACGTTAGTTCCGGTCGCAATCGCATGTCTGCTCATCGTGATCGAAGATTTCGGCACTGCGGTGCTGATCGGGCTTTGTGCGTTCGTAATGCTGATGTGCAGCCGCATCAAGAAGTGGCACTTGCTGCTACTCGTCCCGCCCGTGCTGGCGGCGGGCGTGTGGTTTATAATGCACGAAGACTACCGCGTCCGCCGCATGATGGCGTTCGTCGATCCGTGGGCCGCGCCGCGCGGCGAAGGATATCACATGGTGCAAAGCCTGCTGAGCTTCAGCACCGGCGGCATCACCGGCAAAGGCATCGGCAACGGCGTGCAGAAACTGGGCTATCTGCCGGAAGACACGACCGATTTCATCTTCGCGGTCGTATGTGAGGAACTGGGATTATTCGGTGCCCTGCTCGTCATCGCAATGTACATGGGAATTCTTTACGTCGCGTGGCAGATGATCCGATCGAAGCGCGATAGTTTCGGCAAAATGCTCGCCTTCGGCATCGCGGCAATGATTTGTTTACAGGCGGTCATCAACATCGCGGTGGCGACTGTGAG
>CAZXLA010000227.1:0-5541 GCA_964641895.1 uncultured Tepidisphaeraceae bacterium
ATCTGAAACTCGCGTGGACCAACCGCAATGGCAAATGGCTCACCCACCGCCTCGATGCCGCCGGCGACGTGGGGACTTTTTCCAGCATCGCGATTGACGGCAGTACCGGCCTGATTCGCGCCGCGTACGCAGACGCCACCAACAAAGCGTTGAAATTCGCCGGGCAGAAAGCTGACGGCACGTTCACCCTGCAGACGGTTGACGCATCCACCGTCGGCGGCGTGCGGTGGGTATCGCTTGCGGTTGCGGCTTCTTCCGACCTTCTGGGCATTTCCTACTTCGACGTCAGCAAGCGCGATCTGAAGTACGCCGAATTCAAAGATGCCTGGACGACGCAGCGCGTCGCCACGCGCAGTACCCAGGGCGAGTTTTCGCAACTTCATTTCAACAAAGGCACGCCGTCAATCGTTTCGTTCAATCGAACGCTCGGAACGGTCAACCTCGCCATGCCGTCACGCGATGCCTGGAATACGCGGGTTATCGGCTGGTCGTCCGGGCAAGTGGTCGCTGCGGCAAGTCGATCGGGCGATCTGGCGTTTTCAATGCTCTCTTTGAACGGCCGGCAAATTCTCACACCCGGCGACACGACGCAGGCAAAGCCTGATCCCAACGACGCCGCTGCCCGTCTGGTCGATTGGAAGACCATCGGCGGGTCGACCAATAATGCCGCTAACCGTCGCATCGGCTGGAACATCAAATCCGACGGCTGGTCGGGCTTCGTCGCCAAGCATGTGGCGCCGCTGATTCCGCTGGGCATGAAGCGCACGCTGCTGCACAACCCGTTCGGCACGTTGGCCAGCGATGGCGTGTTTCAGTTCGATCAATTCGTTGATGCCAAGGCCGCGGGGTTGAACTGGTTGACGGACGGATTCGCCGAGGCATTCAGGCCGGTAACCGCCGCCGGCATCGAAGTGATTGGTTATTTGGGGTCACTTCCGTACGACGATGAGTTTTCAAGCATCAACAATGTTGATGATTACATGGCGCGCGTAAAACAGTCGATTCAACCGCTGATCGATGCCGGCATGTCCGTCGCGTTTGACTACATCGTCAGCGCCACATCTAACGACTGGGCTTTTCAGGTTGTTCAGTCATTGCGCGACAGCGGCGTGAAGGTGTACGCAGAAAACCGCCCACCAGCTAATGCACCGTATTGGCATTCCCATGCGACGATTCACGTTGAAGATTCGTTTCAGCAATACGATCCGGCCCGCAACGCAAGCTCGTGGTGGGCGGCGCGGAACGAAACCCTGCGTGGGGAAATTCTAAGATTTGTCGGCACGCCGCCCAGCGGCACCTCATGGAACACGTGGCAGACGCGAACCGCCAAGAAAATACTGGCTGACGGCGATACCGCCCTTATCGCTTTTTTAGGCCTGCGCGACACCGGCATGACGCCACAGACTTTCCTCGACGCGGCAAGGGCGGCCGGGCCGGCTTCCCTGCCCATCGGCGGCACTTCGGGCTTTACGCCCGTGCTGGTTCCGATTCCCCGGGCGATCGACCTGATCAAAGAATAACGGCAAAGTGATTGGGGCAGTGACCGCGGAAAAAATTGTGGTTCGATGCACCTCTGGCAGTAACCGCCGCGCGCTGTTAAACCTCTCTATCTGAATGAGTGATTGGATCATCCCCGGCGCGCTGGCCTCGGCCGGCGGCACGTCGCAACTAATTGAAGTGGTGCTCGGCCTGCTGCTCATCGTCGCCGCCATGGCGATGGTGGCGGAAAAGCTGCGCCTTCCCTACCCCATCCTGCTGGTGATCGCAGGCATGGGCATCGGCTTCGTTCCCGGGCTGCCGCCGGTGAAGCTTGCGCCGGAGTACGTTTTTCTGCTTTTCCTTCCGCCGCTTCTCTATTACTCGGGCAGTCACACGACGTGGCGTGATTTCCGCCAAAACCTCCGGCCCATTCTTATGCTTGCGTTCGGCCTGGTGATTTTCACCACCGCCGTCGTAGCCATTGTCATCCGCGCGTTGATTCCAGAGATTCCCTGGGCCGCCGCCATCGCGCTGGGGGCCATTGTCAGTCCACCGGATGCCGTCGCCGCCGCAGCCATCGCGCAGCGATTGGCGGTGCCCAAACGCATCGTCACTATTTTGGAAGGCGAGTCGTTGATCAACGATGCCGCCGCGCTGGTGCTGTACAAAATCGCCATCGCCGCCGCCATGACCGGCATGCTGCAAGGCGAGCTGATGCACGCGACTTGGAAACTGCCGCTGGTGGGATTGGGCGGCGTGGCGATCGGCCTGATTGCAGGATGGGTGACGCTTCAAGTGCGCCGCCGCGTGCAACTCATCAGCGTCGAAGGCACCATCGCTCTGCTCACGCCCTACGTCGCCTATCTCCCCGCCGAATGGCTCGGTTGCAGCGGCGTGCTGGCGGCGGTGGCGGCCGGGGTTTACATGTCGCGGCAGGCGCCGCGCTATCTCACCGGCCGAAGTCGCTTGCGCGATGCGGCAGTGTGGGAAACGCTCGTCTTCCTCCTCAACGGTTTAATTTTCATCTTGATCGGTTTGCAATTGCCCGAAGTGGTGTCGTCGCTATCAGAAATCTCCGCGCGGCGATTGCTTTGGTGGTCGCTGTGCATCAGCGGCGCGGTGATCGTCGTACGCCTGCTGTGGGTTTATCCGATGGCGGTTTTACCGCGGCTGCTGGTGCCGTCGATCCGCAAGAACGATCCGATGCCGCCCTTCAGTTTTCTCACGGTCATCGGGTGGGCCGGAATGCGCGGCATCGTCACGCTGGCGGCGGCGCTGGCGCTGCCGATCGACTTTCCGTTTCGCAATCACATCATCTTTCTATCGTTCGCGGTGATCCTGGCAACGCTGGTTTTTCAGGGCCTCACGCTTCCCCCCATGATCCGCTTCTTCGGCCTCGGCGACGATGGCTCGATCATGCGCGAAGAGCGCGAAGCCCGCTGGGAAGCCACGCACGCAGCTTTGGCGCGGCTCGAAGCGATGGCCTTTACCGATGAAGTTCCGCCGGAGGTTGCAAGGCGCATCCGCGAAAGCTACGACGAACGGCTGGCGGCGCTCACCCGTGTCCGCGAGTTGAACAACGAAAGCACCGACTACGACTGCCCGCTGGAAACCCTGGCGCGCGTACACCGCGAAGTGCTGATCGCCGAGCGGAAAATGGTGACCTTCCTCCGCGATCAGAACATCGTCGGCGACGAAGTGCTGCGGCGGCTGATCGAAGAAATCGACCTGGAAGAAGCGAAGCTGGTCGGTTGAAAAGCCTGATTAGGCCGCAGATGAACGCCGATGAACGCAGATCAATGCAAGAGAAGGGAGGGTCTCGGCAGGCTGAAAATTGTCCCGGCTCCGCATTCTGCATCCAAAGTTCGCCTGTTCAGTATTGCCACCGAACGCTTCATGATTAGTCCGTGCATGAAATAGCTCGATTCGCGCGCGTCGCCACCCTTTCCCATCGGTGTTCATCGGCGTTCATCTGCGGCCAATCGGGCGAATGCGTTTGGGTTGAAGGGGCGGGGCGTGTATCCTACCCGGTAATGAGTGATGGATTATCCTACCCGCCGATTGGACCGAATTCGGATCAACCCGGCGATGAAAACACGATTTTTACGCAGAAGTTTCAGCACCAGCCGGTGGGCGCGCGGGTGCCGGATCGGCTCAAAACCGGCGTTTTGAGCACCGGGCAGTTGATTCTCGATACGCCCAAAGAGTTTGTGGTGGATTTCCTGCAAGCCCTGACGCGCCCGCCGCAGATTGTGGCGCGGGTGATTATGGCTCCGCAGACGATGAATGAGTTCATCACGGCTTTGCGCGACAACCTTGCGCGGTACACCGATCGCTTCGGCCCCCCGCCTCCGCTGCAGCTTCCGCCTAATCCTCCGCGGCCGACGATTCAGGAAATTTATGAGCAGTTTAAGCTGCCCGAAGAGTTGTGGAGCGGGCAGTATTGCAACAGCGTGCTGATCGGCCACTCGGCCGCCGAGTTTAGTTTTGATTTCATCACCGGCTTTTACCCCACCGCCGCCGTGAACGCGCGGGTGTTTGTATCGGCCCCGCACGCGCCTCGGATGGTGGATGCGTTTTCGTCGGCGTACCAGAATTTCATGCGTCGCCAGCAGCAACCGCCTCAACCGTAATGGTGCTGGCCCGCACTATTCATAAGAACCACAGATGAACACGGATAAACACCGATAAGAAATTGACTGATGGCAGAATTCATCCCACCTCGCCCAGCGCACGTGCTTTCGCGACGTGGGAACGAAATCGACTCAATTTAGTTTTTTATCCGTGTCCATCTGTGTTCATCTGTGGTTCCAGCTCTTTCTGAATAATCCGGGCTAGCAAACACGCCCTATCGGAACACGCCCGATGGAACACACCGAGCAAATTTTCCTGCGCACCGCCCGGCTGATTCTTCGCCCGCCATTGCGCCAAGACCGGCGTGAGTTCATCCGCGTGCATGAACTGAGCCGACACCTGCACGACCCGTTCTCGCCGTTGATGACCGAAACGCTCGAAGAACGCTTCGACATGGAATTAGCGAGCTCGGAATCCGAACAAAGCGACGGCACCGGCGCCCGTTTCATCGGCATGTTGCCCGACGGCCGGCACGCGGCGTACGTCAACCTCTCGCAAATCTTCCGCCGATTATTCCAGAATGCAGTCATGGGCTGGCGCGCCAATGCCGAAGTGACGGCGCAAGGTTACTGCACCGAAGCCGTCGATGCGGTGCTCAATTTTGCGTTCGCAGCGGCGCCGCAGGGCCTCGGCCTGCACCGCGTGCAGGCGGGCGTGATCCCGCGCAATGTCGCCAGCCTGCGCGTGGCAGAAAAGTGCGGCTTCCGCCGCGAGGGGCTCGCCGCCCAATATCTGCAAATTGCCGGTGTATGGGAAGACCACATCCTGCTGGCCAAACTGGCGGGCGAACACCTCAAAACCCTGTAACGGCTGCTTGGGGTCTAACGCTTCTTTTTGGCGGTCGGTCGGTGCGTCACGAGAAAGTTAAGCACGAAGAATCGAAGAAACGAAGTGGACGGTCTGGCCCAAGTTGCACCCTGTTGGACACGGGTCACTGAAAGATGGAATAGATATTTGTCGATCCGCGTCGGATAGAGATCACCTGCCTTCGCTTCTTCGCTTCTTCGTGTTGACCCGAATTTTTTCGCGATCATCGCCAAGAAACAGCGTTAGACCCACTGCTTGAACTGGGTTCGATTTTTCTTGACTTTCATCATTTTTGTTCGTATATTGTTTGGTAGTTGATGGTTGGTGTGGCAGACGCCATTGCTGGCAATCAGAAGGTGTAACGATGGGGTCGGAAAACGGTTGGTTTCGGATCGATTAAGGCACCTTTTGGACATGGTTGGGGCACGGTTTGGACCTGATTTGGACCTGATTTGGACCCGGTTCGGACATGGTTTTTATGGCCGTCGAAATGTCGTAACGATCTTTGAAATAATGGCTTATACGATTTTTTGCTCTCCCACGACGCCGTAACATCTTTTTTATCTGGGCGGCGGCGCGAAGCGGGTGGTCAAGGTTGCTGCTAAACCAGCGCTTGTGCCG
>CAZXLA010000228.1:0-1775 GCA_964641895.1 uncultured Tepidisphaeraceae bacterium
TTTCTTTGGCACGGACATCTTGCCCGTGTTTGATTGATACAAACACGGGCGAGTTGCCCGTGCCACGGAACTGCTGCGTGAACACTGCGCAAATCAAAAATCGAAAATCGAAAATCGAAAATCTTACTGATTCGACTCTTGGCTTTGTTTTTCAACCCACGCTTGCCACAAATCCGGCCGGCGTTGCTGCGTTCGTAACTTTCTCTGTTCCAGACGCCACTCGGCAATCTTTTTATGATTTCCCGATAGCAGCACATCGGGAACTTGCATTCCTGCAAATTCCCGAGGCTGCGTGTATTGCGGGTATTCGAGCAGACCGTCGGCGAAACTTTCATCCGCCGGGCCGTCGGCCGCCCCGAGCACGCCCGGGATTAGCCGCACCACCGCGTCAATCAGCACCATCGCCGCCAATTCACCGCCGGAGAGCACGTAATCGCCGATGCTCACTTCCAGCGGTTTGAGGCCGTCGATGATCCGCTCATCAAACCCTTCGTACCGTCCGCTGATCAACAGAAGCCGCTCGGTTGTGGCGAGTTCTGCGACCAGCGATTGTTCGAGCCGCTGACCCTGCGGCGACAGCAGAATTCTGCGCGTCGGCCGGGGGTCTTGTTTTTCTGCGTGTGCCACGGCGTCGAACACCGTCTGGCACATCATGACCATTCCCGGCCCGCCGCCGAACGGTTTGTCGTCCACAGATTTGTGGGCGTCGGTGGCGAAGTCGCGGTAACTGGTCAGATGATAGGCGACTAATCCCTTCTCCGCCGCCCGTTTTGGGATGCTCGTCCCGAGGAACGACCCGAACATTTCGGGAAACAGCGTGAGGATGTCAATTCGTAATGACATCGTTGCCAGTTGCCGGTTGTGAGTTGCCAGTCACAAACTGGCAACTGGCAACCAACAACTGGCAACGTTTTATGCCTTAACTTCTTCCGTCGGAGCGTCTACCTGCGGGGTGGCGGCTTTAGCCGCCGCCGCGTCTACACTGGCTTTTTCCGCACTGGCTTTCTCCGCGCTGGCTTTTTCGGCAGTCGCTTTCTCCGCACTAGCCTTATCAGCACTAGCCTTTGCCGCCGCATCGGCGGCAGCCTTGACCGCGACCGGATCAACCTTCGGCTTACCCGGCTTGGGAAGCTTGAGCATCCGGTGCTCCAACCCGTTTTTCTTCAGCAGCGAAGAAACGGTTCCCGACGGGGTCGCGCCGTGGTCCATCCAATACTTGCACCGATCAAGGTTGACGACAAATTGCTTGCCCGCATCCTTGGCAATCGGATCGTAGAAACCAAGTTCCTCGATCACACGACCATCCACCGGCGAGCGCGCGTCAACAGCGTGCAGCCGGTAAAATGCCCGGTGCGAGCGGCCCAATCGCTTTAATCTTAGCTTCACTGCCATGTCAAACCGTCTCCTACTCTTCGATTACCAGAATCGGAAAGCATACTGATCTCCCGGCCCAATGCAAGTTCGGGGGATTTTATGCAAAACATTGATCAGGCCAAAGGCCGAAAACGAGCGGCGAGCGTCAGCGACCCGATTACGGTGCGGCACCATCGACGCCTGTAGAGCGCGTCGCGCGTTGCGCGAACAGGCACCTGTGCGCGCAACGCCCTGCCGGGGTAATCCGATGATTTTTAAGGTCGTTCTATGAGCGCCAGATGCGATTTACGCTCGCGCGTTGCGCAGACAGCACCCTGTCAGCGCAGCGCGCACGGATAGTTGAGAGCGTCGTTCGCTTCGACCGCAACGAAACCGATCGCCGGATATGCACGAGAATGCAC
>CAZXLA010000228.1:1875-5448 GCA_964641895.1 uncultured Tepidisphaeraceae bacterium
ATTTACAAAAAACCTCAGCCGTCATTTGCAGTGCCGGCCGAGTCGGCGGGCCACTTGCTCGCTGCCGGCTCGTGCATGCGACGATTGGTCGCCGACAATTTCGTAACTGTTGCCGGGTCGATTACCCTTCCGGCATGCGAGCATTTCACGTCTGCCTGATTGGTTTGTTGTGTTGCAGTCGAAGCGGATTCGCTCAGGAGAAACCCATCGCGTTCACGGGCGCGCACGTCATTCCCATCGTCGGGCCGGAATTGGATAACGGGGCCGTCGTCGTGCACAACGGCAAGATTGTCGCGGTCGGCCCCGCCGAAAGTGTGACCATTCCCCCCGACGCCGAACGCCGCGATTGCGCCGGCAAGACCATCATGCCCGGCCTGGTCGATACCCACAGCCACCTCGGCGGCCCGTGGGCGGCGGACGGCTCTTCGCCCATTCAGCCAGACGTGCGTGCCATGGATAGCGTGAACGTTCGCGACTCCGGCTTCCAGAAAGCGCAGGCCGGTGGAATTACGACCGCAAACATCATGTCCGGCTCCGGCCATCTGCTTTCCGGACAAACCGTCTATGTAAAGCTGCGCGACGGAAAAACAATCGACGATTTGTTAATCAAGAGCCCAGACGGCTCCGCCGCGGGTGGGGTGAAAATGGCCAACGGAACCAACTCGATCCGTTCCGGCGGAACCGGCCCGTTCCCCGGAACGCGCGCCAAGTCGGCGGCGCTGGTTCGCGAACAGTTCACCAAAGCACAGGACTATCGAGACAAGATCAAACGCGCCAACGGCGACGCCGCCAAGCTGCCGCCGCGCGATCTCGGGCTTGAGGTGCTCATCGACATCATGGACGGCAAGCGCGTCGTCCATCATCACACGCACCGCCACGACGACATTCTCACCGTGCTGCGGATGAGCAAAGAGTTTGGCTTCAAAGTCGTGTTACACCACGTCAGCGAAGCGTGGAAAGTCGCCCCGCAGATCGCCGAAGCCAAAGCGCCGTGCAGCGTGATCGTCATCGACTCCCCCGGCGGAAAGCCCGAAGCCAAAGACCTTTCGATGGAAACCGGCAAAATCCTCGACGAGGCCGGCGTGCTCGTGGGCTTCCACAGCGACGACCCGATCACCGACTCCCGTCTGTTCCTCCGCTCCGCCGCCATCAGCGTGCGCGCCGGCATGAAGCGCGACAAGGCGCTTTACGCCATGACGATGGCCGGCGCGATCATGCTCGATATGCAGAAGCAGGTCGGCTCGCTCGAGGCCGGAAAAGACGCCGACTTGGTGATCCTCTCCGGCGATCCGCTCAGTGTGTACACGAAGGTGCTGGAAACGTACGTCGACGGCGCGAAGGTTTTTGATCGATCCAACGAAACCGACCGCCTGATGGCCACCGGCGGCTACGGCGCCGGCCGCGATCAAACTCTATTCACCGAATGCTGCTTGGGAGATGGACGATGAAAACGCCAATCAATCCGAATCTAACCGCAGATTACGCAGATTACGCAGATACCAAATGCAAAGAAGAATTCTATCTGCGATATCTGCGTTATCTTCGGTTAGATCGATCCAGCATGAAACATCGAACAATTGCAGTTCTGTTCACGGCGTTCGCCTACGCTTGCGGTTTCGCGGAACAAACAACCGCGGAAGTAACTCTGGCCATCCGTGGCGAAACCGTCTACACGATGGCCGGCGACCCGATCAAGAACGGCATCGTCCTGATCGAAGACGGCAAGATTGCATCCGTCGGCGACGCGGCCACTCTCATCCCCGGCAATGTGAAGACGATCAGCGCCAAAGTAGTCACCCCCGGCCTGATCGACGCCCACACCATCGTCGGCCTGCAGGGTTTCGAAAACGAGCCGCGTGAGAATGATCTGCTCGACAAGTCTGGACCATTCCAACCCGAGCTGCGCGCCTTCGATGCATTCAACGGACAGGAGCGCCTGCTCGAATGGATTCGCGGCTTTGGCGTCACCACCATCCACACCGGACCAAGCCCCGAAGCGCTCAGCACCGGCCAAACCCTCATCATCAAAACCGCCGGCCCGACAGTGAACGATGGGGTGCTAAAGGCCGATGCGATGGTGTCGATCACCCTCGGCCCGGCGAGCCTGATGAAAGACGTGGGCGAGAAGGGAGCAAAATCGCCCGGCACGCGCGCCAAGCAGATCGCCATGCTGCGCGCGGAACTCATCAAGGCGCAGGAATACACGAAGAAACGCGCAGCTAAGCCGCAAGCAGCGACGGAAGGAAGCTCGGCAAAGGACGATGACAAAACACCTTCGCGCGATCTGCGGCTTGAAGTGCTGGTTAGCGTGCTCAACAAGGAAAAGCCGCTGCTCATCAGCGCTGAACGTGCGCAGGACATTCTGTCGGCGCTCAAGCTTAAAGATGAATTCAAGATCAACATCGTGCTCGATCTTGCGGATGAGGCGTACCTGCTCATCGACCCCATCAAGGCCGCGGGCGTGCCGGTGATTGTTCATCCGACGATGAAGCGGGCGTTCGGGGACAGCGAAAACATCAGCATGGAAACCGCCGCCAAGCTCAAGGCCGCGGGGATTCCGTTCGCGTTTCAAAGCGGTTACGAGCCTTACGTGCCCAAGACGCGCATCATCCTGTTCGAAGCCGCCATTGCCGTTGCCAACGGGTTGAAGTTTGAAGACGCGCTGGCAGCCCTTACGATCGACGCGGCAAAGATTCTCGGCGTCGCCGACCGCGTCGGCTCAATCGAAAAAGGCAAAGACGCCGACCTCGCCCTTTTCGACGGCGACCCGTTCGAATACACCAGCCACTGCGTCGGCACGATCATCAGCGGCAAAATTGTGTTCGAAGGAAAAAGATAACCGTTTGTATGGGTGGCACAGACATTCCTGTCTGTGTCTCTGATTTGATTGATCGAAAACGAAGGACACTTTATGACGCGCCAACAACTCCTCGCAGCCTCAATCCGCGAAAGCCGCATGTTGCTCATGCGCTACGCCAAGGGATTTGACGACACCAACCACGTCGTCCAGCCGCCGAACCTTCCCAATCACTTCGCCTGGTCGATGGGCCACATGGCGCTCACGATGCATCGCATCGCCGAACGCCTCGACGGCAAACCGCTGCCCGAGGCAGACTTTGTCAAAGGGGACGGCGGCGGAGGGAACGCCCAGCAGTTTGATACCGAATCGGTCAGCATGAATTCGGTTCCAACCAGCGACAGCAAGCTGTACCCACGGGCCGCGCAATGTACTGCGATCTTTTCAAACGCCATCGACCGCTGCGCCGCGGCGTTCGAGGCCGCGACCGATGTACAACTCGACGCGCCGACCAAGTGGGGCCAGGTTGAAGTGCCCACATGGTCCACCGGCGTGCGCATGGTGTTCCACAACGGATTACACACCGGCCAGTTCGCCGACCTGCGGCGGGCGCTGGGCATGGGGTCGATCTTTGCGTGAACGGCGCGCCACGGTGCCACTCATTGTGCCACGCGGCACAATCGCGCGACCGTACCACGGGCGTCCCGCCGGTGAGGTGCGTACTCGCACCTGCATCACAGCGTGACGCCCGACCACGCTTCCAAACCAACGAATCT
>CAZXLA010000229.1:0-5344 GCA_964641895.1 uncultured Tepidisphaeraceae bacterium
CATCAAATTGACGCGACTCATCAACCACTGCCGTCGATGCACTCGTGCCCATTCGTGTCGATTCGTGGGCAATCTTCTGTAATTGATCCAGAAGCAATCGATTATTGTCCGCATCGCCCGTGCCGGCGTTGTGCATCTGGGCCCATCGCGCCGAATGCACGCCTGGCTTGCCGTCGAGCGCATCGACTTCAAGTCCGCTGTCATCGGCCATGGCCCACAGGTTGAGATGCTGCGCGTAATACGAAGCTTTGAGCATCGCATTGGCGCGAAACGTCAGGCCGGTTTCTTGCGGCGCGGGCAAATCGCGGTGGTTGGAAAGATCATCCCACGCAAACCGGTCGCCGCCGAGCATTTCGCGGAATTCTTTGATCTTGCCGGGGTTGGTGGTGGCGATCAGAAGCTTCATTCGCCAATGCTCTTGAGTTTGCCCACGCCGGGCTGTTCCAACGGGCGCACCACGCGCATCGGCTCGCCGCCCTGCACGGCCGGGTTGGAAAGCGCCGATGGCGCAACGTGCGGAATCGGCACCACAAAACTGTCGGCGGGCTTCATCACCCTCCCGCCGGTGCTCGAATCGGTCAGGTTAAGAATCTGCACTTCCCCGTTGATGGCGTGTTCGGGAAACTGCTGCATCATGGCGCGCAATGCCGGGTCGACCACCTTCGGGCGGTCCTGAACAACTCGAATGGGTTTATTATCCGTGCCGCGAAGCGTCTGCGCGAACCCCGCCGGCAAAGGCTCGGTGGATTGAAGAAACGATTGATCCGGATCGCCATCGGCGTTGCTCACCACCTGGTCTCGCTGCAGCGCACTTTCAGGAAACGCGCCGATACAGATGCTGCTGGTCGTTTCGCCGTGGAAGTAATAGGCCTCCAATCCCTGCGCCCTGAACTGACGAACGGCCTCCAACGCATACTGTTTACGCAGCGCGTTGCCCGTGTACGCAGCGATTTGCAGCGTGTAGGCACCGTCGGCATTCAAAAGATTCCACTCCGGCGGCGCGACGGGGTCGGGGGAGTCGAGCGCGACGAAAGAAGCGAACTTGAACGGTCGATTGCCCATCTTGTCGCCCAGCGCATCGATGCGCTTGCGATCCTGCTGCGCCCGGCGGCTTTCGGCATCATTGGGGTCGTCAAACTTCTTGTAAAATCCGTAGTACAGCGTGCTTTGGCCTTCGCCGTGCACCACATACCAATCTTTAAGGGGCGTTTGCGAAACAAGCTGGTCGCGCACGCTGTTAGCGCGCTGCACATGACCGGCGCCCGGAACCGTCTGACAATAAATCGACCACTGCGCCCCAACCGGTGGCGTAGGCATCCCACTTTGCAACGACGCAACATTCGCACTCGGCTTAGCGAGCGCTTGCGGTTTCGCGGTACCACTCGGTTGATTCGCAGATGCATTGGACGGCACCTCCGTGTTGCCAGGATCGGATCGAGACGAAGTCGTCGCAGATCCGCATCCCAGGATGCCGACACAGACCAACGCAGCGGCAATCGACGATAATTGCAGAGCTAATCTCGATGCTGATTTCATGGTGCGATACCTCACAACAACAGTTTCAATGCATGATCTTGAGCAACTGCCGGCAGCCGTTGATGGCCAGATCGGTCAGCCGGCCCAGCAGGGCTGGGTCAAAACCCTGGCCGTTCTCCGCCGACGCCTGCACTTCTACAAATTTGCCCGCGCCGGTGTAGGCCACGTTCATATCAACGTTGGCTTTCACGTCGTCGTCGTAGTGAAGGTCGAGCCGCGGCTCGCCGTCGACGATGCCGACACTGACCGCCGACAGTTGATCGATCAGCGATTTCTCGGGCGCGTAGTGCGATGCATCATACCGCGCCTTGACGGTCGCGTTCACCGGATCGACCTGATCACCGAAATTCAACCGTCCGCCGTCGGGCATGATCATGCCGGGAATGTCTTTGTGGCTGCGCGGCAGCCGGGCGATGGCGTCTCGGAGCGCAACAAATCCGGCGCAGATGCACGCGGTGCGGGTCCCGCCGTCGGCCTGCAGCACCTGACAATCGAGGGTGATGGTGTGCGGGCCGAGCCGGGTAAGGTCGACCACCGCCCGAAGGCTGCGGCCGATCATCCGCTCGATCTCCGTGCCGCGGCTGTCGGTGTGACCGTTGCGCGGCCAGCTTTTTCGGGACGCCACACAACCCGGCAGCATGATGTAGTTCGCGGTCACCCAACCGCCGGGCTGATCGTCCTTCATCCACGGCGGCAGCTCGCGCACCAGGCTGGCGGTGGCAAGTATCACCGTGTTCCCCTGCTCCCACAGCACACTGCCGGCGGGCACCGAGGTGAACGACCGCGTGATTTTCACCGGGCGCAGTTGATCGTTGGATCGTCCGTCGGTTCTCATCCCCGAGATTGTACTTTGAATGACCGCCGCCCGCGAAGGCGCAAGCGTTCGTACACAGGTCTGGCCCGCATCTTTCACGCTTTTTCGTGATGTGCCTAAAGCGCGACGAGCACGGCGCGGCGCCGCCTACGTCCTTCTGCAACACCCGCCGCAGCACGCGCTGATCGGCACCCCGTCTGAAGCTGCTGAAGATCGGCGGGCTGATCAAACGCTCGTTCCGCCGCATCGTGCTTCACCTGGCCGGCGGATATCCCCTGCAAACTCTTTTCCGCCTCATCGCCGCCAAACTCCTGCCCGCTGTGTCCAGCGCCTGACGAACCACAACTCGACGCCGACTAACCCCCGTTTCCATGCGTGGGGTAGAGGGCGGTTCGCGCCCGCGGCGGCAAATCCGACACGCGTTGTGCCGCAATTCGTCCGAGCCACGAGATCGGCGATAGCGTGAAATAGGCGGTACGACCGCTGCCGATCAATGCGATGACAACACTTTCAACCCCACAATGCCGCCCACAATAAGCACGATGCACACCAACCGAAGCGCCGCCGTGCTTTCGCCGAAAAGCGCCATGCCGACAATGGCGGTGCCCACCGCGCCGATGCCCGTCCACACCGCGTAACCCGTGCCGATCGGAATCGTGCGCACCGCCACCGCAAGCATCCACATGCTGGCGATCATCAAAATCACCGTGATGACACTCGGCCAAAGCCTGGTGAACCCCTCGGCGTACTTCAGGCCGGTGGCCCACCCGATTTCCAGCAATCCCGCGATGACGAGGATCGTCCATGCCATACGCAGGGTGTCGGGCATTCGCCGCCAGAAATCAAGCCATCGCGCAGCGACATCGAGCAGTTTTTGACCAAACCGGTAGTGAACGGCGAAGCCGACCAACCATTGAAAGCGACACCAATCCGCCGTCATCCGCACCGCCGGCGGGGTGGATTCATCGACCCTGCACACGCCAACAACGCCAACGCAACAGCAGAAGGCTCCGGAATGCTCCCCCGCAACCCTTGCGGCACCTGTGGAACCGGCCCGAGGTTCATTGACTCAAACTCCGCAAACCGCGCCCACAACGCCGGCGACCCGCGGGCTTCCCAGTAGATTTGCGGGGAGTCGACCAGGGCGATGTACAGGTAACCCAGCGGCAGGGTGTTTACGCCACCGGCCAGACGCGTCACCGACGCAACGCACAGTCGCGCGACAACCAGTTAGCGTCAGCTAGCCATAGTTCGCCGAGTCACCGATTCAAAAAACGGGTGACTGTCTCCGAACGCCCGAGCCGTAACACCCTAAAACGGTGACTGTCTCCAACGCCCTACTATTCCTAACAAAGTGCTCGTTTGCGTTTTGTCAATATTTGTCGATGACATTGGACATTCGTAGTCGCTTGTGCGACTATTTACCGTAGTGGGGTTGGGCAGCTGGGAGCGGTTCCCGTACCTGCGCGCTCGGGAATACTAGTTCGATCAACATGAAAACACGCCTCGTCGCTCTCCTGCTTCTTTCGCTTTGCTCACTGGAGTGGCTAAGAGCGCAGGAAGACTTTGACACCACGGAACCTCGTTGGAAGCAGTTGAGCCAAGCGTATGGATTCGTGCTAGGACAACAGACCTCGCTCGAATTGGTGGAGAAGAAGTTCCCGACGTTAGCAAAGGACGCGAAAGAGGCATGGTTCGCATTCAATTCGACCGCTCTCGGAGAAAGTTTCAAGGGAGTTGAAGATGAGCTTTCCCGCGAACTGGATGCAAAATGGCCAGAATACAAAGAGCAGATGGCCACTCAAATGAATGATCTCGTGGGTAAGCAGGATTTGACTCTACAACAGGCAACCGAGTTCCTCGCGCACGTTCGACGCAGAGCCAAAGGCGACATGCCGGAGACGATTCGGTCAGCGCTATTGTCTGCACACCCTCGATATTCCAAAAATCCCGCTTTGGAATTGTCAGATGGATGGAAACAAACTTTTAGGACGAAGGATCACCCAAAAGCGAAGGGAGTAGATTTTTCCATTTCCTTCCCGGATAGCTGGAACAAGCGCGAAGGCGATAGACCAAACATCATACAGGTATTTCGCAGCGGAAGCGGTCACGGCCCAATAATGTGCAATTTGATGGTCAAGACGATACCGTTCCCAGCGGGCTATACTCCGACGAAACAAGAATTGAAGGAATTCTTCCAGCCTGGCGAGTTGGAGGGGTCGGTTCCTGCCGGCGGAAAGTTCGTGACTGCTCAAGAGCTGGTATTGGAGGGGGCTCCTGCCGGGATGCTGGTGTGCGACATTACTCAGCAAAGGCTCGACCTTACAATTACCATGCGAATGACGCAGTTTATGACCATCCACAAGAATTCGATGATTTTAATTCAGTTCGGGGTATCCAAACTGCCCGACACGCAAGAAACACTCGATCAACTCCAGCAGCAATTTCTACCGACTTTCAAGTCAGTCGCGAATACGTTTGTTTTGAACGACCGCTACAAATGAAGATCGAACCAGACGGTGTAGCAAATGGGGTTCTTCCTCACCTTTGATGAAACGGGGCGGTCGTCCAACTCATCAACAGGCTTCTTGGGGTTCGATCGACGATTCAGTTCCCTGAACTGGAGCACTTTCATCGAAGTTGAGGAAGAACCGCGAATGGGAGCCAGCCGAGTCGCTCAGAGACAAATCGAACGTCATCGGTGAAACCGGCCCGAGGTTCATTGACTCAAACTCCGCAAACCGCGCCCACAACGCCGGCGACCCGCGGGCTTCCCAGTAGATTTGCGGGGAGTCGACCAGGGCGATGTACAGGTAACCCAGCGGCAGGGTGTTTACGCCACCGGCCAGACGCGTCACCGACGCAACGCACAGTCGCGAGGCAACCAGTTAGCGTCAGCTAGCCATAGTTCGCCGAGTCACGGAATTAAAAAACGGGTCACTGTCTCCGGACGACCTAGCCGTAACACCCTAAAAACGGTGACTGTCCCCGTTG
>CAZXLA010000230.1:0-5327 GCA_964641895.1 uncultured Tepidisphaeraceae bacterium
CGCGCCGGCGCGGTTTCTGATTCCACGTTCATGGAAGAGTGGTTCGAGCGCGATTTTGATAACGGCCTGCCCACCAACATCAGCGGCTATGTAAAACGCCAGAGCAAGAGCGAAGCGATCACGGCGCTGATCGAGTTCAACCCCAGCGACCAACTCACCACCGCCGAGGCGTTGCAGGAAACGATCGTTTCCAGCAGCGGCGATGGATTTCGCAAGCCGGTGGAAGTCGAACGCCTGCCCGAAGTGGGTTACCGCCGAATCGGCGAAAGCTTCGGCGAGGATAAGTTCACCTTTTACAGCGATAATCTGCTGTCGGGCCTGCGATTCAACCGAGACCAGGGCACGCTAGAAGGCGACTCTGGCTTCTTCCGTCGAGGCCTGCAAGCCGATGGAACCTTCGACCGCGATGCACGCTTCGTCGGCATTCCCAGCTATGCACAAACCGGCGTGACCGGCGGCCCGGTCTACCGCGCCGACTTTCGACAGCAGGTCGATTACCCGCTGCACGGCGAAAATTTTAACTTCACCCCCTTCGTCGTCGGTCGATACACCGCCTACAGCGACGCGCCGCAAGCCGGCAGCGCGCATCGACTGCTTGCCGCCATTGGCGCGCGGGTTGGAACGCAGTTCTGGAAAGTGGATGAAACTGCCAAATCGGTGCTGTTCGACGTCACCCGCATTCGCCACGTCATTGAACCGCAAGTGCAGGCGTTTGCCAGCGTGTCCACCGAAGACCGCGAAGATTTGTTTATCTATGACGAATCAATCGATGCTGTAAACGACATCGCCGCGGTTCAACTGGCGCTGCGGCAACGCTGGCAGACCCAGCGCGGCGGGCCGGGGCGGTGGAGGAGCGTCGATTTCTTTAGCTGGAACGTCGAGGCTAACTTTTTTGCCAATCAGCCCGACGAATTCGCCAGCTTTGATTTCGACCCCGGCAACAACACCCGCTCGGGCATCACCGCCGACGGCTTCCGCGGGCTGTATTTTTTCAGCCATCCCGAAGCCTCGCTGCCGCGTAACAGCATCAACTCCGACATGCTCTGGCGCATCAGCGATACCACCGTCGTCCTGAGCGACGTGCAATGGAACCTTGATGAACAAACCCTCGCCACAACCAGCGTCGGCCTGGCCGCCCGCCGCGACCCGCGCTTGAGCTATTTCACCGGGCTGCGTTACATCGGCGAAGTGAACTCGACGATCGCGAGCCTCGCGTTTGATTATCAGCTCACCAGCAAATACACGGTGTCGCTCGCCCAGGCGTTTGATTTGAGCGACAACGGCCGAAACAGCACCAATGTCACGGTCAAACGCCGGTTCGACCGGTTCTTTGTAACAGTCAACGTCTTTTACGACGATCTGGAAGACACCAGCGGCGTGAGTTTTGGGATCTTCCCCGAAGGCTTGAGTGCTGGTGCCACCACTGCCGACTTTCAGAGCGCGTTCGACCAGCGCTAAACCGCACTAATTATATAAAATTTTCCTTGACGGGCCTGTTTTAAGCGTTAGCTTATAGAATATACCGGCACTTTACGTATTTGCCGGACACTTCTGTACTCATCTCATTGGTTTGAGGCGCATGCCTCAGGGAGTTGAAAATGCTTGGAAAGTCTCATGTTTTGTTCGGTCTAGCGGCGACTTCATTGATCGCCGGCGCGGCGCACGCCGTCACCTTTACGCTCGTCAAACAGCTTGATGGCGCGGCGCTTAACTTTGGGTTTCCGGGATCGATCGCGGCTTACGGGAACGATGTTTATGTCGGTACGCTTTTTGGCAGCGCACAGCTTCATCACATCTCCAACCCGCTCGGTGCCGCCGCCAACGTCAACACCTTTGGCGGAATCAACAACCCGCTGACCAACGGGGGGCTGGCCAGCGCCGGCGCGACATCAAACGGCTACGTAAGCCTGCATACCGATGGCACGACGCTCATCGCCGCAACCGACAACGGCGGCGCCACGCCGGACATCGCCCAATCGTACGCGTTTGGCGCCGACAACCTCAAGTGGGGCAACAACGCCGGGCCGCTGTTTGCCGGCGGGCTTAACACGCAGGGCAACCGCATCGATGGCGCGGGCATTGAACCCGTCACCGGCCGAGTGATGATTACTTCCTTCGGCGGAGATAAGCAGCACTTCTTCAACCAAAACACCGGCGCCGAAGTAAGTGTGCCCGGCGCGAACATTCTGTTCTACTCCGGCGTTGGAACCGGCTGGAAAGATGTCACCTACAGCTCCACCGGCGACCTTTACCTGCGTTCAGTCGGCGGCGTGGCCCGCGGGCAACGCGTCGGCGACGGACAATTTCAAACCCTCGAAGGGGGCGCCGGCGTTCAGACGATCGTCGACGGTCTGAATAATTCCGCGTCGGCCATTAACGTCGCATTCATCCCCGCCACCGCCGCCGGCGTGCCGATCGTCATCACCAACAACCGCAACGCCGCCGGAACAAACTTTGATTCCATCGTCGATGTCTACCTCGCCACCCCGCCGAGCGCCGGCGGAACCGCGACGGATACACCGGTCGCCCACAACTTCGTCGGTCTCGACGGCATCACGCCGTTCACCACCCTCGCCGCCGGATCGGGCATTTACGATTTCAGCTTCGACCCCGTCGCCGGCCTGCTTTACGTCAGCGATTTTTCATCGGCGCAAGTCCACGTGTTCGCGGTTCCGGAACCGGGCACGATGAGCGTAGCACTCGCTTTGTCTGGACTAATCTTGCGACGTCGTCGTCCACGATAACGTTTGACGATCGTGGAAGTTTCGCGTTCCCGATGCAACCCGATCCGCGGCTTACGCCACGGCGTAAGCCGCGGATCGAACGTTTTGAACGCACGTTGCAGGTAATGGCGTCCACCACAAGTCACAACTTCATAGAATCAATCACAACGCCTTGAGCAACACCCGCACGATTCGATTCAACCCGGTCTTCGCGTTGCTCACAAACTGCTGAAAAATCTTGTTTGTGACGCTCATGAACTCTTCCATGCTCGCCAGGCGCTGGCGGGTCAGTTCGACATCGGCCTGCTTCGCCGCCGATTTGCCCAACGTCGATTCATCGAGCATCTGCTGGCACTTCTTGATCGTCTCGAGCACGGGATCCATCTCCCGGCGCTTACGCTCGGCGGCGATGATGCTGAAGATTTCCCACACGTCGCTCAACGATTCAAAATACTCGCGCCGTTCGCCGCGTTTGTGCAGCCGGCGGATGATGCCCCAGTCGCACAGCGCGCGCAGGCTCATGCTGGTGTTGCCTCGGCTGATGTTCAGTCGGTCCATGACATCATCGGTGCAGACGGGTTGCGCGGTGATGTAGCACAGCGCGTGAATCTCGGCCATGGTGCGGTTGATGCCCCAGGTGGCGCCCATTTCGCCCCATCGTCGGATGAACTCATCCTGCGCGGTCTTGAGCTGCTGCTGTGTATCGGCAACGGGCCGCGCGGCATTGGTGACGGGCATTTCGAGTGTGACAGACATAATGAATCTCCTATAGTTTCAGTAGTTACCGAAATCATAGCGTGATTCGTACCGGCGAAAAGTGCTTTCACCCGAAATGAAATGAAGGTCGAACCCTTCGGAAATGGAGGGCAACCAGCCGCTTGGCGGAACTCGGTATCTCGTCGCGTCGGTAGAGCCGAATTGGGTACACAACTTGACTTCTTCCGTATGTTAGGATATTATTAGGTGTTCAAACAATGAGAGGTGCAATGGAGGTACATGGGAGTCGCCGGCGGGGTCGGACGGGACCTATAACGGGACTAAAAAGGACCGAAAAGGGGCGATTGGGGGTCGTTTGGGACCCATTTTCGGGGCGTTTGGGACGGAGTTGGGACGTGGTTTTTGGGAGATCTTATTAGCCTTTGACAACCACAACTGCATGCAATTAAACAACTTGTGGAAAATTGCCTGTTCGCTCAAACGTCGTTAACATCTTTTTTTGCCCGCGCGGCAAAGTGCGGTCGGTCCCGCAATGCCCCAGTTTCGGCGGCAAATCCGGCGGGAATAATGTGCTCTGCGCGACGCTCCAACTGAAGCCGAGGCCGGAGCGCCGGCAGAATGGATTTTGGGAGCTTTCTTGGCGACGGACGAGGCGCTGCTCATCCGCGATCTGAAAAACGGATCGGCACGCGCCTACGGCATCGTGCTCGAAACGCACGGGCCGCGCCTCTTACGAATGGCCAACGGCATGCTCGCCAATTCCGCCGACGCCGAGGATGTGCTGCAGCAAACCATGCTGAGCATGTTCAAGTCGATCGGCGCTTTCCGAGGCGAGGCGGCGCTGAGCACGTGGCTCACGCGGATCCTGTTCAACCAGGTCAGCCGCGTGCGAAAGCTGCGGGCGACGAGGTCGGCGGTATCGATCGATGGCGACTCGCCGGCGATGCCCCCGGCGGCGGGCAATGCCCCTGCTGCGGTGCGGGCAAGGATGGATTTAACCGCGATGCTCGCGGCGTTGTCGAGCGAGCATCGCGATATTCTGGTTCTAAGGGAGTTGCAGGGCCTGTCGTATCGCGAGATTTCGGATCTGCTCGACATGCCGCAGGGAACCGTTGAATCACGACTGTTCAGGGCCAGAGAACAGTTGCGACAAAAGTTTGCCGGCTACGAACCGTAACCATGACTGGCAATAGCAGGGTGGCACAGACATTCCTTTCTGTGTTTCCGATTGGCGTTGCGTTTTCCGGCAATCGCCGTGAGGGTTGTCGTGAGGATTGTTATGAGCATTGGCTGCACATACTGGGTCGAAATTGAGCGAGCCAGCGATGGCGAAGCCGATCGCGTCACTGCGGCGCTGCACGTTCGATCGTGCGACGCGTGCCGGCGAAGGCTTCGCGCTCATGTGCGTCTGCGGCGCTCCTTTCAATCAACCTTTCCGCTGGTGCCGCTCGATGCGGCGCTTTCAGCAACGATTCAGGCCGGGCTGATGCTGCAGCGTAATCTCACGCTGCAAACCTGGCTGCGCCGCTCCACGGCCGTTGCTGCGGCGGTGCTGTTGTTCTGCACCCTCTCAGCCACATTCGCCCGGAGCGATGCCGGGAGTGACGCCGGGAGTGATGGGGCGCAAGGCTCCGACGAATCGGTATTCGTCGCGCCAATCATCGACCGCGACACCGATACACCGCAACAGGTCACGCAGTGGATCGTTCAAGACCTTTCCAGAGGCCGCTAAGCAGCGGATGCAACCGCAACACTGATGCAATCGATCAAGATTTATCTTCTGCTCGCGTTGGTGGTGACGTTCATGGCGGGCATCGCCGGCGGACTGATGCTCTCGCCCAACCGCGAGCCTGCTCGCTCGCGCGCCGAACGGGGCGGGGAACGGGG
>CAZXLA010000231.1:0-5295 GCA_964641895.1 uncultured Tepidisphaeraceae bacterium
TGCTCGACCGCCGGCGTCCTTTCGGTAGCATGACGATGATGAGTGACCCATGGAGTATCGATTCCCTTGAGCGCCGACGGTTTTTGGCCGGGGTGACGCTGTTGGCCCACGGGTTTGAAGGCAGCATTGATGACTGGGTGGCCGCGACCGCAAATGGAATTGTCGGCCGGTTGGGCGGCGCGTCGGCGGCGTCGGTTTACACGATGAAGGTGGACGACTCCACCGGTGCGGTGGCCGTCACCAATTTTTCGCCCGATCCGGGCTACGGCGATTACCGCAGCACCACCGCGTCGGAAGTGGTCATCCGTCTCGACTACAACGCGGTCAGCGGGGCGGCGTATTCCACCGGCGAAGTGGCGGCGGTCGTGGCCAACTATCTTCTGCTGCCGCGCACCAGCCAACAGTTGCCGGCATTGGCGCAATTGCCGCTTCACCTGGCCGGCCACAGCCGCGGGGCTTCGCTGGTGGCGGAAGTCGCGCGCATCGTCGGGCGGCGCGGAGTGATTGTCGACCAGACCACTTTTCTCGACCCGCACCCGGTCGATGGCGAGAACGATTTTTTCGGCTCCGATTATGGCGATGCCGCCATGGCCGTCTGGGACAACGTCGTCTTCGCCGACAACTATTGGCGCACCGACGGCAACGCCAACAACTTCGATTTCGATGGCGAAGCGGTCGCGGGCACACATGAGGGTGATTTGAACAATTCGGTGCAGCTCGATCCAGGGTTCGTTGCGCACAATTCCGTTCCAGCGTACTACGTGGGCACGGCCGACCTGACCCTGCCCGATAGTTCCAGCGGGCCCATCGATTCCGACTGGTACGGAACCACCACCGCCAAACCCGCGCGCGATCAGACGGGCTATCTCTTCAGCCGAGTCGGCGGGGGCACGCGGCCCAGCGACGGCATTGGCGCGTTGCTTGACGGCGCAGCCAATCGCAGCAGCGCCGGACAATCGGGCACGCAGTTTCCAAATATTTTTGATTTAAAAGCCAAAGGAGGCAGTTCGTTTTTCGCCGGTACGAATTTCAACATCAGCTTTCGAGGCAGCGACCGCGACGGGCAGGCATCGTATGAAATTTATATGGACACCGATCGCAATCCATACAACGGATCGGGAACGCTTATCGCCAACAGCGCACTGAACGGCGGCGTGGACGTGTTCGAGTCATCGAGCACCGCCGGCGCGCTGCCCAAGGGAAAGTATGTCATCGCTTCGAAGATCGTTGACGACGACGGACAGACCCGCTGGTTCTACGGCCGAACGATCACCATGACCGATCCGCCTCCGGTCGGCTCACTGGCCGGCGGAATTCTGACCATCAACGGAACGATCGGCGACGACAACATCGGCATCAGCGAGTCCGGCGGGCAACTTGTCGCCACGCTCGGATCGCTTTCCAGCAACTTCAACAGCGCCGATGTGCAGCGCATCGAAATTTTCGCCGGCGGTGGGAATGATGATGTGAGCATCAGCGCCGACATCATCACCTACATGGACTTAGGCGGCGGCAACGATCGCGCCATCGGTGGGGCGGGAAGCGATACACTGACCGGCGGGGCAGGCAAAAACACGCTCTTCGGCGGGCTGGGCAACGACCGCCTCAACGGATCAGGCTCGCGCGACAGCCTGCTGGGCGAAGGCAACGACGACCGCCTCTACGGCAACGGCGGCGACGACACGCTGGACGGCGGGGGAAACGTCGATCGCCTGTTCGGCGGCGACGGGAATGATTTGCTTTTCGGCGCAAGCTCCAACGATAAACTCTACGGCGAAGCCGGCGACGACACCCTGTTCGGCGGCAGCGGCAACGACATCCTCGACGGCGGCGCCGGCACCGACTCGGCCGAAGACCAGAGCGGGGATGATCGGGTTAGTATTGAAGTGCTGTTGTGAGCGGGAAAGCATGCGACGAAATGCGAGGTAACGATTGACGATTAACGATTGAGATAAGATGAGTCTGCTTAATCGTTAATCGTCAATCGTTACGATGTAGATGGAAGAACGATGCAACAGAAAAAATACACACTCCTTCTCGACTGGCTCGAACAGCGCCGGTTGATGTCCGCCGCGTTCGACCTTATCGGCGTGACCGATTTGCGCAACGACGGAACCCTCTCCGGCATCGACGGCGGTGGGGTGAGTGTGGCGGTGATTGATACGGGGCTGGACATCAACCACCCGCTCATTTCGCCCAATTTCGTTGCCGGGGCGGATATCGTCGGGGGCGGGAGCAACCCCACGGTGGTCAACGCGCACGGCACGCACGTCGCGGGCATCGTCGGTTCGATTCCGGATCCCAGCCGCGGGTATGATGGCGGAGTGGCGCCGGGTGTTGGCCTGATCGGCCTCAACGTCTTCAGCCAAACCAGCGGCGGCGAAGTGGGGGCGGACAATCGGTCGATCGAGCGCGCGCTGCAGTGGGTGCTCGACAACCGCGCGCAATACAACATCGTTGCGGTCAACATGAGTTTGGGCAGCGGGTTCTATACGTCGCCGTCGCAGGTGAGCGGCGATCTGTACCGCGACGAAATCGAAGAGCTGGAAGCCGTCGGCGTCACCATCGTTTCGGCGGCGGGGAATACCTACGGCGTGGTGCGCGATAGTTCGGGCGAGCAGTTTGATCTGCAGTTTGCCAACTCGGCGTCGCCGGGCATTATCAGCACGCTGAATGTCGGGGCCGTGTGGGAAACGAATGAAGGCGGCGGATTCTACTGGTCGGGCGGGAATACGGTTGATGTAACCACCGGCCCGGATCGCGTGGTGAGCTTCAGCCAGCGCCCGCCGACCAATCCGGGCAGTGCCATTTTCGCGCCCGGCGCGGTCATTCAATCCACCTGGCCGAACAATCAATTGCACGAAACGCAGGGCACCAGCATGGCCAGCCCGATGGTGGCCGGAGCGGTCGCCTTGTTGCAAGATGCCTCGCTCACCTTCGGCGGGCGACTGCTGTCGCCGATTGAGGTGCGCGACATCCTCCAGCGAACCGGCGATACAATCGTCGACGGCGACGATGAAGATGATGCGCTGTTCATCGACAGCAACGGCAACGGCAGCGCCGATGTCGGCGAAGTGATTTCGCTGCAGAACACCGGCAACAGCTACAAACGCATCAATGTCTATAACGCCGTGCGGTTCATCCGCGACCAGTCCGGCGGCGGGGCGAGTGTGCCGGCGGGCGACCCGAGCAGCGTGCTGGCGGGGGCGATTCTTGCTCCGGCGCTCAACGGTTCGCCCAGCGATGCGATCGAAGGCATTCTCGGCAGCGACGGCAACGTGAGCGTGGGCAACCGCGATGTCGATCTCTACAAATTTACCGTGACCGTCGCCGGCGAAGTGACGATCGAAGTGGCCCCCAGCGCGACCGACCGCGCCGATTTCAACAGCGTCCTGCGCCTCTTCCGCAGCAACGGCTCGCAACTCGCGATTGACGACAACGGCGGCGCGGGCGATTTCTCGCTGATCAAGCGCAACCTCACACCCGGCACCTATTACGCCGGCGTGAGCGGCGCGGGAAACACCACCTACAATGCCGTCGATGGCAGTGGGCGAACGACGGGAAAAAGCGGCAATTTCCGCATCGGCTTCAGCTTAAAAAACGTCGATCCAAACGGAATCCTCGGCGGGGCGGTGGGGGTCGATCTCACCACCCAAGGCGAAGCGCCGCAGGCATTTAACGGCTTCATCGGCGCTGATTTCGGCAAAGACGTGGGCGTGAGCGACGTGGACCTGTTCAGAATAGTCGTGCCCGATATCGGCACGCTGCTCATTGATGTGGATACCGCGTTCGACAGCGAATTTGTCGACAGCTTCGTGCGCGTGTTTAACGAGGCCGGTACTCAACTGGCTTTTGATGACGACGGTTTTGCGATTGACGTGAACAACAGCCAGATCGAGTTCGACGCCGGCAACGGCATCGCCGCCGACGGCGCGGGAACCGCCATCGGGCATACCTCCGACAGTTTTGTCGCCGGGACCGTGCAGCGCGGGGATGTGTATTACATCGGCGTGAGCGATTTTCAGAACCAGTCGTACAACCCCACGAACCTCAGCAACCGCGTGGCGGCGGGCGCGGGTGGTTTCTACAACCTTTCGATCGGCTTTGTGAGCAATGATCGCAATGGATCGATCGCGCAAGCGGTCGGAATTTCCTCCCTGCCGTTGGCGAGCCAGCTCGGCTTCATCGGCACCGACGTCAACGGCACGGTGGACGTCGGCGATCGGGATGTGGACGTGCTGAGGCTGCGCCCGACCACCGATGGTATTCTGGAAATTCGCGCCGATTCGTTCGGGCTTGCCGGTAACACCGATCCACTCGATACGCTCATCACCCTGTTCGACGGCGCCGGCGCGAAGTTAGCGCAACTCGACGATACTTCGACCGGCGGCGACCCGGTGCTGCGGATTTCGGTGCCCAAAAACCGTGATTATTACGCGGCGTTCAGCGCCAAAGGCAACGACAGTTTTGATCCGTTCATTCTCGGGTCGGGCTCGTCGGGCGCAACCGGGACGTATGAGATCAACGTCCGCACAGTGTCCGCCAGCGCGGCAACTACGCTGCGCGATGACACGATTTCATCCGGCGGCGTACGCGCGGTGACCCTCGGGACGTCGTTCGCGGCATCAGTCGGGTACGACGATACGCTGGTGCGCGGCGAGGCGGACGTCGATCTGTACCAGTTTTTCGCGCCCGCTAACGGCCTGGTTGAAATCAAGGCGTTTACGCAGAACGCGTTCGGTGCCGATACGTTTCTGCGGCTGTTCGATTCCAGCGGCACGCAAATTACTTCCAACGACAACGACGGCGATACCGTCAACAGCCGCATTCAGTTTAATGCTGCGGCGGGCACCACTTATTACGTCGGTGTGAGCGGCAAGGGCAATTCCACCTACAGCGCCACGACCGTCAACGGCGTGGCGGGGAGCGCGGGCAATTACGTTTTCAGTATTGACGGACAGTTTGCGAGTTTGAGCGGCAAGACCGCGAATGTAATTGGCACGACTGGCAACGATGACATTCGCGTTGTGGCCGAGGGAACCAGCATCGGCATCTTCCGCGGCAGCGGCGAACTGCGGTTCAGCGATACTTCGGTCGGCTCGCTGAGCATTCTCACCGGCGACGGGAATGACGTGATCACCGTCGAACCGGGCGTGGATGAAGTCGTCTACATCGACGGCGGCGGCGGCAACGATTCGATCACCGGCGGCGACGGGGCCGATACCCTCACCGGCGGGGCGGGCAAGAATACGCTGGCCGGCGCCGCCGAAGATCAGATCGCGCCCGCCACTGCCG
>CAZXLA010000232.1:0-3387 GCA_964641895.1 uncultured Tepidisphaeraceae bacterium
TGGCGGGGGAGGTGGCGGGGGTGTGAGATTGATTGAGAAGCTCGTTACCGCGGCATCGAAGGTGAAGGGGTTGGCGTAGTCGCTGCTGGTGTGGCCGGCCACGCGAACCTCATCGTTGTCGATCGCGACGGCGGTGGCTTCGTCGAAGTTGCCCTGGAAATCGACGCGTAGTATGCCGTCGCTATCAAACTCCGAATCGAGCACGCCGGCGGAGGAATAGAGCGCCAGTGCGAAATCGTGCGATGCGGTGGCGTGGCCCGCGCCGCCAGCCAGGAGAATTCGGCCGTCGGAAAGCACGTTGACCGCAAACACGCGATCCGAGTTGCCGCCGATATTGGTCAGCACAGTGCCCGCCGACCCGAATGATGCATCAACCGCGCCGCCGGGTGTGAGCTTTACCATCGCAAAGTCGCCGGATACCGAGCCGGCGAGCAGCGTGCTGCCATCGGTGAGGACCGCGACCGCATTCGCCACGTCGCCGTTGGTGCCGATGGGCAAGGTGAGCATGCCGTCGCCGCTGAAAGTCGCATCGAAATTGCCGTCGCTCGTCAGTCGCAGGGCGGCGAAGTCAAACCCGCCGCTCACCACGGCGTAGCCGGCGACCGTGATCGATCCATCGACCGACGAAACGGCGACGGCGTTGGCGGCATCAAACGTGGTTGACAGGTTGGCCGTGGCCAGCCCGTCGCTGCTGAAACTCGTGTCGTTTGATCCATCCGTATTTAGTCGGACGACGGCGAAGTGATTTGCCACCGTGCCCGCGAGCACCACGCGTCCGGCGGCGTCGAGGGTCATGGCAAAGACCTGATCGTTGGCTCCAAAATCGCGCGTGGCCACGCCGGCAGAACCGAAGGAGCTATCTAACGAGCCGTCGGCATTCAAGCGGAGTACGACGAAATCGTTGCTGCTCGACGCATCAGAAAATCCCGCGAGATAGATACGCCCCGAAGCATCGATTGCGACCGAGCGCGCTTCATCCGACGAACCCGCCGCCGCGGGAAGAGTAAACGAGCCGGAGGATGCGAAGGTGGTGTCCAGCGAGCCGTCGGCGTTCAGGCGGGTGACGCGCATATCGGCCAGGCCGTCGGCGTCGGTGCTCGTGCCGGCGAGGTAAATCCGGCCCGATGAATCGACGGCAGTGGCGTAGACGTAATCGTCGCCGGAAATGTCAACGATCGCCTGGCCTGCTGATCCGAACGCGGCGTTCAACTCCGGCGCGGACATCAGTCGTCGAACCTCAAGTAGCTCAAATGAAAGCGTCGGCTCGAGTGAGCGCGCAAGCAGTGGGTGTGTCTTCCTGGGGGCCAGCATAAGGCGGTCTCCTCGAACGTAAACGGCGTAATTGCAGACTTCATTCCACACAACGCTGGCGGTGGAGATGTACGATTCGCCATAGTGACGGGCAAACGGTTTGAAGGATTGGGCAAAGAAATGCGGATATCCGGCGCGGCGGCGGATTGTCGTTAGGGGATCACCGTTGTGTTACGCGCAAGGGGGCGCCTAACCCCTTTATTGCACACAAAATCAGGGTTGTAGGAAATTTCTGCAATGTTGGGTCGAAACTTCAGTGGCGCGACGTTCTAATAGTGGCAGCCCGTCGAATTTGCTGAAGGGTTGGCCATGCATATCGAAGACTTAAAACGCTGGCACTGGCTGTTGATTTCGGTCGTCATCGGCTTGGCGCTGTCGATGGTTTATTCATCGACGGCGGCCGAAGGAGGCGGGGGGGAACGACGAACGATCGGCCCGCAGGAGTTTCTTGGGCGGTTCGGTCAGACCACCAAAGACAAAAGCGGCGCCGATCTGCCGATCTTCCGCAACGTGAAAGTTTATCCGCCGGTGGAAGCCAAGCAGGTGGTGACGATGGATGAGCTTATCATCGCCTTTGACCGCACAACGCGCGCTCGAAGCGGCGAATACCAACAGCGGCAGTTTGTGGCCGAGATTCCATTTGTGGTGAATCGTCGCGCTGCGCCTAAAGATGCGAACTTCACGATTATCGACGAGCTGAACCAGCGTAAGTCGCGTAACGCCAAACTGACTTTCACCTATGTGGCCTGGGCAAGCAAACCGTGGGTTTACGCCATTTGCACCGGCGGATCGGTGCTGTTGATCGGGCTGATCTGGCCGACCCTTCTGGCTACCCTGCAAGGCGCCGGCTTTGCGGCACCGAAAAGGGCGAAAGACCCGCACGCGTTCGACCTTTCGCAAGTACGCTCTTACAAACCGGAACCGGCGCGCGTGCAGGCGAGTGGTCCGACCGCCCAGGACATGCAACAACTGGCCGCCGTCACATCGCAATATGAGCGGAGCGTTGGGGGGATGAAGATAGCAAGCGGCGAACCAGCGATGCAGGGTTCCCAAAGCGGCGCCGCAGTCGTGGAGTCGGCAAGAAAATGGGAAACGGCCCCGGTCGAGCCGACCACCATCACCCAGCAGCAACAAGAACAGCACGAGTACGGTGGAGAATTTTACCCCGTCGATCGAGGCGCAAAGAAAAAACAATAGCGCGCATTGCCCATCAAAGCCGGGCTCTGAGCGTCAAGCGAAGACCCGGATCCGAACGTTGCAAAATATAGACCGCGCAAACATCGCATCACCTTGAGCATTTCCATGTTTTCGGTATAATCCTCGACCCCACCGACAGAATTCTGTGCGAATCCGGGTGGGCACCCCGTTCGATGCCTCAAAACCATCGATCGAGGCAAACGCGTGTAAGTCGAGTGTCCCTCAATAGTTGCACTCGCGACGCATGTTTTGAGTCTGGTGTTTTCACCGGAAGAAAGCTGAGTCTATTATGGGCCGCTACCTCGGTCCGAAGGTCAAGTTGTCTCGTCGCGTCGGTGTGCCGATCGCGGACATCCCCAAACATACGGGCAAAGAGCTGGAAATCCCCGGCATGCACGGCTATCGCGGCCGCCGGGCGACCGAGTACGGCGTGCGCATGCTGGAAAAGCAGAAGCTTCGCTATCACTACGGCGTGCTCGAAAAGCAGTTCCGCCGTTACTTGGATACCGCCAAGCGAAGCAAGGGCAACACCGGCAGTTCGCTCATGCAGTTGCTGGAGACGCGCCTGGACAACATCCTGCGCCGCTTGGGCGTGGGCCGAACCATCTGGGCCACGCGGCAGATCGTCGCGCACGGCCATGTGGTGCTCAACGGCCACAAAACCGACATCGCCAGCGCCCACGTCAGCGCCGGCGACACCATTACGTTCAAAGACGGCATCCACAAGTTGCTGCGTGAAAACATGGAATCCAGCGCCGGGCACAACGTCCCAGGCTGGCTGGAATGGAACCCCGCCCAGCTCACCGCCAAAGTGCTGTCCCTTCCCACGCCGGACGATGTTCCGTTTGAAGTGAATTTGAATTTGATTATCGAATTCTA
>CAZXLA010000232.1:3487-5293 GCA_964641895.1 uncultured Tepidisphaeraceae bacterium
CTGCAACGAATGCAAAAAGATCCCCGCGAGCCAATGCTCGCGGGGTTTTGCATTTCGACCGATTACTTCATGGCTTGATGCAATCGTTGGCGCACCGATGATCGCAGTCGATAATCATCCTCATGCTTCTCATGCTGGTTGGTTATCGCGGCAGTGGCAAAAGCTCGATCGGCAAACGGCTGGCGGGCGACTTGTGGCAGAAGTTCGTCGATACCGATGCGCTGATCGTGCAGCGGGCGGGACGATCGATCGCGCAGATTTTTAAAGATGACGGCGAAGCCTACTTTCGCGCGCTCGAATCGCAGATTGTGATTGAATGCTGCGGCCTGGTCGACCACGTCATTGCCCTGGGTGGCGGAGCGGTGCTGCGCGAGGAGAATCGCGCGGCCATCAAAGCCAGCGGCGCGAAAGTGATCTACCTGCGGTGCGACGCGACGGTGCTGCTGAAGCGGATTGCTTCGGATCCCGGTTCATCCCTGTCACGCCCCGTGTTAACGCCGCTGGGCGGGGGGATTGAGGAGATCACCCAGTTGCTTGCCGACCGCGAGCCGCTGTATCGCGAGGTGGCGACGAAGGAGTTGGACGTGACGAATCTGAGTGTTGAAGAGGCGGCGAAATATGTGGCCCGTTTGCTTTAGGACGCATGATGGTGGCACTCTTGCAAGTGCGGTGGAGCAGACATTGTTGTCTGCTTCGGCATTCCATGCCGAGTGACGCTCGGCATCGCCTGGAATGCGATGGCAGACAAGAATGTCTGCCCCACCGGCATGCATTTGATCGGAGACACAGACAGGAATGTTTGTGCCACCGGCCAAGGCTTTATAAGCTCTTGCCGCCGATTTTTTCTACGATTTTCATCGCGATATCCACGGCCCGCATGCCGTCGATCGCGGGGACGGGCGAGGGTTTGCCGTTCATCACCGCATCCACGAATTCATCCAACTCGGCGCGAAGTGGTTCGGTGTCGTCGATTTTCAATTCTTCGATGTTCACTAAATCAGTGAAGTTCAGTTGTGATAAGTCGTCAATCTCGCCGGAACGGATTTTGGCCACCGCGTTGCGAATCGCATCGACATTGCCGCCGCGGTGGGCGACCATGCCGTAGCGCTTGCCGTAGTCGAGCGACACATATGCGTCGGGCGCGAAGACGCGCAGCTTGCGCTCGGTTTTCAGTGCCAAGCGCGATGCGGTGAGGTTGGCGACGCAGCCGTTGGCGAAGGTGAGCCGGGCGTTGCAGATGTCTTCCACGTCGCCGATGACGCTCACGCCGACGGCATCGATCTGCGTGACCTCGCTGCCGCCGGCGAGGTTCAGCACGATATCGATGTCGTGGATCATCATGTCGAGCACCACGCCGACATCGATCGATCGAAACGTGAGCGGGCTGATGCGCTGCACTTCCATGAACTGCGGCTGGATGTTGAGCTTTCGCATCGCGCGCACGGCCGGGTTGAAGCGTTCGATATGGCCGACCTGCACGATGGGCTTGAACCGCTGCGTGGCTTCGATGATGCGGCGGCAATCGAAGACGTCTTTGGCCAGCGGCTTTTCGATCAGGCACGCTACCCCGCGGTGAAGGAACGGCTCGGCTAAGTCGGCGTGGAACTTGGTCGGCACCGCAATGGTGGCGGCGGCGACCATTGGCAGCAGGTCTTTGAGATTGTGAAATGCCTTGGTGTTGTACTCGGCGGCAACGGCATCGGCGGTGTCGTGGTCGGCATCATAAACGCCCACGAGGTGGACATGAGGCATTTGCGAATAGACGCGCGCGTGCAGCTTTCCCATCCGACCGCAGCCCACGACGGC
>CAZXLA010000233.1:0-5293 GCA_964641895.1 uncultured Tepidisphaeraceae bacterium
CAAAGCGATGCCACTACGCGAGACGAAAATACGATGCGCTACTGTAGTATTAGGGAGGGGGCCGCGCGTTAAGCGACGTATTTCTTTGACGCGGCTTGGGGGAAACCATGCACATCGCCTGCCGGGCGAGGAAGATCAAGTACCGGCCAGCGAGGTCAGCTCCACCGCCGGATCGATGAGCTGTTCGATCTTTCCGCTCACGTCGATTCGGTTCTTCACCATGTCGTGAAGGGCTGTTTCGATCGATCGATCGGCACCGATCGCCAACGTCTCGCTCAGGCGGTTGGTGGGAGATACGCCGAACTCAATCAACCCCTTTCCGTCGGGGAATCGCCGCGTGTGACGGTGGGCGACGTGTTTGCTTTCGCCCCAGACGCTGGCATGTAGGCCGAAGATTTCAGTGGCATATTGGTTGACCAGGTCATACTTCGCGGTCGTGTCGCCGGCCATGTTGGCGCCGGCGATCGAGCCGAGCAGGCGCGCGCTGTTCCAGTGTTCGAGCACGCGATGTTTGCCGAACAGCGGGTCGAGCACAGCGGCGCAGTCGCCGGCGGCGTAGACGTGTTCTACATTGGTGCGGCAGCGTTCATCGACCAGAACCTGCTTCTCGGCGTTAATGGACGTGCCGCGCAGGATGTCGCGGTTGAGCACGGTGCCGATTGCGGTGACGACGAAATCGGTCTCGAACGACCGCTGATCGTCGGTGAAGACGCGCTGGGCGCGGCCGTCGCCTTGCAAGTGAGCGACGTGCGCGTTTGTGTGCATGGTGACTCCGTGGGCCGCAAGGTGGCGGGCGAGAAAGCCACCGGCCTGCTCGCCGGCGAATCGGCTCCAGGGGTGGACGCCCGAGACGAATAAATCGACTTTCAATCCGGCGGTCGTAAAGGTTTCGCAAAGCTCAACGCCCAACAGCCCGCCGCCGATAACCGCGACTCGGCCTCGAGGGCCGGCGGGGTTTTCAGCATCGTGCAATCGGCCCTCGCTGCGCGCCTTGTCCATCGCGTGAATGATCTGTTCGGCGTCTTCGATCGTGCGCAAGTCGTACACATTGGGCAGCTCGGCGCCGGGCACATTCAGCGGCCGGGGCAAAACGCCGGTGGCGATCAGCGCTTTATCAAAGACAACTTCGGCGCCGGTATCGAGCGCCGCCAGATTCCGGCCTACATCCAGCCGCGTCACGCGCTGACCGGTGATAAGTTGAACCTGGTTATCGCTGTACCAACCCAGCGGAACCGTCATCATGGCGGCGCGGCCGGTTTTGCGCAGCAGATACTGACGACAGAGCGGCGGGCGGTTATACGGCCGATTGATTTCCTGACCGACGATCACGATCGACCCGCCAGCGTCGCGCAGGCGAATCGCCTGCGCCGCCGCCGAACCGGCCAGGCCGCCGCCGATGATCAGGTACGAAACATGTTGGGCATTCATCGCCATCGTTCGTTCAATTCTCCAACCCGGTCCGCTACTTCACCAGACACCGCAAACGCCGCTTCGCCGAACAGCATCGGCCCGAATCGCGCAATTGTGCGGCACGCCGCCAGCGCCACGACCGGAAAAACCGCTCCGTCTGCATTGATATGCAATCACCGGGCCAAAAGTTCGGCGCGCTGCTTTAGAAGGCATCGTCGCGGCAGAGGATTGGCTTGACTGGCATATCATTCCATCCGATGATCCGGATGCACGAATGCTTTCCCGCGCCGCCAATTCTGATCAGCTTCTGGCTTGGATGGAATGCCTCGCCGACCCGGCGCGCCTGCGTATTCTAAGGCTGCTTGAACGCCATGAGCTGGGCGTGAGCGAGCTTTGCGACATCATTCAATTGCCGCAAAGCACGGTCAGCAGGCATCTTAAGGTGCTGCTGGAACAATCCTGGGCAAAATCGCGGCGGCAGGGGACGACGCATCTTTATCGGATGATCCTCGAAGAACTGGCCACCCCGGCCCGCAAGCTCTGGCTCGTCACCCGCGAGCAGACCGATACTTGGCCGGCGGCGATGCACGACCAGATTCGGCTCGATGCGCTTGTTGCCAAAAAGCAGTCGGACGGCCAGGCGTTTTTCGCCGGTGCCGCCGCCGAGTGGGATCGCATTCGCGGCGAGCTTTACGGCAGCGCCTTCACCACGCAGGCGATGCTCGCGCTGTTGCCGGCCGACGCGATCATTGCCGACCTCGGCTGCGGCTCGGGCGCCATCAGCGAAATGGTCGCACCGTTCGTGAAGCAGGTGTTGGCGGTCGATAACTCGCCGGCAATGCTCAAGGCCGCCAAAAAACGGCTGGAGAACGCGCGCAATGTCGAAGTCCGTCGCGGCGAGTTGGCCAGCCTGCCCATCGACGAGAACACCTGCTCCGCCGCCCTGTGCATGCTGGTGCTGACGTATCTCACCGACGTGGTCGGCGCGCTCAAAGAAATGCACCGTGTCCTCAAGCCCGGCGGCCGGGCGATCATCGTCGATCTGCTGCCGCACGACCGCGACGACTTTCGCCGGCAACTTGGACAGGTTTCGCTGGGCTTTGAGGCCGATGATTTCAAATCGACCCTCACCCGCGCCGGTTTCGCCAACGCGTTGGTGCAACCGCTCCCGCCGGAAAGCAATGTGAAAGGCCCGGCGCTGTTCCTGGCGGTGGCGACGAAGTGAGCAAGCCTGTGCGGGACGATCGCGAAGCATTTTCCGCGCCCAATGAAACATCCGGCCATTCCGCCAAACGCCGTCGTCGATGGTTCGGCGGGCGAAATGTGCTGATCGTTGTCGCATGCGTCGTCCTCCTCGCTGCAGGTTTGCAGATTTGGGCCAAATACGATCTCGGCCTGGGCGACCCGCCGCTGTTCATGCGCGACGGGCAGACCGAATACCGCTACGTGCCCAACCAATCGGTGATGCGGTTCGGCAATCGGTTCACCATCAACTCCCATTCCATGCGCGGGCCGGAGGTTACGAAGCAGCGACAGCCCGGCGAGCGCCGCGTGCTGATCATCGGCGACAGCATCGTCAACGGCGGCGCGCGGGTGGATGACGCCGACATCGCCACCGCGCGCTTGCAAAAATCTCTCTCGGCTGACTTGCAACAATACATCACCGTGTGCAATGCCGCCTGCGGATCATGGGGCACGCCGAACCAACTGGCGTACGCGAAAAAGTTCGGCTGGTTCGATGCCGAAGTCGTCGTCATCCTTCTTAACAGCGACGACGCCTACGATATTCCCGGCGACGGCAGCACGGTCGGCACCGATCGCATGCCCGACACCAAACCCTGGTGCGCGGGCACCGAGTTTCTCACGCGCTACCTCGTTGCGATCGTTCGCGCCAGACTCTTCGGGCCGTCGTTGGGTGAACGGCTCACGACCGAAGAAAAATCAGAATCGGCCGCCGTTGTGTGCGCTGAAGCGCTCAAGCAGCTCATCGAGTCGGCCAAGCAAAGCGGGGCAACGGTGCTCGTTGCCCGGTACGAAGGGCTGGCCGAATCGGCGGGCATCTATAAAGCCGGCGGCGACCGGATTGAACAAACGCTGCAGACAATGGGCATCACTCCGATCGACCTCGGCCACCCATTTTCAGAAGCCCTCCGCCAGAAACGCGGGGCGGTTTTCCAAGACCTCATGCACCCCTCCAAGCTCGGCCACCAGGTCATCGCCGAAACGCTACAGTCGACCCTCGTGGGCACGCTGCGAGGACGGGCCACCACCGGCCATTGACCTTAACCCGCCCGCCGCGCCCGGCCGCGCCGAAAAAAAAGGATTATCACCAAATCGCGCGGCCTCATCAAACGTAAGTCGTTTATTTTAAGTAAGTTAAGAAAATAGCGACCCGCCCGCCGCCCCAAAAAACTGGTTCCTAACCGGTTCCCAACCGGTACTTTTTGGTACCTTTTCAGTCCCTTTTCAGTCCCTTTTCAGTTCCTTTTTAGTTCCTTTTTGCTCAACGCCAGGGCACGGAAGTTGTCAAAGAACGCCCACCGATCGCAATGCAAACAAAACCATAACATGCGTTTCGCTTTTGTCAAGGAAAATCCCGTGCAGTTGAAACAGTTTTCGGGAGTGTGTTCAGCAGTGGCGATGAGCGGTAATCAAGTTGATCGGGATTGCGGTATCGCCACAATCCTAATTTGATGTCCGCTATCAGGCCGCAGCCACTCCGCATTTCCGCCGCCGACGCGCGGCGGTTGTTTATGTCGCTGCAGGGGTTGTGCGATGACCCGGCGCGCCCCGGCGCCGGCAAGCCCGCGGCGCTGGCGAAGCTGGTTCGGCGGCTGGGGTTTGTGCAGATTGATACGATCAACGTCGTCGATCGCGCGCACCACCTCATCCTTTCCACCCGCGCCGTTAACTTTACCCCCGCAGCGCTCGATCAGCTTACCGGTCCGCGCCGCGCGTTGTTCGAACATTGGACGCACGATGCCAGCTTCATCCCCACCGATTTCTTCGCCTACTGGCGGCCGCGTTTTGAGCGTGCCAAAGGCAGATCATGGCACCGCACCCAGCTTGGCGACGACCGCGATAATGTGATTGAACTTGTGCGCACGCGCATCCGCAACGAAGGCCCGCTGCGCAGCAAAGATTTTGAACACGCCGGCGAGCGCGGTGCCACAAGCTGGTGGAACTGGAAGCCGGCCAAGCTGGCGCTGGATTACCTTTGGCGAATCGGCGAGTTATACATCGTCGGCCGTGAAAGTTTTCAAAAAGTGTACGACCTGACCGAGCGGGCCGTGCCTCACCTGCACGCCATGCCCCCGCCGGGCGTGGATGAGCACGCCGATTGGGCGTGCAGCGCCGCGCTCGAACGATTGGGTTTTGCATCGGCCACGGAACTGTCGCGCTTCTGGAACCACATTGATCTGGCCACGGCGCGAAAGTGGATGCAGGCTGCCGTAAAATCTGGCCGGGCAATTGAAGTGGAAGTCGAATCAACCAACGGCGAACCCCCGCGCCGCGCGGTCGCATTACCAGGCATTGCCAGGCAGATCAAGAAACTCCCCGACGCCCCGGCCATCGCGCGCCTGCTCTGCCCGTTCGATCCGGTGATCCGCGACCGCGCCCGGCTGCACCGGCTGTTCAACTTCGATTACCGCTTCGAAGCATTCGTCCCCGCGCCCAAGCGCGTGCACGGTTATTACGTCATGCCGATTCTGGAGGGCGACCAACTCGTCGGCCGGGTCGATCCGAAATTCCATCGCGACACCGGCGTGCTGGAAATCAAAAAAGTGTGGTGGGAACACGGCGTGAAGGTGACGAAGGCGCGCCGGCAGGCAATGGAGTCGGCGGCGCAACGCCTTGCAACGGCGGTGGGGGCGCGGCGGGT
>CAZXLA010000234.1:0-5254 GCA_964641895.1 uncultured Tepidisphaeraceae bacterium
GCCGCGAAAGATGTGGGTAATTGAAAGGTTGGCGTAGCGCTTACAAGCCATGTAGTGGCACCCCAAATCCTGCGCGTCCTCGTTGATCGACTGTTTGATGTAGAGACGGCCGTCTCGGCCGAATCGGGAATTATCAGAAACGCACGAGACGGGCGTCGCTACATCGTGATGAAATAGGCTAATAAATAGAAATCAAAAAAACCCGCCCGGCGAAATGGTTTCGCCGGGCGGGGTGATTGATGCGGAGAATCGAAACGGGCGGGCCGAAGTTCCACCGACGCTTAGCGACGGCGGCGCGCCACGAAGCCTGCGGCGACGGCGAGCAACCCGATGGCCGTCGGTTCCGGAACCGAAGACCGGGGCAGGTCTGCGGCGCTTTGGCCGAAGTTGGCGGCCAGCGACGTGAAGTCATCGAGGTTCACGTTGCCGTCGTAGTTAAAGTCGCCCTGATCCCACGTGCCGGTTTGGCCGAACTGGGCGGCCAGCGCGGTAAAATCGTCGAGGGTTACCGTGCCGTCGACGTTGGCATCGCCGCTGCGGGTCAGGCGAAGCAGCACGTTCAGGTCGCCGTGTGCGTCGATGGCCTTATCGGTCACGCCCACGGAGAAGTTGGCGCTGGTGTCGTTGCTGTCGTAGATGCCGTCTCGGCCGGTGCCCGACAGAATGGCGCTGCGGATGTCGGCGTTGATGCTGGCCTCTTCGATCGCGCGGTTCGCGGGGTAAACGCGAACCCGGCTGCCGGCGAGGTTGATTTCCTGATCGCCGGCGTTAGCGGTCACTGCATCGAGGCCACGAAGCGTCTGGTCGGCATTGAAAGTTGCCTTCGAACCAACGACGCTCACGGCCACATTGCCCACGGCAGCATTAAAGGCGGTGGCTGCGGCGCCAATGCCAAAATTCACAGCCGTTTGCCCGCCGTTAACCACGAGCGAACCCGGCGACGTGCTGCGCACCGGCGCTTCGATGAGCAGCGTGCCCGAGCCGGTTTTGGTGAAAGTGCGGCCGTTAAGATTCATGGGGTCGGCAACCACCAGCGTTGCGCCGGCGCTTATGATTGCATCAGTATTGCTGCCCAGGAAAGTGGGAAGGTTGAGTTTTTGCGACCCGGCCGCCACGGTGACGACGGCGTTGCCGGACGTGGCTTGCAGTGTGAGCGAGCCGGCACCGGTGATGTTGTAAGTATTGGCGTTGTTAAAGTTCATGGTTCCGACGGTAATGGCGGTGTTGCTGTAAACGGTCTGGGCGCTGGTGATGACCCCCAGGAAATTTACATCCACGCCGACGCCGTTCGGAACCGAACCGTTCGACCAGTTTCCACCGGCATTCCAATCGCCGCTGCCGTTGGTAATCCAGAGGTTGTTGGGCGGCGGAATGCCCGGGCCGTCGAGTTCGACGTCGTCAAAGAAGCCCGATTGCCCGCCGGTGCCGCTGCCTCCGCCGTCCCAGCCGACAAAAGCGCGGGCCTGCGCCGCACCGGCGGGGGCTGTAGCGTTCAGTGTGTATTGATTGAAGCCGCTTAATTGTGTGCTGGCCGTTGTGATATCAAGTGTGGCCAGAGATCCAACGGGGCTGCCGCCGCCGTCAAGCCAGGTGATTTGCATGCGCAACGCAACAGGATCGACGATCGTGAAGAACCCGCTCTCAATATTGAGAAACGAACGAAACGCGTAGTTCGCTCCGCCGACGATGCCTACGTTCTGAAACGCGCCGCCACCAATGGGTTGAAAGGTTTTAGCCCAAAGCCCGAATCGACCGCCCGGCGTGTTGTTGGAAGTGCTGCCGAATGCGACTCGATTGGCATCATTGATCAATGTCCAGCCGGCAATAGGCGGGGGCGGCTCGTTGCTTGGATTATTCGGTAATTCAAAACCCGGATTAATCAATAAATTGACGGCGAATGCCGGCAAACCCGTGCCAAAAACCGCCAAAGCTGCCGCGCTCAGCGCAGCGCGATTACTCAAAATGCGTTGATACTTCATCTCATCCTCCAAAACATCCGGCGAAGCGAGTACGGGCACCGAGCGACGATCACTCGACCCACCCGAAACAAGACAGGCATGTAACCGCTTTCATAATAGATCGGGCCGGTAATCTGTCAAGAGAAATCTGGGGCAAGTCTATATCAATTCAGCCTATGTGACCCGAACAACGAGCCGCGAGGACAAGCGACCCGTCGTGTTGCCGCGGGAATCGGCTCGCTGACGCCCGCCGCTCACCATAGGCCGGGGTCGTGGAATTCAATCGCGTCGTCTAACACTACAGCGCGGAGTCGTTCGTAAGTCCGTATGAATCGTCGCTCCTACCCCGTTTTGTGGGCTAAAAACGACGACCCTGCGCTGTAGTGCTAAGTGTCTTCGGCAGCAATGCAATTCAAAGCAGCGCCTCCCCCTGACCGATTCAGGGCAAACGCATGTAACGAGCGGCGAACGTCAGCGACCCGATTTCAGCAGCACTGCGACCGATTCCCGCAGAACTACATCCGGTCGCTGACGCTCGCGGCTCGTAAATCGGGGCACATGCGATTGCCCTGCTAACCGATCCCACCGCGAAGGAAACGGAAGGCGGCTGAGCAGTGCCGTTCGCGTGACGGGAAATTCAAATCAAACTTGACCCCCGCCCCAAGCCGATTGTAACATGAAGTAACAAATGGCGTTTACAGTCTTGAATACGCCGGCCCTGGATCGATTCGCCCGAAAACATCGCGATGCACGCAGGCCGCTGGCGGATTGGCTGGACACGGTGCAGCGGGCAAACTGGCGGAGCCTGGCCGACGTGCGAAGGGTTTACCCGTCCGCCGACGGTGTGAACATCCGGGTTGCCGGCGGCGCGATGGTGGTGGTGACCGTGTTCAACATCAAGGGCAATGAGTACCGGCTGATCACGGTGATTCACTACGCCCGCGCCCTCTGCCGCGTGGTGGAGGCGCTGACGCACGCGGAGTATTCGACCGATCGCTGGAAGGATCGACTATGAGCACGATGAGCAAAGGCCGGGCCGCTTCGATAAGCTCACGGCGAGCGGTGACGGATGATTACTTCAAGCTGGTGCGAGCCTTCCCGCTGCGCCCCGTTCGTGGTGAGGTTGAATACGAACAGGCGGGCAAGGTGCTCAACCGTCTGCTGGGTCGGGCGGATGGAAAACTGACGGCCGGCGAGCAGGATTATCTCGATGCGCTGGTGCTGTTGGTGGAGGATTATGACCGCAAGCACAGCCGGTTTGTCCCGTCTAAGCGTACCCCGCACGAAGTGCTGAAATACCTGGCAGAACAAGTGGGCATGGGGCCGACCGCACTGGGCAAGGTGCTGGGAACCACGCACGCGATGGCGTCGTTGATGCTGCACAGCAAGCGCGGCATCAGCGCAGAATCAGCCCGCACTCTGGGGGACTACTTCAAGGTGGACGCGGGGCTGTTTGTTTGAACGAGGGACGGAGAATCATGGCGACCGCAACGCGGCAGACGGAACTGGCCGAGCATTTTCCCGGCCAAGTGGTTTGTACGTGGATCGGCAACAGGCGGGCCGTCGCACAAGAGCGCATCTGCAAGTGACCGATGCTCACTTCGCTCAAGCGAGGGCCGAGATAATGCAGGATCAGACCCCCACCAACAGCACGGCACAGAATCCGGCACAGTCTACGGCGGTATCGGTCCGGAAGGGTGAGGAATCGACATATGCCAAAAATGAAAATCGCCCGGTTTTACCGAGGGATTCCGATGCGTCCCGATGCTTGCATATTGAACAAGTAGCACCGACAGGACTCGAACCTGTTGCAAAAACGCCTGCAAAACAAGGCATACCGTCCGAGCGCGGCACGGAATCCGGCACACTTGGCGGCGTTTTGGGCTTCGCTGAGGCCGTGGCGGCGGTGATGCGGTTGCCGCTGTCGGATGGCGAGAAGGCCGAAGCGGTGCGGCGACTGTTGGCGGGGCGGTGATCGGGAGGGATCGCCCGGCGGAACGGCAGAACCCGGTTGTGACTGCGGCAATCGGTCCGTCTGGCGGTGCGGATTCTCGGAAATTGCAGTCGTGAATTGTTTCACTGTTCCGGTACGAGCGTGACCGGGAAATCGAGCAGATTTTGTGAGAACCCTATGGGACGACCAACCAAGCGAGTTGCGGCCGAAAATGCGATCCTGGGCTGGGGGCCGCTTCGGCAATACTGGCTGGAAATCAATCGCCAGGAGCGGGAAGCGAAGCGTGACGAGCGGGCTGCCCAAAAGGTTCGTGACAAGCGCCGGGCCAAATGTCGCTGCCAAGCCTACCCCTAGCCGCATCGACCCGCGGGTGGTCTCTGCCGGTATCCCGATCCGCCCCTGGAGAAATGGCAGTCGAACCCCGGGTCTTCTCGACCACACCGCGACCGCTACGCTGGCATCCTCCGGCAGATTGCCCGCGCCAACGGCTTGAATCCTATTCGGGACCGAGCGGCGATTGAAAGCATGATGCCCCGTGTACTGGCCCTGGCCAAGCAGTTGCATCGCCAGCGCCCCCAGTACAAGTACCGCAATATGGAAGTCACCGAGACGGGTATAACCGGCTACTGGACGACTGCCGGCCCGACCATGTAGCGCCGGGGACCGTCTACACCGTCTACGTCTACGAAACCCACCCGGCGCTATCGCGAGCCGGGGCTTCGTTGACGGGGTGGCGGTTGGGGTGGGCTTTTAATAGGCAAGGATGGTTCGTCCGGTATCATCGACAAAGTTGGCCCGCAATGCTCGTCGGTTGGCGGCGGTTCACCACTCGAATTCCATCCCGCAGCAACTTTCACGGCATGACTTATGGCCCTTAAGAAATCCGAACTCTACTCCTCCCTCTGGTCAAGCTGCGATGAACTACGCGGCGGCATGGATGCCAGTCAATACAAGGATTACGTCCTGGTGCTGCTGTTCGTGAAATACGTCAGCGACAAGTATGCCGATCAGGCCTATGCCCCAATCGCCATTCCCAAGGGCGCGAGCTTTGCCGATATGGTAAAGCTCAAGGGCACGACCGACATCGGCGACCAGATCAACAAGAAGATCCTCGGACCGCTGGCCAAGGCAAACAACCTGTCCGAGATGCCGGATTTCAACGAACCAAACAAGCTGGGCAGTGGCAAGGAGATGGTGGACCGTCTCACCAATCTCATCGCCATCTTCGAAAACCCGGCCCTCGATTTCTCCCAAAACCGCGCCGATGGCGACGACCTTCTGGGGGATGCCTACGAATACCTGATGCGGCACTTCGCCACCGAAAGTGGCAAGAGCAAGGGCC
>CAZXLA010000235.1:0-5243 GCA_964641895.1 uncultured Tepidisphaeraceae bacterium
TTCTCAAACAAATCTCGCGCCATCGCGATAGTTCCAGATCCACGCAGGCTTCTGCTTCGTCACGACTTAGTTGACCGCATTCGCAAGATGCTCTTTGTCACATATCAGCTTGAAGGTGCCCCCCTGTGCCCACAATCTCCCTCGATGCCAGATCTTTACAGCTTCAGTCGCTCTCCTCTTGCACAGCCCGATCTCAAACTTGCAATCGACAAGTCTTATCGGAAGTTCCGTCACAAGATGAACATGCACGGAACCGACGGCTATCGCCAGCATGCGCCGATCAAGTTCTTGCATCTTGAGTTGAAAGCATTCACCGATGATCGGCCAGAGGCGTCCGCCGAACGCCACTTTCTTGCCCGCACGCGCCTTGTACCATGCGTGCAACCCGGCGTACTCGCCTCCAGGGGGTGGATGTTTGTAATCGCCGGAACTGTGGATGCGATGGTCACGATCTCGAAAACCACGCGGATCGCCGTGGAGCCAACTGTTTCGCGTGTTGACGATGACGTGACGCCAAGCGAGTTGAGGCACTGTTTTCAACTCCAATCGAAACCCGCGTGTTCGCTAAGGCTTACAGCGCGGCGTGTTGAAGGACCCACTTGCGTAACCACGCCGCGCTGTGAGCCTTGGCGAACACGCGGGTTTGAACGCTTACTTCCCACAATAATCCACCAACCGCGCAATCTCGCTCCGCAAATCCTTACGATGCACCACATAATCCACAAACCCGTGCTCCTGCAGGAACTCGCTGCGTTGAAACCCTTCGGGCAGTTCGACTTTAATCGTATTCCAGATCGTTCGCGGGCCGGCGAAGCCGATGAGGGCTTTGGGTTCGGCGAGAATGAAGTCGCCCAGCATGGCGAAGCTGGCCGTCACGCCGCCGGTGGTGGGGTCGGCCAGGAGCGAAATGAACAGCCCTCCGGCGTCGTCGAACTTGGCCAGCGCGGCGCTGGTTTTGGCCATCTGCATGAGCGAAAGGGTTGACTCCTGCATTCTCGCCCCGCCGGAGCAACTGACGATGAGCAGCGGGAGTTTCAGCGCCAGGGCTGTTTCAATCGTGCGGGTGATTTTCTCGCCGACCACGCTGCCCATGCTGCCCATCATGAAAGTCGGGTCCATCACCGCCATCATAATCGGCCGGCCTTTGATGAACGATTTGCCGCAGACCACGGCATCTTTCTGCCCGGTCTTCAACTGCTCGGCGACGAGGCGGTCGCTGTAGTTTTTCTTGTCAACGAACTCGAGCGGATCGACCGGCTCGATGTCGGCGAACATTTCCTCGAGCGTGCCCTCGTCCGCCAGTTGCGCGACGCGCCTTCGTGCGCTCACCCGGAAGTGTGCCTGACAGTTCGGGCAAACATCCAGATTATCTTCCACCACTTTGCGAAAGAGCATCTCGGCGCATTCCGGGCAGCGCATCCAAAGACCCGCGGGGATGCCGCTTTTTTCGGTGATTTGTGGCTCGGCCATAATTTGAGATTATCGCGATGTCTCGCCCGCTTGTCATCCATTCAGCCGCCATCCAATTACCGGGCGGCGGCGAGCTCGGATCGCATCGTCGCGATCGCGGCCTTGCGGTCTTTGGCGTCAAATAACGCCGAGCCGACGACGAACCAGTCGACGCCCGCGGCGCGCGCCTGACGGATGGTCGTCGGGCTGATCCCGCCGTCGATTTCCAGTTTCTGGTGGGGTTTGAGCATCGGCTTGATGCGTCGCGCTTTTTCGAGCATGTCGACCAAAAACTTCTGCCCGCCGAAGCCCGGTTCCACGCTCATGATCAGCACGAGATCGACATAATCGAGAACGGGAAACACCGTGTCGATGGGCGTGCCAGGCTTGAGCGTGATCCCGACATTGCAGCCGAGCTTGCGGATTTCCTTCGCCGCCCCGACGAGGTCGCTCTTCACTTCGGGCGCTTCGACATGAAACGTAATGTTCTGCGCGCCGGCCTTCACGAAAGCAGGCGCGTAAGTCAGCGGCGCATCGATCATCAGGTGTACATCAAAAAAGCTCGTGGAGACCTCCCGCAGCCTGGCGATGATCGGCACGCCCAGCGACAGGTTGGGGACGAGGTGGCCATCCATCACATCAATGTGCGGAAAGTCCCCGCCGGCGGCTTGGGCGTCGGCCAGATCGTCGGCCAGCCGGGCGAAGTCGGCGCTGAGGATGCTGGGGAGGATTTGGGGGGCGGGGTTGGTGAAGGGATTCGCCATTGCACACGCTCGTTTCAGGTTACGTCGCCGTACCAACCTTCTGACATGAGAACCGCCCGCACTGCAACGTTGGACAACTCATTGATTCCAAGCGTCGCTACCGTTGCGCGACCGATTGATGTCAGGCCAATAAGAGACGCGCCATTCCACTTAAAGTGTTGGGCCCAATCATCGGTACGGCAATTGAACAATCGAACCGAACGTCCAAGCCTCAGGTCGATTCCGTTCAGATTTGTGCCCTTCCGAAGATTGCAGTGCGAACACGCCAACGCCAGATTATCCAGCGAGGACTTGCCCGCGTGCTATTTGGCGATAATGTGATCGACGTGGCACGGTAATGCATCAGCCTCCTCCGGAATAAGACAATATTCACAGCGAAACCCGGCGCGGCGGCGAACTTGGAGCTTTTTCTTGCTGCTCATGAAGCCCGGCGCCGTTGAGCGGGCAGGCGTCGCGTTGTTCGTGCTCGTGCCTGAAGCGCCGAACGCGCCTTGCTGTGAAGTATCGTCAGCACATGCCCAATTTGCACATAGTTTTCAAGTTCCACCCTCTGCGACGGCGTAAGCGTGCCATTGTTTGATCTGCGCGCGAGCGAGTTCATTCGGGCGACGTCGCGCGCCTGAAACTTCATCTCAAGAATCGCTTTGGCTTGCGATCGGGCGAGATCGGCCTTGTTGGGCTCGATAATTCGTTCCCAGATTTCCGAATGTTTCGTGGAGATCATCACATCATGATAACCGAAAGCATCTCGCGGCCGTCAATCCAGAATATCCAGCGTACTAAAGTGCCCGTTTTCCAAAAATTCCAGCGATGCCCCGCCGCCGGTGCTTACGTGGCTTACTTTTTCGCTCAGGCCCAGGTCTTCAATCGCCGCCGCGCTGTCGCCGCCGCCGATGATGGTGATGGCGCCGTTGTTCAGGGTCGCCGAAGCGACCGCCGCCGCGACGGACGCCGTTCCTTGCGCGAAGGGTTGTTTTTCGAAAACGCCCATCGGGCCGTTCCACACGATCGTTTTGGCTTTGGCGATTTCGGCGGCGTATAGCTCGCGCGTTTTCGGGCCGATATCAAAACCGGATTTGTCGGATGGAATGTCGCCTTCAACGATACTTCCACTGGCGCTGTCGATCGCATCGGCTACGATTGTGTCTACGGGCAACCTTAATTTAGCGCCAGCCTGCTGAAGCAACCGGGCCGCCAAGTCGACTTTGTCGGCCTCCACTAGGCTCTTGCCGACGGTCTTGCCCTGCGCGAGAAAAAACGTGTAAGCCATCGCGCCACCAACGAGAACCAAGTCGGCCTTGCCCAGCAGTTGCTCGATGACGTTGATTTTGTCGCTTACTTTCGCCCCGCCCAAAATCGCCACAAACGGGCGGGCGGGTTTGCTCACCGCATCGCCGAGGAACTTGAGTTCTTTCTGGATCAGAAAGCCGATGACGCGCGGCTTGCCCTGCATGGCCTGCGGGCAGCCGAAGGTGCTGGCGTGCTCGCGGTGGGCAGTGCCGAAGGCGTCGTTGACATAGACATCGCCCAGCTTGGCCAATTGCCTGGCAAACTTGGGATCGTTTTTTTCTTCTTCCTTATGGAATCGCAGATTTTCCAGCAGAACCACTTCGCCGTCTTTCATCGCCAAGGCGGCGGAATCAACCTCGGCCCCAATACAGTCGGTGGTGAACGTCACCGGCTTGCCAAGCAGGGTACTTAAGTGGTCGGCGCACGGCTTCAGCGAAAACTTCGCCTCCGGCCCGCCTTTGGGCCGGCCCAGGTGGCTCATGAGGATCAGCCGCCCGCCGCGGTCGATCACGCTTTTGATCGTCGGCAACGCCTGGGCGATCCGGCGGTCGTCCGTGATCGTGCTGCCTTCCAGCGGCACGTTAAAATCGACGCGCATGAGAACTTTCTTGCCCTTCACATCCACATCCGCGACAGTCTTGCTGGCCATTTTTGCTCCTTGAATGAGACGAACGGATGCTAGAGTACGCCGCCGGACGTGTAAACCGGGCAAAGACAGATAGATGTCACGCTTGCGATAGCCGGCGAAAGAGCCTATATTTACAGTTTTCCGCCGACGAAAACCTGAAGGAGCCTTTGTGGCCAAAAGCCAAGCGATTGAAGTCGAAGCCGTTGTTACCCTTGCCCTGCCCAACGCCATGTTCAAGCTTCGGCTGGATAACAGCGATCGCGAAATTCTTGGCATTGTCTCGGGCAAGATGCGTAAGCACTTCATCCGCATTCTTCCCGGCGACCGGGTCAAGGTGGAACTTTCCCCGTACGACCTGACGCGCGGGCGCATCGTGTTCCGCCAGAAGTAGGACAGTCAGGCCGGTCTTAAACCGCCCAATCCGCCTTGCATACAGGGCCGTCGAAACAAACTTGGCGTCGGCGGCGACTTTTTGCTGGACATTTCCGTGTCGCCGCCCTATTTCTAAGGGCCTGTTCGCAGTCATTTCGCGCGCTGGAGCCGGCGCACTGGTTAGGGAGAATGCATCGTCATCCAAGCGCCGGTCGCAATCGATCGGTAACCGTAGTTGCCGCCGCCTTCGTTCAGCCGGCCTTGGTTCAGGCGCTGGAGTGCCGGCGGATGTTGTCGGCGCTCGATGACCGCTTCGCCGCCGTCGCCGGCGACGTGAGCGCGATCGCGTTTGATCAACAGGACAAGCTGCACCGCGTCTGGCGCGATGCAAAAACAGGCCACCTCTTCCACGCCGTGCGCGATCGCGCCCTGAACTGGGGCGAGGCGTCTCAGGTCGATTCGCGCTTTGCCGGCGGAGAAATTTCGCTGGCCATTGACCCACAAGGCCGCCCCGCCGTCGCCTACAGCGATGCCGCACGAAAAGACCTGCTCATCGCCCGCCTCGCCAACGGCGTTTGGACGGCGAAGAACGTCGATGTCATTGGCGACGTTGGCGACCACCCTTCGCTGGCATTCAACCAATCGGGCAAGCCGTTTATCACCTACCATGATGATACGAACGATGATCTGAAACTCGCGTGGACCAACCGCAATGGCAAATGGCTCACCCACCGCCTCGA
>CAZXLA010000236.1:0-5175 GCA_964641895.1 uncultured Tepidisphaeraceae bacterium
TTCGCCGATGGTAAGGTTGATGCCCTGCGTGGGGTTGAGCAGGTTCAGGCCGCTGGCGTCATCGTTGATTTCGGCCAGCACGTTCGACCCGCTGCCGTTGATGGCGTTGAGCAAATCCTGCACGGTTGTGGCGGCGGAAAGATCGATCGTCTTGCTCACCAGGCCGTTGGTGATGATGAGGCCCGACGTGCTCAACCCCGCGCCGCCGCGGAGGTCGGCTAAGGTGGTGAGGAGCGTGACTTTGGCCCGCACATCGCCGCCGTCGATTGCAGTTCCAGCGCCGACGCCGGTGGTTTGAAGGATGCCCAGATCCGCCGCCGTCGATCCGCCGCCCACTTCGTTGACGCTGATATTATCCCCCGCGCCGCCGGCGAGCGCCAGGCTCACCCCGTCGCCGGCGATCGAAGCGGTGATTGCCCCGACGGCGGCGGCGTTAATCTTGTCGATTACGTCGCCAATTGTATCGGCGCCGCTCAGATCGATGGTGGTCGTTGTCGTGCCGTTGCTGAGGCTGATCTGTCCAAGCCGCACGCCTTCGCCCGCCGCGCCATTGAGGTCGGCCAGGCGCGCTGCGGTCGTGACCGCTGGGGCGATGGTCGTCGAACCTTTCACGCGAGTGGAGAGCGCGCCAAAGACCGCATCGCCGTCGACTGTAAACGGCAGGGTGGCGTTTTCATCGAAGTCGTTCGTCAGCACGTTCCGTGTGGCGACGAACTTCACCCCCCCGCCGGCTTCTACAAACGGCGGTGCAGTCGAGCGATCACCGGCGAAGAGGTACACCCCCTCGAACTGCCGATTTCCCAGCGATAGCAATTGCGAGTAAATTCGATCCACCACCGCCGCCGCCGCCGTTCGGGCGTCGGGGGAGATGTCCGAGCCAAAGTTGGCGCTGGCGATTTGCTGGGCTTCGTTAATCAGTTCGGTCACGTCGCCGAGCGTCGTATCCACTGCGCCCAGATGATTGCCGGCGGCTTTGAGGTTCTGCAGGTAGGCGTCGCGCTGTTCGAGCGTTTTGCGAATCGATTGAATAATGGCCGCCGAGCCGGGATCGTCGCTGGGCGTGTTCAGGCGCTTGCCGGTGGCGAGTTGGTCCTGCACCTTAATTAGATCGACCTGCGTACGCGTGATGTTGCCAATGGCGATCGACGTTCGCAGGGCGTTGCTGACTCGGGCAAGATTGGAAGGAATCGCGGCCATGCTACCTCACCAGATTCAAAACGGTTTGCAGAAGTTCATCCACCGTCGAAATGACTCTCGCCGCGCCCTGAAACGCCCGCTGGCTCTTGATCAGGTTGACGGCCTCCTCGTCCAAGCTCACGCCGCTCAACGCTTCACGTTGTGCCGCCAGCGTTTCACGAATGCTTTCGGCGGCTTCGGCGTCGCTTTGGGCGGTTGAGGCTTTGCCGGCGATGTCGTTCACAAGCCCGGCGTAACTGTCTTTGATGCTGATATTGCTCAAGCCTGCGATGCTCTGCGATTCCAATCGCGCGATCGCCAACGCGGTCTGGTTGTCGGCCGGCTCGCCGTTCTTTGCCGCTGCAAGCAAACTCGGGCGCGATTTGAGATTGTTGTTGACGGCGATATCGCTGGCATCGCTGCCGGTGAAGAACGTGTTCACACCGATGGCGGCAAGGATGCCCGAGCTATCCTGCGAAAAGCTCAGCTCAACCGCGTCGCTGTCGGCCGACACGTTGAGCCGCCCGCCGGTGCTTGTCGCGCCGATGTTGGCAATGCCGTTGATGGAGGCCGCCAAGCTGTCGAGCGTGGTGTCGTTGGCGCTCAGGCCGTCGAGGTCTACCTGCACGAGCGTGCTGGTGGTGAGTCCGGTTTGTTTGTTCTTCACATGGACGACGAAGCTGCCGTTGGTCGGCGTGAACTCGAGTCCCGCCTCGTCGGAGTTGAGCGAGACCGTAGAATCTTCGACCGCGAAGCTCGACTGCACGCCGCCCACACCTTCTAACCCCTGACCGGAGGCGTGGATTTTGTTGAGCTCGAAAATGAGGTTGTTGGCCAGTGAGTCGATGCCGTCGAGTGAATCGCTGATGGTCGCCTTGGCGCTGGCCAGCCCGCCGAGTTGCCCCGCGGTGATGTTTAGTTCGCTGTCGGATTCTTTGAAGATGATGGTGCGCACCACTTCGCCGTCGATGATCTCCTGGCGCACGCCGACGCCTTTGCTGTCGCCGCCGCTTATGAGCGGTTCAGAATTGACATAGACATTGATGGCCCCGCTGGGCTGCTCCCGGGTTTGGATGTTCACCAGTTCCGAAAGTTTGCTGAGCAGTAGATCGCGCTGATCGCGCAGCCCGTTGGCCTGCCCCGCCCCGCCGCCTTCGGATTTGATGATTTCAACATTCAGCGCCGCGACCTGCTGTGCAATGCTGTCGGCGGTGCCCGCGAGCGCCTTAATTCGGCCGTCTACGTCGTCGCTCAACCCCGCAAGCTGGCCGCGAACGTCTTTGACCCAATTGGCCACTGATTCGCCGGCCTGCAAAACGATCTGGCGCAGGCCGATATCCTGCGGCTTGTTAGCAAGATTGCTCCACGACGTGAAAAACTTGCTGAGCCGGGTCGAAAGGTCTTCGTCGGATAGTTCGTTAAACGTCGCTTCCACGCGACTGAGCCACTGCTTGACCACACCGGCGCTTTCGCCGTCGCTCACGCTGGCGCGCAGCCGGCCGTTGAGCGATTCATCAATGGCGCGGGTGATGGCGTCGATGCCCACGCCGGTGCCCACGAACAAATCAGGCCCGATCTGCCTATCGGCCAGCGCCCTGAGCTTGGCCGTCTGCCGCGTATAGCCGGGCGTGTTGACGTTGGAGATGTTGTTGCTGGTCACCTGAATGGCGACCTGATGAGTCGCCAACGCGGTGCGGCCGATGTTGAGTGTGCCAGTTAACGACATGGTTGTTGTTGGTTGGTGGTTGTGGGTTGGCTATTGGTGGAGTTGTCTGGCTCGTGCTTGGCGACCGACCCACAACCTGCAACCCACAACCAACACCCTCTTCACCCCACCGCCTCCATCGCGCCAATGCGTGGAGCGACTTTGTGAATCCCAGTCCTGGTATAAACGCCGGCGTTCTGCACTGCGGACGCAATGAACTTCACGGCGGTGTTGAGGTGGCCGAGCACGGCGCCGGCCAGCTTGCTGCTGACGTTGGTGCGCAGCGCTAAATCGCCGGCGATCTTGCGGAGCGTGTCGCGCTTGGCCAACAGACTCACGGCCAGCGGCGGGTGGAGTTCGGCGATGGCTGATAGCGTAGGCTCTGTTGTAAGTTTGTGCTGCTTCATTAACTGTCCGACCGTTGCTTTACGGCGCGTGTCGACCGCCTTAATGCGCAGCCGACAGGCCTCCTGCTGCGACCGCGACGACTCCATCGCCGGCAAATCCATCAACTTCATGGCGGCGGCGTGCTGGTTCACGTATTGCAGCAGCTTGCGGTGCTCGACGATCATCTGATCGAGCAGCGTTTCGAGGTCTTGGGCGAAGCGAGACATGGTTAACCTCGTAAGTTGAACTGCTCTGAACTCACCCCGCCCGGTACGGCGAGAGGATGCGAGGGGGAGGGTACCGCTTGAGGAGCGCCATACGCCGTCGACCCTCCCCCCAGCCCCCTCCCTGAGTTCATGGAGGGGGAGAGAGCCGGTGCAAAGCCTCGTGCCGTCAGTCGTTTAAGCAGGCGCGATGTTTCGGGATCAAGTCGGTCAACCATCGCATCAACCAGGGACTTGCCCGATCCGCGGCCCATTCGTTCGGCGAGCACGCCATCGAACATCGATTGAAACACCTCGCCCCCGCGCCCGCCGGAGAGTATTTCGCTTTTGAACGGGCTGGAGCGCATGGCTTTGAACATGGGCGTGAAGAACGCCTGGGCCACGAACTTTTCGGCTTGCTTACGCAGCGCACCATTGCGCAGCAATTGCGCGTCGGTCGGCGTGGACAGCCTGATATTCGGGTCGATGACCATGTTGTCGGACGTATTGCAAGGAGTGTGCCAAGGGGCGGAAAGCTGATAGCGGAGTGCAGATAGCGGAGTGCAAAGTGTGTCATTCCGAACGGTACGCCGGAGGGATCTGCCTGTCGTAGTGCAATCCTTCACCATCCGGCACGACGACGGCCCGTCCTTGTTTTGGAAGAACCCTCACCCCGGCCCTCTCCCGGCATACCGGGCGAGGGAGTGTTGCTATCCCTTGTTTTTCGGCGGGTTAATGTGCTCTTTGGTGGTGATTTTCGGGCGCTTGCCGTAGCGGGTGCCTTCGCCGGTGTCTTGAGTCTTGTAACCACTGAGCGGCGTGGGGACGCGCATGGGCCCGGGGCCTGGTTCGGCCGATTGGTTGATCGGCATCCACCAGTGCTTTTTGGTTCCCTGGACCACGAGTCGCACCGCTTCTTCGGGCGAATCAACCACGCGAAAGATGTTCACGTCTTCGCGATCGACAAAATTGGGGATCAGCGTCTTCTTCATCCAATCGACCAAGCCCGACCAGAAATCGCTGCCATAAAGGATGACCGGAAACGCTTCGACCTTGGTGGTTTGAATCAAAGTCATCGTCTCAAAAAACTCATCCAGCGTGCCAAACCCGCCGGGGAAGCAGATGAATGCGTCGGCGTACTTCACAAACATCACCTTGCGGGCGTAAAAATAGTGAAAATCAAGGCTGACCGACTGGTAGCGGTTGCCTTCCTGTTCCTGGGGCAGCGTGATGTTAAGCCCGATGCTCTGCCCGCCGGCTTCGTAACAGCCTTTATTGCCGGCCTCCATAATCCCCGGCCCGCCGCCGGTGATGGTGGCAAAGCCTGCCTTTGCGAGCAACCGCGCGGTTTCCTCGGCGGCTTTGTAATATTTGTCATCCGGCGCGGTGCGGGCAGAACCAAAGATTGATACCGCCGGGCCCACCTCGGACATCACTTCAAAGCCTTCGACGAACTCGGACATGATCCGAAAAATCCGCCACGAGTCTTTGCCGTCAATTTCTTGTTTTTTGAGCATACTTTCGTTTTGTAAAGCCGGGAGATTATACAGGAATCGCGGCACAAGAAGAACCGCAGCGGGGCGAGGAAATACGCGGGTACGCTCGGGACGACAGGAAAGGCGGCGTGCGTTGGTTCGTTAAGAAAAGTGAGAAACGCGGGTGCCACGACTTGGCTCTCAGGCCAGGGCAATCGCATGTGCCCCG
>CAZXLA010000237.1:0-5132 GCA_964641895.1 uncultured Tepidisphaeraceae bacterium
TGGAGCAAGTCGGCGATTATCAAAATTTCCAAATACCTCCGGATCAATCCGGGGATTTTCCTGAAATAGCGGATGTTCGGCTCCCACCTCTCCATTGCCGGCGGCATGCACAACGCGCTGCTCGAAGCTGAACGACTCGGCTTCGATACCGTGCAGGTGTTCACGAAAAACCAACAGCAGTGGCGCGTTCCGCCACTCGATCCGGCGGGGGTTGGGCTTTGGAAGGAACATTGCAGCCGTTTAAAGTTCGCCACCACCGTCAGCCATGACAGCTACCTGATCAACCTCGCTTCGCCCAATGATGAGACGGCGACGAAGAGTCTGGATTTGTGCATCGTCGAGCACGAGCGGTGCAACGCGCTGGGCATTCCGCTGCTGGTGATGCATCCGGGGGCGCACATGGGGCAAGGCGAAGCCGTCGGGATCAAAAAAATCGCCGCGGCGCTTAGCAAGATTCACAAGGCTGTGCGCGGGCCGGTGCTGACGTGCCTGGAAATTACCGCGGGGCAGGGGTCGAGCATTGGGTACAAACTTGAACATCTTGCTGAAATCGCCGCGAAGGTGCACGCGCCCGAACGCGTTGCCTTTTGTTTTGACACCGCCCATTTGCTGGCGGCGGGGTATGACTTCCGCGGTCGGAAGTACGCAGCGTTTTGCCGTGAAGTCGATCGCACCATTGGGCTTGATCGCGTGAAGGTATGGCACCTGAACGACAGTAAGAAAGACCTCGGCACGCGCGTGGATCGACACGATCACATCGGCAAGGGTTTCGTCGGCCTTGATGGCTTCCGGCCGATCGTTCGCGATAAACGCTGGCGAAACGTGCCGAAAATTCTTGAAACGCCCAAGGATGGCAAAGCCGCTGATGGCCGGGACTGGGACGCCGTGAATCTGGAGACGCTCCAGGGTTTGATGCGCTGAAACCGCCGCCGATCAGTCGTGTCATTCCATCGCTGGAACTCATTCTTTATCAACCGACGCACTTGCGTTACGTTCTGGACACTCATGAGCACTTCCAATCCTCCTGTCCGGTTTGGCATCGTCGGTTACGGCAACATGGGCTCCGGGCACGGTCGCTATCTGGCGAACTTGCCCGGCGGGGTGCTGGCGGCGATTGCCGATTCCAACCCCGCTCGACTCGAAGCGGCCAAGATCGATCACGCGACCGTGCCCACGTTCGCAACCCATCAAGATTTGCTCCACAGCGGGTTGGTCGATGCCATCATCATCGCGGTGCCGCACTACGACCACCCCCCGATCGCGCTCGATGCGTTTGCCGCCGGCATGCATGTGATGTGCGAGAAGCCGCTGTGCGTGAGCGTGAAGGCGGGTCGCGCACTCATCGCCGAATATGAAGCGAAATACACGCACCTGAAGTTTGGTATCATGTTCAACCAGCGGACGAACACGCTTTACAAGAAACTGCGCGAACTGATCGCCGCCGGCGAAATGGGCCAGATTCACCGGGTCACCTGGATCATCACCGACTGGTTCCGAAGTTGGTCGTACTACGCCAGCGGCGGTTGGCGGGCAACGTGGGCCGGCGAAGGTGGCGGCGTGCTTATCAACCAGTGCCCACACAATTTAGACTTGATGCAATGGATCACCGGCATGATGCCCAAGCGCGTTATCGCGCACGCAACGGTAGGAAAATATCACCCGATCGAAGTGGAAGATGATGTTCATGCGACGCTTCTTTATGAAAGCGGCGCGGTCGGCCATTTCATCACCACCACCGGCGAATGCCCCGGCTCCAACCGGCTGGAAATTTCCGGCGACCGAGGGCGAATCGTCATAGAAGACGGCGAAATGACCTGGAACCGCACCCGCGTACCCGTGCAAGAATACATCCGCACCACCGCGCAACACTTCGTAGGCCCTGAGCGGTGGGACATCCGCGTGCCCGTCGGCAATCAACCGCCGGAGCAGCACCCCGAGGTGCTCGCGGCGTTCATCAAGTCGATCCAAACCGGTTCGCCGCTGATCGCCGAAGGTGTTGAAGGCATTCGCGGGCTGGAACTGGGCAACGCCATTCTGATGGCGGGGCTGACCGGCAAACCGGTTGATCTGCCTGTGAACGGCGACGAGTTCGACGCATTCATCGAAGAGATGAAAAAGAACTACGCCGGCAGAAAAACCCTGGAAACGGTCGCCACTTCGGCGGCGGCGGATTTGTCGGCGTCGTTCCACTGAACGCAACGCGCCGGCGGGACAACGCGTTGGCGATGCCTATGATGCTCGCCAGACGTGTCCGCCGAAGCTTCACCAACCCTTCACGCCCCCGCCGCGGCTCCGCCGGCGTGGATTAATCGGCTCTCGCCGGCCGCCTGCCGCGCGCTGGCGGTGGGGCTGATCGTATTCATGTCGGCGGTCAATGTTGCGTATCTCTACATCAACTGCCCGATCGATCTTTCCGGCGACGAAGCCCAATATTGGGATTGGTCGCGCCGGCTCGATTACAGCTACTACAGCAAAGGCCCCGCCATCGCATTCATTATCCGCGCGGGCACCGCGGTCTTCGGCGAAACGATGCAGGGCGTACGCATGCCGGCGATCATTCTGTTTTCTGCGATTCTGGCGGGCGTTTATATTTTAACGAAGACTCTTTTTCAAACCGATCGGCTGGCCCTGGGCGCGACGGCGCTGACGTGTGCCTCGCCGATCATGATCTACCTTAGTGCGGCCATGACGATTGATACACCGATGATCGCCTGCTGGACGTGGGCAACCGTCTTCGCGGCGATCGCCATCTTCCGCCATCGGCCGGCGGCGTGGATGGGAGTCGGCGTGGCGATCGGGCTCGGGTTCCTTGCGAAGTATTCGGCGTTTTTATGGTTCCTGGGATTGGTGGTTTATTTCATCGGGGCGCAAGCGCCGTGGCGCATGTGGGCGCGCGGTATTGCTGCCGCAGCGGCTGCAGCGGTGTTCACGATCCCGGTGATTGTGTGGAATGTTCGCAACGGTTGGGTTGGGGCCCGACATGTTGCCAAGCAAACCGGCGCTGAAGAAGGACGGCTCGACTTGGGCAGCGTCGCGGCGATGCTGGGAACACAATTCGGCGTGGTTGGGCCGACGATTGCCGTCCTCATTATCGCGGCGGCGCTATGGACGGTGCGGCGGCATGTGTTTAACTCGAAATTCAGCCGCGAAGCGGCGACAGATAGCAGCCTGGGGCGTAAGCCCCAGGAAACATTTACGGAAGCGACGGAGCCGCGAAGCGGCGAAAGAACGATCGACCTGAATGCCGTCGATGCCACGCCCACCGGTACACAACAGCCACGACAGAATTACGATCCTTCTGTCGCCCCTTCGGGGCTTGTCGCGCGCAATGCCAAGCACTTGGGGCTTACGCCCCAAGATAATCTAAGCCGTCGCTTCGCGACTGAAGAGCGGCGTGCCGATCATTGGCTCGAATGCTGTTTCCTGCTCTGCATCGGCGCGCCGTTTTTTATCCTCACGCTTGTCGTCAGCTTCTTCGCCAAAGTGCAGGCCAATTGGCCGGCGCCGGCGTATGTCACGCTGATCATTCTTGCGGCGGCGTTTGTGGCGGATCGGATGAAGTCGCCGTCTTGGAAGTCGTGGCGCGGCATTGTTGTCGCGACGATCATCATTGGTATCGGCGCGCACGTCTGCATGCGCAACCCTGCGTTCCTCATCCCGCCGGCCAAGGCCCTGGGATTGCCCGAAAGAGTCGTCGCGGGAATTGATGTGCTTTCGCGCCTGCGTGGTTGGGAAGAACTTGGCCGGCGGGTGGGCGAAGAGCAAGTGAACCTAGGCCCCGACGCGCTGGTGATGTGCGATCACTATCAACAGACGGCGCTCATGGCGTTCTACGTCCCGGGCCGCCCGCGGACTTTACATGCCGGCATTTATTTCTTCGATCCGCAGCGAATGAACCAGTACAGTTTGTGGCGCGACATGGATTTAAACCGCCCGGAACTCGTCGGCAAGAACGTGATCTATCTCGGCAAAGGCGGCAGACTTCCCGACCCCCTCCCGGCGGCATTCGAGCGCGTGGAAAAACTGCCCGAAGTGCCGGTGGTTGTTCACGGCGTGACCGTCACCACATTCAAACTCTGGCGCTGTTACGGATTCAAGGGCCTGCAACGGCCGGATGCCGCGGGAGGGTTTTGACTTCGGGCGCGCTTTGGCGCACCACGTTGCTTTCTGTCATGCGCATCGTCACCGCGATCACATTATGGGTTCTGGCAGTGTTGATCGCCACGGCGTTCGATACATCGGTCGCCCGCTACTTTCGCGAAAGCGGCTGGGAAGGCTGGCTGGAACGCGATCGTGAGCTGCGCGCGTTCCTGAAATGGCCGGGGGAGTTCTGGTTCGCCGTCGCCTGCGCAGTCGTCGTCGGTGTAGTCCATCGCTTGCGCCTTCGCGGCGCCCTTTTCGTGCTGGCAGCGACGAGCGTGGCAGCGATCAACGGAATCATCAAGTGGCTAGCCGGTCGCCATCGGCCTTATACTTGGTTGACAGAGTCGGTCGATCAGCTTCGTCCGTTCGATTTCGTCCCATGCCGCGGCGGATGGGAAGGACTGCTGTATGCAAAGAACCTGTCGTTTCCATCCGGTCACGCGGCGCTTGCGTTTGCTCTGGCGAGCGCTCTGACTATGCTTTGCCCGCGCGGGCGATGGCTCTTTTATGCCGTCGCCGGCATGACCGCATTTGAGCGTGTGTGGGAGAACGCACACTGGCTCAGCGACAGCGTTGCCGCCGCGGGTTTGGGTATTGCCGGCGTCCATGCGGTCGCGGCGATTACGAGCCGATTTGGATTGAACGAGCAGACGATGCAGACAGCCACAGACCAGGAATCTCGTCGTGCCAAGCCCGCAGCCTCCATGCCCGTGAGGGTGGAGATCGACCCGAACCATTGTTCATCGCCGTACCTGTCGTTGGTGATTCCTGCCTACAACGAGCGGGAAAATATCCCCACGCTGCTGGGCCGGGTGAATGCTTCTCTGGTGCAACTGCACAAGCCGTTTGAAGTGATCATCGTTGACGACGGAAGCACCGATTCCACGCCGCAATTGCTCGCCGATGCCATGAAGCAATACCCTTGGCTCCGCGTGATCCACATGGCCCGCAACGGCGGACAGAGCGCCGCTTTCGAAGCCGGCTTCGAA
>CAZXLA010000238.1:0-5128 GCA_964641895.1 uncultured Tepidisphaeraceae bacterium
CAAAACCAACGCCAAATGTCGCAGAATGTCGCAGAATGTCGCACTAACTCGAAAAATCGAAAGCCGTTAGCGGAGCGCCTAAATGGCCCTTCGCAAGCTCGGTTTTGGCGGTGGCCCGGCCACTATTTTTGTGTCGCCAAGTCGGCTTTGGTGAAATGGAACTTCACGCGGGCCTTTTCGGCAGCGGCGAGTAGCGCCTCTTTGGCTTTGAGGTCGCGCAGGATGGGGTTGGGTTGTTTGAAATCGTTGAGCTTGGCCGACACGTGCTCGGCCAACCCGCGAATGGTCTTCAAGCCGTCGGCGGCGGGGTACCACTGCTCGGGGGGCAAACGCATCTTGGAGGGGTCGAATCCTTCGTCGCGCATTTGCTTCGCCAGCGCCTCAGTGCTTTCTGAGAGCAGCGACGTGATGGCCGGCACGCCCTTGGTGCGGGCGGCGGTGTCAAGCCGGTCTGACTCGCGCGCCAGCGCCCTGCCTGAAGCGGCTTTGGTGTATGCCGCCGACTCGGGGATGTCCTTTTCCAACGTGATGACATAAGCCAGCGCCATGAACTCATCTCCCGGCGAAACCGCCGATTGAACGTTACGCTTCCGCCCACACCCGCTTCAGGTACGCCAGCACAGAGGCATAGCTTTGCGGTGCGTCGAGGAACCTGGCTTCGACGCTGATGCGGTCGTTGTACCCGCCGGCTTTGAGTACGGCGAAGAGTGGGCGGTAGTCGGCCGTGCCGCTTTGGCCGGGGGCGACGCGGCCATCTTTATCGCCGACGTGAACATGCTTGATCCATTTCATCGCCGCGGTCAGATTTTCCAGTGGTTCGTCTTCGAGCCAGAAGTGGTAGCTGTCGACCATGCCCTGCATGTTCGGGTGATTGAGCGCGTGCACGTACTCCATCGACTCTTTCACGGTGTTGATGATATTGCACTCGCCGCGGTTGAGGTGCTCCACCACGATGGTGACGCCGTGCGTGGCGGCGATGTCGGCCGCCATTCTGCTGAAGTCGAGAATCTGTTGTTTGGCTACGGCGCGGTCGAACCCATCGGGCACGTTGCGGGCGCCGCCGGAGCCGAAGACGAGCGTGGTTGTGCCGCACTTGGCGGCGCGGGCGATGGCGCGCGACATATACTGTCGCAACGCGTCGAGGTCGGCGGTCGGGCCGGCGATTTTCAGAGCAACCGGCACCAGGCAGTTGGCCGCCGGCACGGGCAGGGCGGCGGATTTTACGTTCGCTTCGCCGGTCCATGCCGAATCATCCACCAGGCCTTGGAAAATACTTTGCACGTTGCCTTCAACAAAATCCCAACCCGCAGCCTTCACGGCGGCGGCTTGGTCGGGGGCGATGCAGATTCCGAATTGCGGCATGGTGCGTTCTCTCGTAGCGCGGCGAGAGCAAGCATACGCGCTGGGCAGATCGGGCAAAAGGTCGCTCGCCGTTGCGATCACCCTACGTCGCGGCGGCACACCCGCAAAATCGTGATTGATTTTGGGCCAACGAAAATTCTTTCATATCTGCGTCTATCTGCGTTAATCTGCGGCTCAACCAGACCACCATGAGTAAAGCAGCACACATTGCAGTCGACTTGGGCACCGAATCCGGCCGCGTCATGTTGGGCGTGATCGAGAACGACCGCCTCTCGCTGCGCGAAGTGCATCGCTTTTTGCATCTGCCCGTTCCCACACCGGCGGGGCTGTGCTGGGATGTGACGGGGCTGTGGCGATCGATTCTCGACGGCCTGCGCGAAGCCGCCAAAGTCGCCGCCGCCGAGAAGCTTGAGCTGCTCAGCGTCGGTGTGGATTCCTGGGGCGTTGATTTTACGTTCGTCACCAAAACCGGGCAGATGGTCGGCCTGCCCATGTGCTACCGCGAGCCGGCGTTCGCCACGGCGTTCGCGCGCTGTATCGACCGCGTCGGTCCCGCGGCCATTTATGACGGCACGGGTATTCAGTTGATGTCGATCAACTCGCTGTTTCAATATGAACACCGCTTCAGCACCGATCCGCGGTTGTTCGAAGGCACCTCGCTGCTGTTCATGCCGGACCTGTTTCATTGGCTGCTGTGCGGCAAGATCAGCGTTGAAGTGACGATCGCGTCAACCAGCCAGATGGTTGATGCGCGCAGTTCGTGGTGGAATCTGGGATTGCTTAAATCATTAGAGCTGCCGTCGAAGCCTTTGGGAATGATCGTTGAACCGGGTTCGGCGCTGGGGCCGATTCGGTATGAAGTGGCCAAGCTCACGGGTTTGCGCGAGACGCTGCCGGTCGTCGTCCCCCCCAGCCACGACATCGCCGCCGCCGTTGCGGCGGTGCCGGCGACACCCGGCGGGAACTGGGCGTATCTTTCCAGCGGAACGTCGAGCGTGCTGGGCGCGGAAGTGGAACGCCCGTGCATCAACGAACAGTCCGCCAAGGCCAACTTCACCAACGAACTGGGCGCGGGCGGCAAAGTGCGCTTCCTGAAGACCATCGCCGGGTTGTCGCTGGTGCAGGCGTGTAAGCGGCAGTGGGAGCATGATGGCGAAGAATACGCCGATGAAATCCTGGTCGCTCAAACGACGCAGGCCGCGCCGCTGCAAACGTTTTTTCCGGTGAATGATTCGATGTTCGCCGCGCCCGGCGTCGACATATGCGACCGCATCGCGCGATACGCGAAGCAAACCGATCAACCCCTGCCGCAAACGCCCGGACAATTCGTGCGCGCGTGCCTCGAAAGCCTGGCGCTGGAATACCGGCGCGTACTCGAAACGCTGGGCACGCTGCTCAACCGCAAGTTTGATACCCTGCATGTGATCGGCGGCGAGGGGAAGAACGAACTGCTCAACCAGATGACCGCCGACGCCACCGGAACCAAAGTAATCGTCGGCCCGTATGAGGCCACCGCGATGGGAAACATCCTCACGCAAGCCATGGGCCTCGGCCGCGTGCGCGATCTGGCTCATCTAAGGCAGATCGTGGCCAACAGCACCAACTTGACGACGTTCACGCCGAAAAACCCCGCAAACTGGTCGACGGCGGCGGCGAAATATAACGATCTGCCACTGGCCAAGGGATGACTGGTCCCCTCTCCCGGCGTACCGGGCGATGGAGAAAGGCTCGAGAACAATGAATGCCCCCTCGCGCGAGGCGAAGGGGCATCCGAGGAAGAGAAAAGCTGCGGGTCAGCGGTGAATTTTCGCTCGAACCCGCGCCCGCCCGCCGACGTTCTAACGGTACACCGTCGGCCCGATTGGCGCGGCTCAGCACCGGTGGGTATCGCGAACCGAATGGGCCATTGCAGAAAAGTGAACGCGGCCACATGTCCACCATGGCGCGGCTGTCTGATGCCGCCAAGAATGCTCCGGCGAATTGTCTCGCTACAACCCCGACATCCACTTATAATCATTGCAGTTAGGACAGATATGGAGTGCTTAGAGAATGCGAATTGATGTTTCAAAAGTGCTTGTAGCCGCAGCGTTTGCGGGATTAGTTTCACCGATCTTGGCGTGCGATGTTGAACACGGCGAAGCCGGCGGGCCGCTGGGTAAGCACCTCGACCGGATCGGCTTGGGTGGCCCCACTTTTATTGATCCACAAACTGCCGCCGACAGTTCGTTCAATACGCAGTTTTTGTCGCAAGTGACGCTTGCACAAATGGGTGGCGGAGAAGGTGCCAGCCTGTGGGGATGGACCGATCCGCAGACCCAACGTGAATACGCCATCATGGGCCGCACCACCGGCACCAGTTTTATTGATGTCACGAATCCGCAAAGCCCGCTCGTGGTTGCCAACCTCGCGCCATCATCGCCCACCGCCACCAGCTTATGGCGCGAACCCAAAGTGGTCGGCAACTACGCGTACATCGGCGTCGATGGGGTGAATCACGGCATTCAGGCGGTCGACCTCACGCTGCTGCGCAACTTCACTGGCACGACCATCAACCTGACCGCCAACACAACCTTCACCGGCGTGCAACGCGCTCATACGCTGGGCATTAACGCCACCGGCGGCGTGGCGCAAACCAGCCCCGACGGGCAGAAATACATTTTCGCCGCCGGTGGAACTGAAGGCGGTCAGCGCAAAGGCATTCGGGCCATCAACGTCACCAACCCGGCCGCGCCGGTGTTGGCCGGCGCGTTTCAGGCCGACGGCTATACGCACGAGATGCAGGTCGTCACCTACAACGGCCCTGATGCAATCCATGTTGGCAAGGAAATCGCCTTCGCGTTTAACGAAGACACGGTTACCGTCGTCAACGTCACCAACAAAGCCGCCATGACGATGCTGGGGCGCAAAGTGCAGCCCAACGTCGGCTATGCCCATCAGGGCTGGCTGACCGCCGACCAGAAGTATCTCATCTCCAACGATGAAACCGACGAAGTAAACGGCCTGACCGCAGGCAAAACGCGCACGCACTTCTGGGACGTGAGCGACCTGGAAAACCCCGTTTACAAAGGCTTCTACAATCACACGCTGGGAACGATCGATCACAATTTGTATGTCGTCGGCAACTACGTGATTGAAACCAACTACACCGCCGGCTTGCGCATGTTCCGCCTGGGCGATTTATCCAACCCCGACCCGCAAACGTGGATGACGCTAATCGCATCGTTCGACACCTACGCCGCAAACGATGGCGCTTCTTACAATGGGGCGTGGAACAACTATCCGTTTTTCAAAAGCGGCAACGTGGCCATCTCTGATATCAACGGCGGGCTGATCATGGTCCGCCCGCTCGTCCGCGGGTTTCAGGATTACTGGCTCAATCAGCAACTCGGCGCCGGCGCGGGTGGATTGGTCGCAGGTGAATCAATCCCCGAACCGTCGTCGCTTGCGATGATTGCGGGCGTATCGCTGATCACGATGCGCCGCCGGCGGCGCGCGATGATGTAGCGGCGGTCGTCCCGACCGCTGGCGTGGGAAATGGCTGGGACAGCCATCGCTCCAATTCTTCAGGAAATAAGATCGGCCGGTGGGCAACAATGCCAACCGGCCGACTCGTTATAGCCCCGTCGTACACCAATCGTTTTTACGCGCGCCTCCGGCGGGGCCGATTCATCGACCCTGCGAGCAGCAGCGCTACACTGATCGCGCTCACCGGCTCCGGCACGGCGCTTGCGCGTGGCAAGTCCGACGTCAGCGTCCTGCCGAAGTT
>CAZXLA010000239.1:0-5112 GCA_964641895.1 uncultured Tepidisphaeraceae bacterium
AGACGCTGATGAGCGCGTCCACCAGCTTATTGGTGTCGGGAAGCGCCGGCGCATCGGCAAACTCGCCGTCACGCAACCCGCGCGCTACGCTCCATTCCCAAACCGGCAGCCCGAGCTCTTGCGCGGCGGCATGGACGAGCTGGATGGCGTCTGGCTCGTCGGCCGTAGCGATGCTTACGCACGGGTGGCGTGCGCGAAGCAATTCGATCAAACGCGTGATGTTCTGCATCGAGCGGAATTGTACCTTGTCGAAACAAAATACGCCGCTGCGGCGTCCTTTTGGTGCGGCCCGGCTTGTCCGACGAGCAAGCCGGCCTACAATCAAATGAAGCCCGCCAACGGCATTCTGATGAAGGAGAAAATCGCTATGAACTACGCTCGAAACCGAAGCCCGACGGCTTGCGCCGCCGGCGCGATCGAATCGCTCGAACGCCGCGCGATGTTGCACGCCAATTTCGCCACGCTAACCGGTGGGATTCTCACGCTCGTGGCCACCGGCGGCGACGACTTTTTTACCATTCGCCAACCCACCGGCGGCGGGCAGATCGTCGTCACGCACGATGCCGAGCAGCTTACTTTCGCTGCCGTTGATGTTACGCGCATTGTCGCCGACCTGGGCGCGGGTAATGACAGCGTGGATATGGCCGACAACGCCATCACCGCGCCGGCAAGCCTCACCGGAGGCGCGGGGGACGACACGCTTATCGGCGACCTGGGCAGAGATTCCCTGCAAGGCGGCGACGGCAATGATTCGCTCAGCGGGCAGGGCAACAACGATCGCCTGACCGGCGGTGGGGGGCTTGATCGGCTCTCGGGCAATGCCGACAACGATACGATCAACGATGCTTCCGGCGCCAACATCATCTTCGGCGGTACCGGCAACGACACCGTCAGCGTTGAAGCCGGCGACAACCTTATCGAAGGCCAGTCCGGCGCCGACAGCATCACCTCCGGCGACGGCAGCGATACCATCTACGGCGACGCGGCGGCGCCAACCGGCGCCGACGAGGCCGATTACATTATTGGCGGCGCCGACAATGATTCGCTCATCGGCGGCGAAGGCAACGACACGCTCTCCGGCGGCGCGGGCAAGAACACGCTGCTCGGCGGCAACGGCAACGATCGCCTCAACGGCAGCGGCTCGCGCGATAGCCTGCTGGGCGAAGGTGGCGACGACCGTCTCTACGGCAAAGGCGGCGACGATACCCTGGACGGTGGCGGCAACGTCGATCGCCTGTTCGGCGGCGACGGCAACGATCAACTTTTCGGCGCTTCCAGCAACGACAAACTCTACGGCGAAGCCGGCAACGATACCCTCCAAGGCGGCAAAGGCGCCGACCTCCTCGACGGTGGCGACGGCACGGATACCGGGCCGAACGACGGGGCCGATGTGCTTAATAGCATTGAAGTTTGATTGTGTGGGATTTCAATGGTTCGCGGAGGATTTGTGCTACAATCCAAGCCGATGCGACAGGTCATCATTTATCCCGACCGCGAGGACGGCGGATTCATTGCCGAAGTGCCGAGCCTTCCAGGCTGCGTCACCGACGGCGCAACCCGAGACGAAGCGATCAAGAATGTACGCGATGCCATGGATGCATGGATCGACGGCGCACGAAGCATGGGAATTTCTGTGCCACCCGACGAGTTGCAGGCCGAGCTTCTCGTCGTCGAAGAACCTGCGGCGGCATGATGGGGCAGCACCTTCCCGTTATTGACAGCCGCACAGCCATTCGAGCCTTTGAACGCGCCGGCTGGATAACACTTCCTCGAAGAGGCAAGGGAGCCATTCCGTGATGGGAAGGGCGGGCGCTTCGCGGGTTCTGGTCATCCCGAATCATGATCCAATTCGTCGGGGCACACTTCGGGCGCTGATTCGCGATGCCGGTTTGACTGTCGAACAGTTTCGCTCCTTATGCTGATCAATTCGCACAATGATGCGTACAGCGGGCTTGACGTATCACATGAGCTTCCACCTCGGCAAACCCATCCTCATCATGCTGGCGATTGCCCTGGCAAGCGGCGCAGTGGTCGCGATGCGCCGTCCGGCGGCGCGGGCTGATTTGACCGTGTGGGTGTTCGCGCAATCGCATGCCGATATCTATCGCGGGCGACGCGATGGGCCGTCGCTGGTGGATTTGTTTCAAGCGCAAACCGGTCGCTCTCTAAACGTCAATCTCATCAATTCACGGGCGCTGGATACCAGGCTCCTGTCGCTGATGATGAGCGGTGCCACCGGCGACAAAGTGCCCGACGTGGTGGAATTGGAGATCGGTTCGGTGGGAAAGTATTTCCGCTTCCCTCCCGAAAAAGTCGGTCTTTTGCAGCTCGATTCGTTTATCGATGCGGCGAACCTGCGCGGCAACATCGTCGCGGCGCGGCTGGTGCCTTGGAGCCGCGGCGGAAAGGTGTTTGGCATTCCGCACGATGTTCATCCCGTCACCCTCACCTACCGCAAAGACCTGTTCGATGCCGCCGGCGTGAACATTGCCGAGTGCAAAACGTGGGACGAACTGCACGACGCGGGTTTGCGCTACCAGTCTTACTGGCGCGCCAACGGCCACCCCGAGCGCGTGGCGATGGAGCTGCCGGCTTCGGCGCCCGACCAACTGGTGCGGATGCTGCTGCAGCGCGACATCAATCTGGTCGATAGCGATCTGAAATCTCATCTGCGTAATCCCAAGGTCGCCGATACGATCATCCGCTACGCCGAGATGGCCGCCGGGCCACGCCGTATTGGCGCTGCCGCCAGCCCCGGCGGGCACAACTGGGTGCAGGATTTGTCCGCCGGCGCACTGGGCATTATGGTCACCGCCGATTGGCGCGTGACCTACATTCGCAAGAGCGCGCTCGACTCGCTTCGGGGCAGGCTTGCCATGATGCCGATGCCGAAGTTTGATCCGACCGATCACCCCACCAGCACCTGGGGCGGCACCATGCTCGGCATTCCGCGCAACGCGCGCGATCCGCAGCAGTCGTGGAAGGTGATCGAGCACCTGCTGTTCTCTTCGCAAGCCATGGCCGCGCGCCGGCAGTACAGCGACATTATTTCGCCGGTTCGCGCAAGCTGGTCCGACCCTTCCCTGGCCCGGCCCGATGCCATGTTCGGCGGACAGGCGATCGGCCGGATGTTCGTCGAGCTAGCCGACCAGGTTCCCGCCTTCCACGCCACGCCCTTCACCACGTCTGCCGCCAGTTTGATGACCGACGTGCTGCGTGAGCAGGTGTTGATGCTGGAAGCCGGCGCCAGCGAACCCGCCCGCCGCCGCGCCGCCGATCAGAAGTTGGCCCAGGCCGATGAATACCTGCAAAGGTTGATCGCGTTTGCGGCCTTTGAAGCGGAATGAATTGCTTGCCGCAACACCGCGGTGCGAGCGTTTATGCGGTCAGGAACAGCAAACCCAAAATCCCCGCACAAATAATTCCCGCCGCCGCAAAGCCCAGGGCCAACGGGCGCACGCCGGTGTGACGCAGGGCCGAGAAGCGCGTTTCCAGCCCCACGGCGGCCATGGCGGCGATAATCAGCAGTTTGCTCACGGTTTCGCACAATCGGGCCAGGTTGAAATCGATGGAACGGGCGTCGAAAAGTTTTGAGCCGGGGATTTGCAGGTTTACGTCGGGAAGCAGGCCGAGCGTCTTGAGCAGCGCCATCAACAGAAATCCGACGACGAACATCGGGAAGAGGCCGCGAAGCCGAAAGCGGCGTTGTGGGCCGTCGGGCGCATCGAACCGCGCGGCGAGCCAGCCTAAGACGATCAGCGCGGGCGCGAGCAAACACACGCGCGCCAGTTTGACGATCGTCGCGGTATCGCCGGCTTCGTTGCCATATGCAAACCCCGCGGCGATCACCTGCGGCGTCTGGTGAATGCTCAATCCGGCCCACACGCCAAACGCGTGTTCGCTCATGTGCATCGCGCCGGCGGCCAGCGGCAGGAGGAACATCGCTACAAGGCCGCACAGCGTGACGGTGGCCACGCCGAAAGTCACGTCTTTGTCGTCGGCACCAATCACCGGCGCCGCGGCAACGATCGCCGTCCCCCCGCAGATGGCCGTGCCGATGCCCAGCAGCAGACCAAGTTTGTATTTGACCCAACCCAACCGGATGAATAACAAAAACAACCCGATTCCCGCCACAATCGTCAGCAGGCTCATCCCCAAGCCGGCAAAACCCACTTTCAGAATGTTCACAAAATCCAGCCGTGCCCCCAGCAGAATCACCGCGATCGGCAGCAGGCGTTTGATCGTGAAACGCAATCCCGGTTGCAACAGCTTCGGCAGCGGCAGCAGGTTGGCGATGATCATCCCGATGATGATCGCGACCATCACCGGCTCAATCGGATGGCGATCGCCCGTGAGCGTGAACGGCGCGAACGGTAACTCGCTGACATAAATCGCCGCAACTGTCACAAGCCCCGCCGCCGCCACGCCAAGCATCAGCGGCACATACCGCGGCTTGGGGGGCGCGCGGTTGGATGGCAGGATCATCGGCTCGGGCAAGCCGTCCATGCAATCGAGGTAATCGGCCCAAGCGTAGTTGGAGAGGTTAGAGGTCTGGCTCATGGCGATGGCGTCTTACTCGCGCAAATCATCATCGAAGGATGCAGGGTTGTACATCCATTGAAGCTGCTCGGACCGCGCCGCGCACCACGCCGCGCTGTGAGCCGCCGGCGAACATGCGGGTCGGGAGGGTTTGGAGTATTCGGCAAGCCAACCCGCGTGTTCGCTTGAAGCTCACAGCGCGGCGTGGTTTTGCAAAATAGGATTGAGTCGACAATTGATCGGGCGCAAGGCTTTTGAAAAATTCTTGGCGCGCTCACGTCAACGTCAAATCCCACTGTTTCGCCAGCACGGTCAATTCATCGATGTAGTCTGGCCAATCGTGTAGCGTAGCCGGGTCAAAGTCGGCCCCGTTCGGCCACGTTAACGTGTGAACTTCCGGATCGACGCGCACTTGATTGAACACCGCCAAATCGCGAAGTGGACGATACAGCTCGCCGCGAAGGACGGGCTGAAAGTCGATCACCTGCTCTGTGCAATCGTCGAACCTCACACGCAACGTGTAGGGCGCCTCGATCGTAAAGGAACGCACGCGGTGGATGGAATGCGACATGA
>CAZXLA010000240.1:0-5112 GCA_964641895.1 uncultured Tepidisphaeraceae bacterium
GTGGGCGGGGGTTGAGGTGGCGAACTTCAATTTCGTGCTCGAGTTCAGCGGCAGCGACGAAGGCGATTCCGGCCAGCGCGGCGGGAGCAATTATGTCGCGGTCAACAGCGTGATCATCAATATCGCCGGATGCTTCGGCGGGCTGGCGGCGGGCATCATTGCGCAAGTGCTCCGCGAGTGGAAGTGGGAACACGGCATCGCGTTTATGCAGACGTTTACGTTCTACGAAGTGCTGTTCGTGCTCAGCGGCGTTCTGCGTCTGGTGGCGGTGGTGGCGTTTCTCCCGCTCATCCACGAACCCGCGGCCCGGCCGACGCGCGAGACGCTGGTTTACATGACCGCGAATATTTACAACAATTTAGCCAGCGCCGCGCTGCAGCCGCTGCGCTTTGCGCGGTTGATTAAGAAGGCGACGTATCGTGAACCGTAACGTAGCATTGGCGTCTCGCCAGTATCGACGGTACGCCGTCGTGCATTTAAGCCGGCGTACCGGCTTCACGGCGGGACGCCCGCGCTACGAAGCCAGTTGCTCCGCCAGCACGCGCTTGAGCACCTTGCCCGTGGGCGAGCGCGGGAGGTCGGCGGTGACGATGACTTCTTTCGGCGTCTTCCATGCTATCAAACCTTGCGCGCGGCAATAATCGCGGATTTCCTCGGGGGTGATTTCCATGCCTTCCTTCACGACGATAAACGCCACGACCACTTCGCCACGCGATTCGTCGCTCTTTCCGAGCACCGCCACCTCGCCGACGGCTGGATGCTGGGCGAGCAGGTCTTCCACCTCACGCGGGTAAACCTTTTCACCGGCGACAATGATGAGGTCCTTCTTTCGGCCGGTGATGGAGAGATATCCGTCGGCGTCGAGCATGCCTAAATCGCCGGATTTGAAGAAGCCGTCGTGCGTCATGGCGGCGGCGGTTTCCTGGGGCAGGTTGTGGTAACCCTGCATGATCATCGGGCCGCGCATCCACACCTCGCCGATCGCGCCGGTGGGTTGCGCGGCGCCGTTTTCGTCTACAATGCGAACTTCGGCGTTAGGCACGACACGACCCACTGTTCCGGGTTTGTGGAGCTGCGGCGTGTTGAAGCAGACCGGGCCGCAGGTTTCGGTCAGGCCGTAGCCTTCCATCAGATGTTTTTTGTAGCGATTGAGGAATGCTTCGCGAATGGCCGGCGGCAAAGGTTCGCCGCCGGAAATGGGGAGGTACAGGCTGGCCATGTCGTCGGCGGTGGCGTCTTTGAGCCGAAGCAGCGCGCCGTACATGCTCGGCACGGCGCCCATCACGCCGATCTTCTGATCGCGGATGGCTTTCATCGTGGCGACGGGGCTGAACCGCGCGATGTACGTGACGGCCGACCCGAGTTGCATCGGCGCGAGCATCGTCGCCAGCAGACCGGTGGAATGGAACAGCGGAATGATGCCCAGAAACCGGTGCTGATCGTTAAACCCGGCGTGGGCGATGGAGGCGTCGATGTCGCTCTGCAGATTGCCGTGCGTGAGCACCACGCCTTTGGGCAAACCGCTCGTGCCCGACGTGTAAAGAAACGTGGCGATCTTTAGCGACGGCGTGGGGCTTGCACCCGCCATCGCGAGAGTTTGCCGGACCACGGCGCCATCGGGCGCGGGGAGCTGGGTCAGGTCGATCACCTTCAGGCCCGTGTCGGCCAATCGAGCGGCCAGCGGCGGGGCGGTGAGAACGGTATCGATCTCGCTGTCTTTGATAATGTGGGCCAGTTCGCGATCGCCCATGAGAAAATTGATGGGTACCGCGATCTTGCCAGCCAGCAGCGTCCCGTAGAAACTACTGACGAACCCCGCCGACGCCGGAAGCAGAATGCCGACGGCATTGGCCTGTGTTTGCGTTGAGAGTGTCGCGGCGATGTTGGCGGCGGAGGCGACAAGCTGCCGCCAAGTGACGGCCCCGCGGTCGTCGGTAATTGCAAGGGCAGATTCGGGCTTGTTTGCGGCATGTTGGAGCAAGGGTCGGACGAGCATGGGTCACCGGTCTTTTTATTGTTCGTGTTTCAATTAAGGTAGTAAGATTTTACTCATCGAGAGGCAAGGATGCCACAGAACACGCCTGATTTTCGATTTTCGATTTTCGATTTTGGATTCATCGGAATGAAGTTGCAGCACATTTTCCGAAATCTGCATTCTGGAATTCGCAATCGATGCGTTCGGGTATACGCGCTATTTCTTATATCGATAGCGGCAACCGGATGCGTTACCGATCCCGCGACGAAGATGCTCCCCACCGGCTGGCAGCAGCTTGCGGCGGGCCAAGCAGACCAGGCGCTCACGACGGCGGAGAATATTCTGGCCGAAGCCCCGACATCTCCCCGGGCGGCGGAGGTTTTGTATCTCAAAGGCCGTGCGCTCGAGGCGAAAGTGGCCGCGTCGCCGTTGGCGCAGCGGATGAACCTGTCGAATGCCGCCGCCGCCTATGCCGCGGCGCTGCGGGCCAATCCGACGGCCGCACTTTCCGGGCGAATTTATTCCGGCATCGCCAACACATTCTACTGGCAGGACGATTACAGCAACGCCTGGCGCAATTGGGTGAAGGCCCACGATCTCGCTGTCGATGACGCCGACAAAGCATACATGCTCTACCGCATCGGCCTGTGCCAGCAGCGGCTGGGCCAGTTCGACGACGCCGACCGCACCCTGGCAGCGGTTGGGCAGGAATATCCGTCAACCGACGCCGCGAAACGCGCCGCGCAAAAGCGCGGCGCGAAAGCATTCGCGGTGCAGGTGGCCACTTTCGCATCGCCACAAACGGCCGAGAACGCCATGAACACCCTCCGTCGCGAGGGGTTTATTCCCAGCAAACTCGGGAATTCGCAGGGACAGACCGTGGTGACGGTCACGCCGTTCAACAATTATCAACAAGCGCAGGCGGCGAAGGCGCGATTGACGGGCTTGTTTCCCGATGCGGTGGTGGTGCCGTAGGTCCAGCAGCGAAATCGGCATGGGGTCACCATTTTCGAGGCAGGCGGCTGACATACGTGGCAAGGCGGGATTTGCACACGCCAAATCCGATCGGCGAAATGGACAGATTTCTGTGAACGATCCGGTTGCGCAGCTCCCGAATCTGATGCACGGAATTCAGAACGGACTCTTCCATTCGCTGGCGGCTCGCGATCAGGTTGATCACATTCTGAATACGCGGAGGGCGGACACCAGCGCGCGGTCATCCAGAGCTTTTGGTCATAACTCGTAAACCAACGCTGCCCAGCGTCAGCCCGTTTGTCCGGAGCGCTGCTTGGGTCAGGGTCCTGCGAAAGTACCCCAACTTATGTAATCTACGCAAACTGTTGAGTGTCGTGCCCGCAGTCACTTGATTACCTATCGAAAGCCGGGGCGGCGCTGCGCTCTGACCTCGCGTGGGGGGGTGAGAAGGTGATTATTCGGCACTTGACAACTCACCGGAACCATCCAACAATATATCCGGATGAACGGATGGATTGCGGCTGGTTCCAGTGGGGAATCGTAGCGGGTCCGGACAACCTCAAGACGGAGCAAGACTCACATGTCTACCGCAGTCGCAGAACGCAAAATGCAATCGTCGCAGCCCAAAACCGGGTTTGAATACAAGGTGGCCGATCTTTCGCTGGCCGAGTGGGGCCGCAAAGAAATGATGCTGGCCGAAGACGAAATGCCGGGGCTGATGGCCTGTCGCAAGGAATTCGGCGCGTCCAAGCCGCTCAAGGGCTTGAAGGTGGTCGGCTCGCTGCATATGACGATCCAGACCGCGGTGCTGATTGAAACACTGGTGATTCTTGGCGCGGACGTGCGCTGGTGTACCTGCAACATCTTTAGCACGCAGGATCACGCCGCCGCCGCCGTAGTGGTGGGTCGGCCGGAGACGGGCGGCACGCCGGCCAACCCCAAGGGCGTTGCGGTGTTTGCGTGGAAGGGTGAAACGCTGGAAGAATATTGGTGGGCGACCGAACGCGCCATGGATTTCGGCGGCGGCACCGGCCCCGACCAGATCGTCGACGACGGCGGCGACGTGACGCTGCTCATCCACAAAGGCGTGGAGTTTGAAAAGGCCGGCAAGATCCCCGGGCCTGAGACCACCGACAACAAAGAGTACAAGGAAATCCTAAAGCTCCTGCAGAAGTGCTTCGCCATCGACCCGAAGCGGTGGACCAACGTGGCGGCCAAAATCCGCGGGGTGACTGAAGAAACCACCACCGGCGTGCATCGCCTTTACGAGATGCAGAAAGACGGCTCGCTGCTGTTCCCGGCGATCAACGTCAACGATAGCTGCACCAAGAGCAAGTTCGATAATCTCTACGGATGTCGTCACTCGCTGATCGACGGACTGAATCGGGCGACCGACGTAATGATCAGCGGCAAGGTCGCGGTGGTGTGCGGTTACGGCGATGTGGGCAAGGGCTGCTGTCAGAGCCTCAAAGGCCAGGGCGCCCGCGTGATCGTGACCGAAATCGATCCCATCTGCGCCCTGCAGGCCGCCATGGAAGGCTTCCAGGTCGTCCCGCTGGAAGACACGCTCAGTTACGCCGACATTTATGTCACGACGACCGGCAATTTCAAGATCGTCAGCGTCGAGCAGATGGCGAAGATGAAAGACAAGGCGATCGTCGCCAACATCGGCCACTTTGATAACGAAGTGGACATGGCCGGGCTGGAAAAGCTCGAAGAAACCGGCAGGGTGAAGCGCACCAACATCAAGCCGCAGTACGACATGTATACGTTCAAGGATACCGGCAACAGCGTGCTGATCCTCGCCGAAGGTCGTTTGATGAACCTGGGCTGCGCGACGGGTCACCCGAGTTTCGTGATGAGCGCGAGTTTCACCAACCAGACGATCGCACAAATCGAACTTGCCACGAACGTAGCCAAATATGACAAGGCTGTTTATGTGCTGCCCAAGCACTTGGATGAAAAAGTGGCGCGCCTGCACTTGGACAAGCTGGGCGTAAAGCTCACGAAGCTTTCGTCGGAACAGGCGAAATACATCGGTGTTCCGGTCGAAGGACCGTACAAGCCGAATCACTATCGGTACTGATTCAAGTGTGAGCGCTTCGGGGTGGCGACTTAAGTCGCCACCCGTTAGCCGCGAAGCGGCGAAAGATGATAGCCCA
>CAZXLA010000241.1:0-5066 GCA_964641895.1 uncultured Tepidisphaeraceae bacterium
ATGACGTAGCCGAAGCTGGCGGCCATGTCGGTCCTGGGCATGAACTCCGCCGGCAAACCGACTTTGTTGGTAAGGTGATAATACATCGGCGTGATCAGGGCCGGGTTGGCGGCGAGCAGGCTCAGGAAGATCAGCACGCCCCACAGCCGCAGCGACGTGAGCGCGGCGAGCAATCCGCCGGCGGTTGCTTTCATCTGCGCCAGATTCAACCGCGTCTTTTGTTCCTTCACCGCCCAGAATGTGAACGAGGCGATAATGAGGGGCATGGCCGAGGCGATCAGCGCGGCCAAACCCAGCGCCGCGCCGGGCGTGCGCCCGGCGATGATCCAACCGGCCAGCAACGCCGAAAGCATCGATGCGGTGGATACGCAGATCCATTGCACCCCCTGAAAGGTACGCACCTTTCCCGTGGCGGCGCCGGTTTCAACCATGAGCGCGTCGACGATGACATCCGCCGCCGCCACGCCCACGCCGACGAGGAACATCGCCAACAACAGCGCCCGAGGCTCGCGCACGCCGGACATCCACAGGAACGTGACGGCCGTCACCAGGGTGAAGAGCAACAAGTACGACCGCCGGCGATAACCCAGCAGCGGGATGAAATCGCTCAGCAGCCCGTAAAGCGGCTTCAGCGTCCAGGGCATGGCCGCAACAAAAATGAAAGCCGACGTGCGTTCGGCGTCGTACTGAAGCTGGTTCTTGAGATAGTTGCGCAGCGGCTGGTTGAGCAGCGCGCTGTACGCGGTCACCCCTTGGCAAAAGTAGACGAGACCGAAATAAGCAAGAAGCCGGCGTGTATTGACAGGTTGCACCGCGATGGGGGTGGGGAGTGAATGCATAACTGGCGCTGTCTCGGAGCGCAGTATAGCAAACCTCGGGTCGTTTCATCGCGCCGATGCACGCCTGTTGCCGCGAAGCCGCAAGCGGTCGCGGTGATTGCAAGAATTGAACCGTCAACCGTCACACGATCCGCACGCGCACAATCCCCAGCGAGCGTTTGCTGGCGAACGCGCCGGCGTTGTCAGACACCTGATTGTTCAAAACCTTAACCTGATAGTTGCCATTGTCGGCGGGCGTGAAAACCGTGCCGTTGATGGCGGGGAGGCGGTAGCGGGCGGTGATCAACTTTCCATCGAGCGAGACCGTAACAGCCGACAGTTTTGCGCGCCGCGCGATGCCGTCGATGCCGAAGAGCCGCAGGTCGCCGCCATCGATGGTGAGTTGGCTTAATGGATCGTCATCGCGCCAGACGACGTCGAACAAAAAGCCCGCCTGCGACGCGCGCAGCGTTTTGGGAATCAACTGTCCGGCGGGGCCTTCTTCGCCGAAGAGTCGGGTGACGGCAAAGCGGCGAGAATCGTTGATCCCGCCGGCTTCAGCACTGCCGACCACTCCGCCGACGACGATCGACCCGTCCGGCGCCAGCGCCGCCACGCGCGCTTCGCCGGCAATCTTTTTGTAGAGAACGGTGCTCACGCCCTGATCGCCGTAGGTGGTGTCAGGCACGCCGCCGGTTCCGAGGCGTTCGATGCTGAACACGTTGCGCCCGCTGCGCTCGGCGAGGCCGGCGAAGAGAATTTTCCCGTCGACCTGCACCTGCACCGAACCGGCGATGGGGTAGCGCGCGGGCTTCACGCGCAGGTCGGCCACGCCGTCGCCGGCAAAGGCGGGGTCGGGGGCGCCGTCGGCCAGCAGTCGGGCAGCGTAGGCATTCTGGCCGTTGCTGGCGCTGGCGACGATTACCGCAACATCGTCGCTGCCGATAGCGATCGCGCCGAATGCCGCGCCGTCGGGGTTGAGGTTAAGGCCGATCGAGCCAAGATCGCGCTGCACGCTGAAATAGCTCCCGCCGTTTCCAAACGAGCCGTCGCTTGTGCCATCCGAATGAATTCGCAAAGCCCGCACGTCGAGCAGGGTGAAATCATCAACGCCGGTCTTGGTGTCCCGATGCGAGCCGGCGGCGTAGAGCCGGCCTTGCGAGTCGATCGCGAGGCTATCGAAGAAAAATGTCGCGTCTAGGTCGGGATCAAAAACCGTGGCCGTCGAGAAGATGCCGGCGGTGCCAAAACTGGTGTTGAGCCTGCCGGTGGGAAGATAGTTGACGACAGCGCCGTGGCGATCCTGCTGGCCGGCGACAAAGATCGCGTTGCCCGCGCCCACATGCACCGTGGCGGCCGAAACGGGGAGTGTCACCCGGCCTTTAGTGCCGAAGGTGTTATCCACCTTTCCGCCGGGCGTCAATTTCAGGAGCACGTTCGCCCGTGTGCTGTAGCCGCTGGCGCTGGAACCCAGGACGAGGAACGATCCATCGTCGAGCAGCGCCATATCGAGTGCGCCCTTAAGTCCGCGCGGCGTGGCATAAATTTGCCCGCCGATGCCGAACGACGCATCGAGTTGGCCGGCAAAGTTGTATTTCGCGAGCGCCATTTGCGGCACGTCGCTGGGTTGATTGTTCACCAGCGGAACGGCATAGCCGCCGGTGAGCACGCTGCCGTCGGGGTAAACCAGCACGTCGTTGAGCACGCTCGATCCGGCGGCGAACCCGATCGCGACCATCGACCCGCCCCCGAACGATGGATCAACGCTCCCGCCGGCCAGCATGCGACGGGGCTCGAGAGGTTCGAGCGGCGCCATGGAACTCGAGTTTATAAGTTGTCGCAATGACATGATTTAACTTAGCCGACCGTTCGCACGCGCCGGCGTTCACTGTGGGCAGAGACGCCGCCGGTGGTGGGTTGTTACACCGAAGATGACACACGGATCAACCAAATCAACAAAGAACGACCCCGCGAGGGACGACCCGCCGGCGGGAACCAACGTCCGATAAATCGGTTCGCCGGGCTTGCATCAGTTATTCCGGCAGATTTGTCCCTTGATACAACCCGTTGGCGGCAATGTAGTCGGCCACTTCTGCGGGCACTAATTTGTCGATCGAAAGCCCCAGCCGCACCCGCCGGCGAATTTCGGTGGCACTGACGTCGATCAACGGGGCGACAACCACATTGTTTTTCAAAGAGCGAAATGGTTCGGGCAGTCCTTCGAAATCAAATTCGAAGCCCGGCCGGGCCATGATCAGCAACCGGGCCTCGTGGACAAGCTGGTTCGATTCGTGCCAGAAAGGTAGTTTGGCCACCTGATCGGCACCAATCAGCCAATGTACGGGATCGCCGGGGGAACGGACGCGAAGGGCGCGAACGGTGTCAATTGTATAGCTGGGGAAGGGCCGGCACAGCTCAAGGTCGTCCACCGCGAAGGGGCCGTCGGCGTCTGCCGAATTGGCGGCCAGTTGACACATCGCCAGCCGGTGTTCCGCCGGCGCGTAGTCGGCGTCCATCAGTTTATGTGGCGATACCGCCGCCGGAACCAGCACCACGCGCAAAAACCCCTCCGCCCGGGCGACTGCCGCGCTGGCGCGCAGGTGCCCGAGGTGAATCGGATTGAAACTGCCTCCGAAGTACAGCTCTCGCATGGGCTTACGGTTCCAGCCGTTTCGACGGCGCGATGTTTGCTACTGATCGGCGTGCTGCTCGTTGCCGCCGGTGCATTCGCGAAACCGCCGCACGGTCAGGTGAACCATGAATAAATGTCCACCAAGAGAAACTTCGGACGCCGCTCAATGTGTATGTTTTAAGCGGCGTATTTACATCACTTTAGGCTTCGAACAGAAAAAACCAACTAAACGTAATACCCCGATACCCGTCGCGGTTCCGTAAGATGTAATGGCGGGTGAAAGAAATCTTTAGGATCCGCAACCAGGAGTTCCGATGTCTGCCACAACCTTAATCCCCCTCCCCCGCACCGCACGCGTATCACGGTTCCTTCGCGAGCGCGCAAATGCTGTGCTGGAAGAAAATTATGCGTTTATGGACAGCCCAATCTTCCGCCGTAAGCATGTCGAGACCGAACTGTTCGGTTCCGAAGAGCCGGCATTACCCATGGTAAGCTGGTACCAGCCCACCCGCGACGACGCCGAAAACGCCGTTTCCGGCCAGCCGCAGTTGATGAAGGCCGCCGAAGAACGGCTCATGTTCTACCGCTACAATTATGCCAAGCTGCGCCTGAAGCAATTTCAGCGGACGATCAAACGCGACGGCCTGACCAAGCAACTGGCTCAAGATTTCCTCGAATGGCACCGCCGCTACGAGCATCACCGCGAATTCCTCACGCGCACCAATCTCGCGCTCGTGCTGGCGATGGCCAAGCGCACGCGGCTGGGTGATATCGATTTCGCCGAGATCGTGAGTGAAGGCAATATGGCGCTGCTGCGCGCGGTCGAAAAGTTCAACGTCGACAAAGGTTTCAAATTCAGCACCTACGCCTGCCGGGCGATCCTCAAAGCCTTCAGCCGCTGCGCCCAGAAGCACAGCCGCCACCGCCAGCATTTTCCGGTGGAGTTTGATCCCGAATTAGAAAAAAGCGATTGGGCCGATACGCGCCGCGACGTGGTAGAGGCCGATCTAACCGACGAGCTCAAGCAAATTGTCGACCGCAACTTGGCCGAGCTAAGCAGCATCGAGCAAACCGTCATCCGCCGCCGCTTCAACTGGAAGCAGGAAGACGACAGCCCGATGACGCTCGAAGAAGTCGGCAAAATCATCGGCGTCACCAAGGAACGCGTCCGCCAGATTCAGAACAAGGCGTTGATCAAGATCAGAAACTTAATGGAAGACAAAGTCCTTGAACGCGAGCAGGAAGCAGCGGCGTAAAAGTGCGAAGGTTGGATAAAATTTCTGACCCGTAACCCGCATCTTTCACGCTTCGCTGGACGCGGTCATTCCCGATTGACGCAATCAGGCGCTGATCACCCATCAGCAGGCCACGATGCCTAGCCAGCGCATCTTCGCAACGCAAGACATTCGCGACGATCGCGGACATCGGATCACAACCGAGTGGAAAACGGTTTCAATTTCACACATGCTGGAATTCGGCGACATCGAACCGAGCCACAACGGCGGGAAGAAGCGGGGGAAATGAGAGCGTGCTGCCTGAGGCTTGCTGCCTGATGCCTGACCCCTGACCGCTGCATTGTGCCACGTGGCACAATGCGTCGAAGCGACAACTCACGA
>CAZXLA010000242.1:0-5056 GCA_964641895.1 uncultured Tepidisphaeraceae bacterium
GTTCTAATGAGCTGGTACGGCGTGAATTTTGTGCTGGGCGTCGGTCTGCACAGCTACGGATTCGGGCGCGGGGGGTTTGAGTATGTTTTGAGCTATGTCGCGCTGCAATTAGTATTTGTATCTTGGGCGACTTGGCGGTATCGATTGCGTAAACTGCCTGCGGGCAACCGGCAGACGACGGAAATTGTTCCAGACAGCGCGGCGCGGGAAGGCGAGTAATCAAATCGACGATCAAACGATCGGGGCATTGCATGGCAGAAGCAAAAATTTCAGCATCGAAAGAGCTCGAAGCAAAGGCCACTGTCGCCGAACCGAAGTACGACTACGATCTGATCATCGTCGGCGGCGGGCCCGGTGGTGAGAAGGCGGCGGCGCAGGCGGCCTACTTTAAGCACAAAGTGGCCCTGATCGAAGAGCACACCGCCATGGGCGGAGCGTGCATCAACTGGGGAACGCTGGCCAGTAAAACGCTGCGCGAAAGCGCGCTGTTCCTTTCAGGCTTCCGCACGCGGCAGCTCGGCGAAGGCATGGATGTCTCTTTCAAGGCCGACGTCAACCTCAGCAACTTCATGCATCGCCAGAAGATGGTGCAGTCGCGCATGCAGGAGCGCGCTCATGCGAACATGGACGCGCCGTGGCACAACGTAAACCGCATCCACGCACGCGGTACGCTGGCGGATAAGAACACCGTTATCTGCAAGTCGGCCGACGGGAAAGAACAGCGGCTGACGACCAAGTACATCCTCATTTCCACCGGCTCGGTTCCCGCCCGCCCGCCTAATATTCCGTTTAATGACGCCAACGTCTTTGACTCCACCACCGTGCTCGAAATGCGGCAGGTGCCCAAGAGCATGATCGTGGTGGGCGGGGGCGTGATCGGCAGCGAGTATGCGTGCCTGTTCAACGCGCTGGGTGTTGAAACCTACTTAGTCCACCCCAAAGGTCGTGCGCTCGATTCCCTGCTCGATGCTGAAATCGGCGAAATTTTCATGAAGCGCATGGAGGACGCCGGCATCAAGCTGCTGATGAACGACAGCGTCGAGTCTTGTGTGCTCGACGGCAGTAAGGTGAAGACCAAGCTCAAGAGCGGCAAAGAAATCGTCACTGAAACGATGCTTTATGCACTGGGCCGAAGCGGATGCACGAAGGGCCTCGGGCTTGAGGCGCTGGGCATTCCGGTGGGCAAGTACGGGCATATCGAGAAGGTCGATCCGATTTCCTACCAGACCACGGTATCCAACATTTACGCCGCCGGCGATGTGATTGGCGCGCCCGCGCTCGCCAGCACCAGCATGGAGCAGGGCCGGCTGGCGATGTGTCACGCGTTCAACTTAAAGTACAAGACGCGGCTGGCCCCCATTCTCCCGGCGGGCATTTATACGATTCCCGAAATCAGTCAGGTCGGTTTAACCGAGCAGGATTGCCGCAAGGCGGGTATTCCTTATGTCGTCGGCAAAGACGTCTTCGGCAAGCACGGCCGCGGGCAGATTATTGGCGATACCGAGGGGATGATCAAACTCATCTTCAACGCGCTGGACGGCAAGTTGATTGGCTGTCACGTCATCGGCGAAATTGCCAGCGAACTGGTGCACATCGGCATGGCGTGTTTGCAGTTTGAAGGCGATATCGAGTTCTTTATCAGCACGTGCTTCAACTACCCGACGTTAAGCGACGTGTATAAATACGCCGCATACGACGCGCTGGCCAAACTGAACAAAATCCGCGACGCCGCGACTGCCAAGGCGAATGAAATGGCCGGACCGGCGATTCGATGAACCGAGCGTGTTGGCGCGAATGCGTGGTGACGATTGACGATTGACGATTAACGAGTAGTAAGTGTTGGCTGCGGATCGGTTAATCGTCAATCGTCAATCGTTAAGGTGTGCACAATGGCAGATCTGACGGAGATTTTGCATGGCTCGCGTTAGAACCCAGAAAGCCGTCGCCGGCCGCATTGATCTCAACTACCACCGCAAGCCGCACCCGTGGCGGCGGATGCGGGTGGGGTTGGTTTTCGCGTGCATGCTCGGGGCAGGGGCGTGGTTTGCGTTTTCCTCCGTTCGGTTCAAAGACGGCAAGCCGGTTCTGATTGATAGCATTCACAACCCAGGGCCGGTGGCGCGCGCCCATGCCCAGATCGAACAGGACTGCAAAGCTTGTCATGATGGCAACGGCGCTAAAGGCTACTGGCTCAATGTTAGCGATCAGGCGTGCCTGAAGTGTCATGATGGCTCGCTGCATCACATGAATCAGAAGGTGGCAGACTCGCATGCGCGGGTCAACAAAACATCGCTGATCATGGCGGTGAAGGATGACAAACATGTTGGCGGGGCAATGGCGGGCGCAATGAGCGCCAATTGCGTGAGCTGCCACATCGAGCACCGCGGGCATGAGGCGCTGGCGGGGACGAGCGATCAGCACTGCATCACCTGTCATGAGAACATCGACCGTGCTCTGCAAGGCGGCGTGAAACGCGAGTCGGCAGTGCGGGTCATCGCGTTTAATATGGACGACCACCCGCGGTTCGGGCGGAAGCTGTCGGCGACGGGAACGGAATCAGCGTCCGGGGATCGACAATGGACCGACCCCACCCGGCTGCGTTACAACCACAAATTCCACGTCGAGAAGATCCGCAGGAAAGGCGCGCCGGCCGATCTGGCGGCCGACTTGGCGACCGATTGCGTCGCGTGCCACTCGGCGTTTTCGCCGCAGCTTGATCGCACGGCGGCCGACCCGGATAAAAAACCCGCGCCGCCGTACAACACCCCCAAAGACGCGCCGGCGGATTGGTACGGGTCGAGCGACACGCGGTTTATCAAACCCGTAAGCTTCGACGCACACTGCGCCGCGTGCCACACGCAAACCGCGTTACCCATTCCTGTCAAAGGCTGGACATTGGCCGGCGTGACGGTGAAAGACACTTTCAAAGACGAGTTCAACGTGGCGCACGTCGACCTGTCACTGGTTCGCAGCGAAGTGGAAAGCAACCTTCGAAAGTTTATGGATTCCAAGACCGAGTACACCGCCACCAAGCCCGGCGAACCGAGCACGCAACCGGCGGCGGGTGGAGGCGGGCCGGCAAAACGCGGGCCTGGCGCGCCCAAGCCCGGCCCGGGCGGCGGTGCCAAGCCGGTGGATCAGGCCGTCAAAATTGCACAAGCCGATTGGCTGCGCATCGCCGCCACGGCGACGGCCAAGCGAACCAATGATCTGCTGAAGGAAAACACCGAGCGATACAAAGCCAAAGGTCTTGAAGGCCAGTCGCTTGCCGAGCCGGCCGCTGCCGATGAAATCACGCCGGCTGTGCTGGCCGACTATTATGCCGCCTATGTTGCCGTGAGTTCGTGCATTCAGTGCCACGATCTGGCCGGAAATCTGCCTACAGTGAAAGGCGCATCCGAAGCCGTCGCGGATCGATTGCACACCGTGCCGACCGGCGTTCCCAAAACCCCGCGGCGGTGGTTTGCAAGCAGCACGTTCGACCACTACGCCCACCGCCAGATGGATTGCCGCGGCTGCCACGCGCCGGCGTGGACCAGCGAGGCAACCGAAAACATTCTCACCGCCGACATCGACGGCAAATACTCCGGCGCCGCTGCTTTAAATATCGCGGCGGCGGGCGAGTCGTGCATCAGTTGCCATCACGCCGACAACGCATCGGCCAAAGGCGCGCCGGCGAATTGTGTGACGTGTCATGAATATCATGATCACAAGTTTGAACGGTCGATGGATAACCCGCTGATCGGCGCGCGCCAAACTTCGATTGGGAAATCGTCAGCAACGCAGCCGACGCAATAAGCGATCGTGGCACGGGCATCCTGCCCGTGTGCTTGGTACGCCGAGCAATCGGCAGTACTCGGCCGAAAAACAACAGCGGAGCGAACGGCGGTTGAATACTGCAGATCGCTGCGCTCTTGTCTTTTCGCTTCGCGAAGCTGTGGAGTACCCCAGCCACGGGCAAGATGCCCGTGCCACTTCACGCCCTCGCCACTTTTACTTTTCCGCCTGCCAGCCGTAGGTGACGTATTGGAAAGCGTGCGTGCCGTCGTCGTGCAGGTCGAACACGCCGTAGCCTTCGGGCACCCACTGGTGCGGGCCGCCCCACCAGCTTCCGCTCACCGCGCCGTTGCATACGAAATCGACGTCCATGAACCGTATCTGGTCCATCAGATGCAGGTGCCCGCTTACGCAAAGTTTGGCGTTGTTATCGCGCAGCAGTTCGATCAACGGGCGGCTGTTGCGGTGCAGCAATGCGTCGCTGGTTTTCCAGAATTCCTTTGGCTCTTTGTTGAAAAACAGCGGGCAGAGGCTGGCCAGCGGAATGTGCGTAAACACCGCGACGGGTTTTTTCCCGCCGTTGGTTTGGAGGTCGCCCTTCAGCCACTCCATCTGCGCAACGTCGAGGTCGCCGTAGTACCCGCCGCCGCGCTTTTGAATGTTGTCCAGGACGATGAAGTGCCACGCGCCCTGGTCGAAGCTGTAATAAGTTCGCTCGATGCGAAGCATGTCGCGGCTCATGGTTTTGCCGTACTGCGCGGTTTTCTCGTCCATCGCCGGATCGGTGCTCCAACCGTATACGTCGTGGTTGCCGACGACCGGATATGCCTTTATCTGCGTGCCCTGCTCCAGCGTTTTGTGGTAGAGCGACCACTGCTCATCCGCTCGTTGCCGTGTGCAGTTCAGCACGTCCATTACATGATCGCCGCCGGTGATGATGAATGCGGGCTGCGGGTCGAGCTTCTTCAAACTCTCCAGCGCCGCGGCGTAGCCTTCACCGGCGCGTTTTTCAGTTTTTACGTGCATGTCGGTCAGGTGAACGACGCGTAACGCAGGCCTGGTCGGCGCGGCGACAGCTCCGATGGGCCTGATGAGCATCGAAGCGCCGACAGCAAGCAACGCATCACGGCGGGAGATCGGGCGGCTGAGCATGAGTCCTCCAGTTGGCGCGGATGATACTCTGGAAGACGCGAGATGACGAAGAGCAGGGTGCCACGACAGGGCAATCGCATGTGCCCCGATTTACGACCCGCGAGCGTCAGCGACCGGAGTAGTTCTG
>CAZXLA010000243.1:0-4983 GCA_964641895.1 uncultured Tepidisphaeraceae bacterium
CCCGTCGTCGGCGAAACCAAGAGCGACGACATCCCCGCCGACGTGCGCATGGATTGCTACAAAGTGCTCATCGATAACTACTACAACAAAGATCGCACGATGCTCACCGTCATGCCGCTGGCCATGCGCTACGCCGGCCCGCGCGAGGCGATTCTGCACGCGCTGATCCGCAAGAACTACGGCGTAAGCCACTTCATCGTCGGCCGCGATCACGCTGGCGTGGGCAATTACTACGGCACGTATGATGCCCAGCAGATTTTCGATCAGTTCGACTTGCCCAAAGACATCGGCATCACCCCGCTGAAGTTCGAGAACACGTTTTACTGCAAAAAAACCAAGGGGATGGCAAGCGATAAGACCACCAACAGCCCGAAGGAAGACCGCATCTTCCTCGCCGGCACCAAGGTCCGCGACCTCCTCCGCGCCGGCCAGCGCCCGCCGGAAGAGTTCAGCCGGCCGGAAGTGGCGGATATCCTCATCAAGTGGGCGCAATCGCTGCCTGCTTAGCCGCCGTCGCTCGATGTTGCCTAATAAACTTTATAACCAAATTTTGCATGACTTTTCTATTGTAATCGTTATAATTCTACTATGACCGCCGATGGCGTGTTCGCCCGCCTGCGCCGTCGGCCGTTCGTGCCGTTTCGGCTGATTTTAATCAGTGGCACGACCTATGATGTGCTTCACCCGGAGATGCTTTTCGTCTCAAAATCGGGCGTTACGGTGGCGATCTACGACAAAAGCCAAAAGCCGTCGGCCGACGAGATTCCGGTTCGAGAATCGCTGATTTCGTTCCTCCATATCGCGGCAACCGAAGACCTTCCACAGCCAATGCGACAGGCAAGCTAAACGTCTCGCGACTATGCGAGCGAATCGGATGAGACGTTGCGATTTGTCAACGTCACCGCTTTCCCGTAGCTTGCTGCACTTAGGATGAAGTCACAGTTCGATCCGTCTGATGTGGCCTGTGCGTTCGATCAACTCTTCGCGCAGATCGTCGCGGCGTTTCCCAAAGATCAATACTTGAACGTGGTGGGCATTCGCACCCGCGGATCAATCCTGGCCAATCGCATCGTGGCGCGGCTGCGGCAGACGGGGCACACGCTGGTGGATCACGGCGTGATTGATGTGACGATGTATCGCGATGACCTGGCGCGCCTCGGCCCGCGCGGCGTGGTCGGGCAGACGCGGCTTGATTTAGATATTGACGGTAAGCCCCTGCTGCTTGTGGATGACGTGCTTTCCACCGGCCGAACGCTTCGCGCGGCGATGGACGCCATCGCCGACTTCGGCCGGCCGAGCTTGCTCAAAACCGCCATCCTCGTCGATCGCGGCGGCCGCGAAGTGCCGATTAGCGCCGACTTTGCGGGATTAAAACTTCACGATGTTCCCGCCGACCGGCGCATCAACGTGCGCTTCCGCGAGTTAGATGGCAAAGATTCCATTAATATCACCGCCCCAAGCCCCGCCCCAATTCCTGCCGACGAACCGCGCGTCACCGATGAAGCGACTTCCGCCGCCCGATGGAAACATAAACACCTGCTCGGCCTGGAAGAGTTGAGTGCCGACGAAATCAATTTCATCCTCGACACCGCCGACAGCTTTAAGGAAGTATCGACGCGTTCAATAAAGAAAGTGCCCGCGCTGCGGGGGCGCGTCGTGGTTAACGCGTTTTTTGAAGACTCGACGCGCACACGCACCAGCTTTGCGCTGGCCGCGCAGCGGCTTAGCGCCGACGTGATCGATTTTTCGTCGCACGGTTCGAGCGTGAGCAAAGGCGAATCGCTCATCGACACCGCCCGCACGATTGAGGCCATGGGCGTCGATATCATCGTCATCCGCCACAAGGCCGCGGGTTCGGCGCAGGTCTTGGCGCGAGCGTGCAAATGCTCGATCGTCAACGCCGGCGACGGCGCACACGAACACCCGACGCAAGGCCTGCTCGACCTTTACACCATTCGCGAGCGCTTCGGGAAGATCGCGGGCTTGAAGGTGGCGATCGTCGGCGACATCGCCAACAGCCGGGTGGCAAGAAGCGACCTGTGGGGCCTGCAGAAACTAGGCGCCGAGGTGATCCTGGTCGGCCCGCCGACGTTGCTGCCCAGGTCGTTCGAATCGCTCGGCGCAAGAGTATGCCATCGGCTGGATGATGTGATCGGCGAAGTCGACGCGATCCAGATGCTCCGCGTGCAGAACGAACGCATGCAGGCGGCGCAGTTCCCCACGGTGCGCGAGTTCACCCAACTCTTCGGCCTGACGTGGGACCGTTTTCAGAAGTGTAAAAAAGACGTGTTCATCATGCACCCCGGCCCAATGAACCGCGGGGTTGAAATTCAAAGCGATATCGCAGACGGGGAGCAGAGCGGCATCCTCAAGCAGGTAACCAACGGGCTGGCGGTGCGGATGGCGGTGCTGTATCTGGTGAGCCAGGCATCAGTTCGATAGAACAGAGTTGATCCGTATAGCGCCATAGGATATACCTATGATGAGTACGTTCCGCTGCGGTGAAACTGAGCGGATATTCAATCTTGAGCGATCCCGACGACTTCCGGTGGATATCCAGCAGATTGCCTTGAGAAAGCTCCGAATGCTTCACAGGGCCGTGACGATAGATGATCTGCGAATTCCACCGGCGAACCGACTTGAGAAACTTGTTGGAAAGCGGGCAGGACAGTGGAGCATTCGAGTCAACAACCAATGGCGCGTCTGTTTCAAGTGGGCCGACGGCGACGCCTTCGATGTGGAGATCGTGGACTATCACTAACGCGGTAAAAAATGAAGACTTCAACGCTTGAACCCATCCATCCCGGCGAAGTGCTGTTGGAAGAATTCCTCCGCCCAATGGCCATCAGCCAGAATCAACTGGCCATTTGCCTCGGCGTTGCGCCGCGGCGGGTCAATGAAATCGTGCTCAAGCGTCGCTCGATCACTGCCGACACCGCCCTTCGGCTGGCGCGCTACTTTGGAAATTCCCCCGAATTCTGGCTCGGCCTGCAGATGGATTTTGATTTGGACAATGCTCGGCTGGACGCGGGCGATCAAATTCGATCACAGGTGACTAAGCGGGCCGAATGAACCGCGAAGGCGCGAAGGCGCAAAGAAACACACGCAAAGGTGAGCTAATGAATTTCTGGGAATTCAGAGAAGGCGATGTGCGAAAGGTCTCGGAGGCCACCGAGCGCAACGCGACGACCGTCATCGGCGCAGCGATCGAAGTGCACACGATCCTCGGCCCAAATCTGCCTGAAATCGCTTATCGTCGCGCCCTTTTAAGGGAACTGACGTTGCGCGGAGTACCGCACGAATGCCACCACCCCGTTCCGATCGTGTACAAAGATGAGCTTGTTGCGGAAGGGCGCGTCGACGTCCTCGTCGCGGGCTGCCTTGTACTCGAGTTGAAGGTGGTGGAAGCATTGAGCGACGCACACCGAGCGCAAGTATTGGCACATCTCGCTGCAGCTAGAGCTTGGACTTCTAATGAACTTCAACGTGGCGTACGTGAAGGACGGCATCAAACGAGTGATCCGAACCGGATAGTACCTCTTCGCGTTTCTTCCTTGGCGCCTTAGCGCCTTCGCGGTTTAAAAAATGCGTTCCATCCTCATCCAAAACGGCACGATCCTTGATCCGTCGCAGAACCTGCAACAGCGCGGCGATCTATTGATCGAAGACGGCAAGATCACGCGCATTGGCGATGAACTCACACCACGCGCGAAGGTCGACGTCGTCGTCAACGCCAAAGACCAGCTTGTTTGCCCCGGCCTGATCGATATTCACGTTCACTTTCGCGAGCCCGGTGATGAGGAAGAAGAAACCATCGCGTCCGGTGCCGCCGCCGCCGTCGCGGGTGGGTTCACGACCGTCTGCTGTATGCCCAACACCAAGCCGGCGCTGGACAACGAAGCGCAGATCGAGTTCGTGCGGCGTGAAAGCGAGCGTGTCGGGCTTGCCAACGTGTTGCCGATTGGCGCAATCACCAAGGCGCGGCAAGGCAAGGAACTGGCCGAGATGGCCAGCATGCACGCGCGCGGGGCCATCGCGTTCAGCGATGACGGCGTGGGCGTGAACGACGCATCGGTCATGCGAAAGGCTCTGCAGTACCTGAAAATGTTCGACGGCCTTCTAATGCAGCACTGCGAAGACAACGCACTGTCCGGCGGAAGCATGCACGCCGGCCTGGTCAGCACCACGCTGGGCCTCAGCGGCATTCCGGCCGAAGCGGAGCAACTCATGATCGCGCGCGATCTGCTGCTTAACCGCACTATCGGCGCGCGATATCATGTGCAGCACATCAGCACGGCGTGGAGCGTGGAACTCGTCCGCCGAGCCAAACGAGACGGCCTTCCGGTGACCTGCGAGGTCGCGCCGCATCACCTTCTGCTGACCGACGACGAGATCAAACGCAGCGGTTACGACACCCACTACAAAATGAACCCCCCGCTTCGCCCCGCCGCCGATGTGAGGGCCTGCATCCAAGGCGTGAAAGACGGTACGATCGACATTCTCGCGACCGATCACGCCCCGCACCTGACCGAAGAAAAAGAGCTGGAGTTTCAGGACGCCGCGTTCGGAATTGTCGGCCTTGAGACAGCGCTGGCGCTCTACGTAAAAGCGTTGGTAGAGCCGGGCCACATCAATTGGCTGCGGCTGATCGAGATGATGAGTACATCGCAGGCCAAAATCATTCGCAGCGATCGCGGAACGCTCAAGGCGGGCGCCATGGCCGATGTCACCATCATCGATCCGAACGCGAAGTGGACGATCGACGCAGAGCAATTTAAGTCTAAGAGCCGCAATTGCCCGTTCCACGGGTGGAAAGTAGTGGGCCGCGCAACCCATACAATTGTCGGCGGCGATTTGAAGTGGGTGCTGACCGATTGATCAACTTCACACTGTTGATCGGCTAACGAACTGGGCCCCGTCGGATTCGAACCGACAACCAAGGGATTATGAGTCCCCTGCTCTAACCGTTGAGCTAGAGGCCCG